>CAZLBB010000003.1:0-107469 GCA_964557415.1 uncultured Rhodospirillaceae bacterium
GGAGGTGTTACCCATGTGTCCGGTACGTTCTGTCACCTATGTCTCGGGCCGCTCAGACACTCCCAAATCCAGCGACAGGCCGCAGCCCTTGCCGGACGAGGGCGCGCACGATCACGGGCGCGACCTGCTTGCGCTGGATCAAGGCGGTCCGCCCGGTGGCGCCCTAGCCTGCTGGCGGATTCCTCCGACCGCCGCAGAGACCGCGTGATGGACGATCGCCGCCGGACGGAGACAGCGACGGATCACCCCGCTCGCGTGATGCAGCGCGAGGGCGCGCTGGCGGCGACCAACCTCAGCCATTTCCTGATGGACGCCGACCATCCGGCGCTGACCGAACTCGCCCTCGGCGAAGCGCGCGAACGCGTCGCCAGGATCACGGCGTCGGGGCGATGGGATCCCTTCTCCCTTCCCAATCTGAAGCTGACGGACGAAATGATCGACGTGGTGCGCGAGCAGGGCGCCACGAAGCTGGCGCAGGTGTCGCGCGTGACCGACCACTGGAAAAAAGCGGATTTCATGCTCGACGCCCTATCCAATGGCCAGAAATCCTGGCCCCGCAGGCTGCACTACCTGGAATTCGCCATGCCGGCCGCGCCGAACGATCCCCGGCTGCGCGCGGCATATGACGAGTTGTCCGCGATCGCGGCGAGCGCGAAGTAAACACCGCCGTCACTGCTAGAACGCTCGGAAGGCTAGGACGGACGAACCGGGCGCGCGTGCCATTGCCAACGGCAAGACGCCGGGTTCAAATCCCTTCTCCCGCTCAGTGCCCCGGTCGCAGCCGTTGCCCAGCAACACCGACGCTTCCCGCCCGCTCGCCGTCGCGCTGACGGCCTTCACGGCGTTCACGCTGGCGCTGTTCATCGCGCAGTACTACCGCACGGCGATGGCGCTGCTGGCGCCGGTGCTGCACGAGGAGATGGGGCTGACGGCCGACCGGCTGGGGCTGCTGGCGGCCACCTACTTCATGGCCTTCGCCGCGGTGCAGCTTCCGGTCGGGCTGCTGCTCGACCGGTTCGGGCCGCGACGCACGGTGGCGGCGCTGATGGGCGTGGCGATGCTGGGCTGCGTGCTGTTCGCCGCCTCGACCAGCTATCTCGGCCTGATGGCGGGGCAGGTGCTGATCGGCGTCGGCACCGCCGGGGGCTTCATGGGCGGCGTCGTGATCTGCGCGCGCTGGTTCTCGCCCAAGCGCGCCGGGGCGATGACCGGGCTGATGCTCGGCACGGGCAATCTCGGCGGCATCGTCGCGGCAACCCCGCTGGCGATCGGGCTGGAGGCCTGGGGCTGGCGCGCGACGACCCTGGCGCTCGCCGCCGTGGTGGCCGCCGATGTGGCGCTGATCTTCCTCGCGGTGCGCGACGCGCCCCCTGGCCATGCCGCGCGCCAGCGCGCACCCGAGACGATGCGCCAGGTGCTGGGCGGGCTCGGCCAGGTCTTGCGCAATATGCAGATCTGGCGGCTGATGGCGCTGTCCTTCGTCGGCTTCGCCAGCGTCATGGCCGTGCGCGGGCTTTGGGGCGGGCCGTACCTGATCGAGGTGCACCGCCTGGGCCCGGTCGCGGCGGGACACGTGCTGCTGGCCATGTCCCTCGGCATCATCCTGGGCGCGATCGGCTACGGGCTGCTGGAGCAGCCGTTCGACAGCCGGCGGCGCGTGGCGCTGGCGGGCGGCATCACCAACTTCGCCCTGTTCGCCCTGCTCGCCGCATGGCCTCAGCCGCCGCTGTGGCTGGTGGTCGCCGCCTTCGTCGTCATCGGCGCCTGCGGGCAGACCTACGTGATCGTGCTGTCGCATGGCCGCGCCGGCTTCGCCGACCGGCTGGTCGGGCGCGTCATCACCACGCTCAACATGGCGGCCTTCCTCGGCACGTTCAGCATCCAGAGCGGCAGCGGCGTGATCGTACGCGCCTTCCAGCTCGACGACGGCTCGGTGCCCGAAATCGGCTATCGTGCCATGTTCGCCTTCGTCGCCGTGGTCGTGCTGGCCGCCGTCGCGATCTATGCCGGCGCGCCGGATGCACGCCCGAGCGAGGACGCGGCACGGACCCGGATCGGCTAGATGATCGTCCTGGTCACCGATTTCGGCCTGGAAGGCCCCTATGTCGGCCAGATGAAGGCCGTGCTGCAGGCGCGCGCGCCTTCCATACCGGTCGTCGACCTGTTCGCGGATGTGCCCGCGTTCGAGCCGCAGCTCGCCGCGTATCTCCTGGCCGCCTATGCCGGCGAATTCGCGGAGGGCACGGTGTTCCTCTGCGTCGTCGATCCGGGCGTCGGCTCCGCACGGCCGCCGGTGATCGCGGAAGCCGACGGACGCCGCTTCGTCGGGCCCGGCAACGGCCTGTTCGAGCTCGTGCTCCGCCGCGCGGCCACGCGCGCGTTGCGACGGATCGACTGGAAGCCGGAGCGCCTGTCCGCGAGCTTCCATGGCCGCGACCTGTTCGCGCCGGTCGCCGCCGTGCTGGCGACGGGACAGGGCGTGCCGGCGACGGAGCTCCCGTTCGACGGCACGCGGCCGGGCGCAGACTGGCCCGACGAGCTGGCGCGGATCGTCTATGTCGACCGCTACGGCAACGCGATGACGGGCTGGCGCGCCTCGGCGACCGGTGCCAAGACGCGCGTGCTCGTGGGTGACCGCGTGATCGAACGCGCGCGCACCTTCTCGGCCGTGAAGCCGGGCCAAGCCTTCTGGTACGAGAACGCCAGCGGCCTGGTCGAGATCGCGGTCAACCGCGGCCGGGCGGGCGATCTTCTGGGCCTGGGCGTCGGCGCCGCGGTCGCAGTCACACCCTGACGCGTTCGCCCTTGGGATCGTAGAGCGGCCGCAGGTGGATCGCGCAGGGCACGCGCGTTTGCGCGACGTCGAGCTCCCACGTCCCGGCTTGCAGATAGCCGGCGTCGACGCCCGCCTCGTTGCGCACATAGCCGTAGCCGATGGCGCGGCCGACCGTGTGGCCGAAGCCGCCGCTGGCGAGCCAGCCGACGCGCTTTCCATCGCGATAGAGCGTTTCGCGCCCGTGCAGGAACACGTCGGGCGCAGCGGTCACGCCGACGAGGCGGCGCTTGAGACCGGACTTCTTCTGCTCGAGCAGCGCCGCGCGCCCCAGGAACGGGATCTCCGTGCCAAGCTTCACGGCGAAGCCGAGCCCGGCTTCGAGCGGCGTGTAGTCCGGCCCGATCTCGGCGCCCCAGGCGCGATAGCCCTTCTCCAGCCGCAGCGATTCGATGGCGCGGTAGCCGGCGTCGCTGAGGCCCAGCGGCGCGCCCGCCACCTTGAGCGCGTCATAGACCGCGGCGGCGCCCCCTATCGGCACGTGCAGCTCGTAGCCCAGCTCGCCGACATAGGTGACGCGCAGCGCCGTCACGCGCTGGCCGGCGATGGCGATCGTGCGGCCGACCATGTAGGGCAGGCCGGTGTTCGACACGTCGTCTTTCGTGACCGTGGCGAGCACGTCGCGCGCGCGCGGGCCCATCAGCGCCAGAACGGCGTTCTCGTGCGTCACATCGCGGATCGCGGCGTCCATGCCGGCGGGGATGTTGCGCGCGATCCAGTCGAAGTCGCGCGTGGCGAAAGCGGTGCCGGTGACGGCGTAATAGGCGTCGGCGGCGCGGCGCCACAGCGTCAGGTCGGCCTCGATTCCGCCTTGGCGGTTGAGGAGCTGCGTATAGACGACGCTGCCGACCGGCCGCGCCACGTCGTTGGCGGCGATCCATTGCAGCGCGCGCTCGGCGTCCTTGCCCGTGACCTCCGCCTTGGCGAAGGACGTCTGGTCGAACAGCGCCGCGGCCTCGCGGCAGGCGCGGTGCTCCGCCGCCACCGCATCGAACCAGTTGGCGCGTCCGAAGGACGGAACATCGACGGGCTCGACGCCCGGCGCGGCGAACCAGTTGGGCCGCTCCCAGCCGAATTTCGAACCGAAACAGGCGCCGGCACGCATTAGCCCGTCGTAGAGCGGCGAGCGGTGCGGGCCGCGCGCAGTCTTGTACTCCTCGTTGGGCCACGCGATCGTGTAGTGCTTGGCATAGGCCTCGAGCGTGCGCTCGCGTACCCATTGGTCGTCGCGGTGCACCGCGCCGAAGCGCCTGATGTCGACCGGCCAGAGATCCATCGGCGCCTCGCCGGCGACGATCCATTCGGCGATCGCCTTGCCCGCCCCGCCGCCGCCGGCGATGCCGAAGGCGTTGAAGCCGCAGGCGACGAAGAAGCCGCGCAGGCCCGGCGCCTCGCCGAGGATGAAGTTGCCGTCAGGCGTGAAGGATTCCGGACCATTGACGAGCTGCTTCACGCCCGCCGTCTCCAGCGCCGGCACGCGCCGGATGGCCGGCGCCATCATCGGTTCGAAATGGTCCCAATCCGATTCCAGGAGCGTGAAGTGGAAGTCCGCGGGGATGCCGCCGAGCGCCCAGGGAATCGGGTTCGGCTCGTAGCCGCCCATGGCCAGGCCCCCGACCTCCTCCTTGAAGTAGATCAGGTTGTCGGGGTCGCGCATGGTCGGCAGATGCCGCGGCAGGCCGGGGATCGGCTCGGTGATCAGGTACTGGTGCTGCACGGATTGCAGCGGCACGGAGACGCCGGCCATGCGGCCGACCTCCTTCGACCATTGGCCGGCGCAGTTCACCACGACCTCGCAGGCGATCTCGCCGTCGGCCGTGGCGACGCCGGCGACGCGGCCGTCCTTCACGCGGATCGCCGTCACCTTGCAGTCCTCGACGATGCGCACGCCGTGCAGGCGCGCGCCCTTGGCCAGCGCCATGGCGATGTCGGAGGGATTGGCCTGGCCGTCCGAGGGCAGGAAGACGGCGCCCACCACGTCGTCGACCGCCATCGCCGGCCAGAGCGCGAGCGCCTCCTTCGGGGACAGCACCTGCACGTCGAGGCCGAAGCTCGTCGCCATGGTCGCCTGGCGCCTGAGCTCGAGGAACCGATCCGGCGAGCAGGCCAGCCGCAGGCCGCCGGTGCGCCGGAAGCCGGAGCTCAGGCCCGTCTCCGTTTCCAGCCGCTCGTACAGCTCGACGCTGTGCGTCAGCAGCCGCGTGATGTTGGCCGAGCTGCGCAACTGCCCGACCAGGCCGGCGGCATGAAAGGTCGTGCCCGAGGTCAGCTTCTTGCGCTCGAGCAGGATCGTGTCCTTCCAGCCGAGCTTGCCCAGGTGATAGGCGGTCGAGCAGCCGACGATGCCGCCGCCGATGACGACGGCGCGGGCATGGCTCGGAAGATTCATGCGCGGGCTCCGGCGAAGTCGGACCAGGCTGTTTCGAAGCGGCCGAGATTTTCGGCGGTATAGGCGACATAGTCGATCGGCAGGGCGGAATGGATCTCCTGCACCATGCTCCACATCGCCTCGCGCAGCAGCGAGGCGCAGGTCATCGCGGCAAGCGCGCGGCGGCGCGCCGGCGCGGGTGCCTGGCCGTCATAGGCGGCAAGGAGCCATTCGACCTGCGCCGGCTGAAGGCCGTTGTTCGACGCAAGGTTGCCCAGGTCGAACAGCGGCGAGTTGAAGCCGCCGTATTCCCAGTCGATCAGCCATAGCCGGCTGCCGTCGTCGATGAAGTTGGCGGCGAGCAGGTCGTTGTGGCCGAATATCAGCTCGATCGGACCGACCGCGCGCTCGAGCCGCTCGGCGATCTCCATCAGGCGCGGCAATCGCCCGGCCGCGCGGCTGCCGCCAGCGCGCAGCGTGCGCGCATAGTCGCGCAGCGCGTGGAAAACCCAGAACAGCGGCGGTGCGCCGGCGACGTGAAGCGGCATCTCGTCGTGGCAGCGCCGCACGAGCGCCAGGACGCGCGGCAGCATCGCCTCGGCGCGCACGTCCTCCGCTGCCAGCGTGCGCCCGTCGACGAAGGCAAATACCAGCACCCCGGGCTCGGCATGGACGAGAGCGGGCGACAGGCCACAGGCAGCCGCGGCGCGCGAGCACGTAATCTCGTTGCGGCGCAGCAGCCCATGCACCGGCACGTCCTCGCCCAGGCGCACCACGCAGCGCCGGTCGCCGTCGCGGACGAGGAAATTGCGGTTGCTGAGGCCCCCAGACAGCGGCTCCGGCGTCACGCGGCCTCGCCAGCATGTGAGGCGCGCAACGCGCGCTTCGGCACCTTCCCCCTTGGCGTCCCCCATCCCGCATGGATACACCGTCCGCACCGCCGCTGTCATCGGCGGCGCCCTGGAGCACTCATGGCCTACATCCGCATCGTCGAGACCGACGACCACACGCCTGCCGACGCCGTCGATCTGCTCGACCGCTTCTTCCGCGAGGAGGGATTCACGACGCCGCGCGCCGAAACCGCAGCCAACACGGCCCGGATGATGCGCGATCCGCACCACCGGGTGGCGCTGGCGCTGGACGGCAGCCGCGCCGTCGGCGTGGTGACGGTGCCGAGCGTTCTCTATGTCGAGTGGGGCCGGTTCGGCGAGATCGGCGATCGCTACGTCGTGCCTGAGATGCGCCGGCGCGGCGTCGCCCGCGCTCTGCTGGACACGGCCATCACGCGCTGCCGCGCGCTCGGCTGCTCCGCCGTGGGCGTCACCATCCCGCCGCAGGGCGAAGCGGCCCACAGCCTCGGCCGGTTCTATGCCCGGCTCGGCTTCGAGGATCTGGGACGCGCGAACGCGATCATGCGGCTGCGCTAGCTACCGGTACAGCCGGTCCACCGCCGCCGGCAGATCCTTGGGGTCGAACACCGGCAGCGAGCAGATTCGGTTGGAGCAGGCGAAGGCGGCCGGCTCGCCGAGATCGGGGTACTCGACATCGTGGTTCGGCAGCTTGCCCTTGATCGGGTCCCACCATTCCGCGCGCTTGTAGAAAGACGGGTAGGACAGGGCCGCGGCATAGAGACCGTGCGCCGTGCGGTCGCCGTGACCGCCGACGACCGTGATGTGCACGGGTTCGCGCTGCAGCTCGCGCTCGGCCAAGAGGACGCCGGGGAGGAAATCGATCGCTTCGATCACGGCCGGCGAGGCGAGATAGCCGAAGCCGCGCTCGGCCGCCTCGCGCCAGCGCGCGTCGCCGGTGTAACGGTGAAGCAGGTTGAGAAAGCGTACGGCGGCGACATTCTCGTCGCGCGACTTGGCGGGCTTGCCGAGGACGCTCGAATGCGTCTCGGGCGCGCTGGTGAAGAAGCCGCCGGTCATCGGATCGACGAATCGCCCGACGATAAACGCGGCCGCGTCGGCGGCGCGCCGCAGCCATTCGAACTCCACGGTCGAGCGGTATAGTGCGAGGAAGGCTTGGCCCATCGCCAACGTATCGCCGAGGAACGGCCCGCCCTTGTCCGCCGATCCGTGGGCGAAGCCGCCGCCGGGGAGCGAACGGTTGGCCAGAATCCATCGCGCCGCCTCGAGCGCGCGGGCGAGCGACTCGCCCTCGCCGGTCGCGTCGAAATAGGCGGCCATCGCCGTGATCGCCCAGCCGTTCTCGCGCGCGTAGATGCTGGTGTCGATGCGCGGCATGGGCCGGGCGCGCCGCCCGGCATCGTCGAGCGTGAAGAATTCGCTTCCGTGGTCGCCCTGCACCGAGTCCGCGTCCTGGCTCGTGTAGAACGCGCCCTCGGGCGAGGTCAGGAAATCGACGAGATAGCGGTATACGCGATGGGCAGCGTCGCGGTGCTCCTGCATGCCCCATTGCGCATGCGCCAGCGAATAGAGCATGAGGTGCGCGGCCTGGATGCTCATGATCTTCTCGTAGTGCGGCGACTTCCAATCGGCCTGGTCGGAATACTGGTAGACGCCGCCCCAGGCCGGGTCGATCAGGTTGAAGGATTGCCGCAGCGTCAGCCGCGCCATGCGCTCGGCATCCTGGTCGCCGCGCTTCGCGAGGGCCAGGGCATATTCCGTCGCCGGCGCGTCGACGAACTTGTGCAGCTCGCCCCAGCCGCCGTTCTCGGCATCGAAGCCCTGGCGGAAGAACACCTCGAGCTCTGCCTTGCGCGCGAACGGCAGGCGTGTCGTGGCCGAGGTCTCCGTCTCAGCCGGGGCGTCGCCGTAGTTCACCGGCGACGGATCGGCGACGACGTCCTTGAGGATCGCGAGGAACTGGCCGGGCGTGCGGTAGCCGCGCAGCTTGGCGATCTCGGTGCCGTAGGGCCCGAAGATGATGGTCGCGGGCCAACCCCAATCCTCATAGCGCAGCGACAGATCGGGCCGCGAGTCCTGGTCGACGCGCACGGGAATGTAGTGCTTCCCCATGGTCTCGAACACGTCGGGATCCTTGTAGGTCGTGCCCTCCATGACGTGGCACCAATGGCACCAGACGGCCTTGAGGTAGAGAACGACGAAGCGGTTCTCGCGCTTCGCCTCCTCGAATACCCCATCGGAGAAGTCGCGCCACGCGACCGCGTCCGGCCCGGCGGCGCGCGCCATCGTGCCGCCGCAGGCGATCGCCAAAGCGAGGAAGAGCGTTGCCGCGATCCGCCGCATGCCTGTCGGACCCATCCCTGCCGATGCCGCCGATAGATACGCGCCGCGCGCCGGCAGCGTGCTTCACGTCGCCGCGATCCGGATGCCCACGACCCAGCCGGATTCGACCCAGCCGCGCAGCAGCGCGGCCGCGCGGGCGCCCGCCTGGTCGGCGGGAATGAAGCCGCAGAGCCCTTCGCACAGCGCGCCGAATGCGCTGCCCTGCCGCGCCGCGTCGAGCGCCCAGGCCTCGTCCTCGGTCATCGAGCGGAAGAAGGTCTCGCCGTCCCGGCGCCAGACGGCGAAGGACACGGGTGTGTCGCGCGCCTCGGGCGGCGGAATATCGGCATCCTCGTCCTCGGCGCCGAGCGCGTTCCACAGTTCGGGCACGGTCCAGCGCGAGACCACGGTCTCGAGCGACGGATGGAAGGTGAGGACAAGGCTGGGCCAGTCCGCCGGCGCGACGGCCGCGATTGCGGCGACATCGAGCGGCTCGGCGTCGGCCGCGTCGAACGCGCCGGCGAGTGCCCATTCCAACCGCGCGAGCTCGCCCAGCGCTGGCGTGTCGCTCCAGGGCGTCTCCTCGCTGAGAAAACCGGCGAGCGCACTGCCGAACCAGCGGATCGAGAAATGCCGGCTGGGATGCGCCGCGATATAGGCGCGCGCGAGACGGTCGAAGTCGTCCTCGCCCAGCACGCGCTTCAGGCGAAGAAAGTTCGTCTCCAGCGCCTCGATCAGGCGCAGAGCATAGGCGTCGCGATAGACGCGGAGCAGCGTCGCGGCATCGGCCTTGGCCGTCGCGCGCACCTTGCCGTCCATCGCCCGATCGTCGCCCAGGATGTAGGCCTGGAAATCCGCCTGCAGGCGCTCGAGTGGCGGCGTGTTGCTGCGCACGGAGAAACTCATGCGGCCCGGCTGGCGAGCGCCTGCGCCGCGACCGCGCGCATGCGGTCGACCTCGCGCAGCAGCTCCGGCAGCGGCGGGATGTTGGCGTCGCGCTCGATCATCGCCGGCACGGAGCCGAAACGGCGCACGGCCTCGGCGAACAGCGCCCAGACCGGGTCGATCACGTCGTGATCGTGCGTATCGATGATGTGGCTGCCGTTGTTCTGGTGCCCGGCCAAGTGGAACTGGCGCACGCGCTTGGGGGGTACGCCGGCCAGATAGGCGAGCGCGTCGAACTCGTGGTTGAAGGCGCTGACATAGATGTTGTTGACGTCGAGCAGGATGTCGCAGTCCGCGGCCTCGGCGACCGCCGACAGGAACTCCCATTCCGGCACGGCGGAGAAGCTGTAGTCGACATAGCTCGATACGTTCTCCAGCGCGATGCGCCGGCCGAGAAAGTCCTGCGCGCGCCGCACCCGCTCGGCGATGTGCGCGATGGCCTCTTCGGTGTGCGGCACCGGCAGCAGGTCGTGCATGTTGAGCCCCGCCGTGCCGGTCCAGCAGAGATGGTCCGAGATCAGCGCCGGCTCGATCCGCCGTGCCAGCGCGCGGACCCGCGCCAGGTAGTCCAGGTCGAGCGGATCGGTCGACCCGATCGACAGCGACACGCCGTGCATGACGACGGGGTAGTGCGCGCGGATGCGCTCGAGATGGGCGAGCGGCGGCCCGCCGGGAACCAGGTAGTTCTCGGTCAGGATCTCGAGCCAGTCGAGCTTTGGACGGGTTTCCCGGATCGCTTCGTAGTGGTCGGTGCGAAGCCCCAGGCCGAATCCGCCGAATTTGCGGGCGGGGCCAGTCATGAAATTACCATAGCGCCAAGACGGAGCGGGCGCCCGGACCGTTCGGTCCGGGCGCCCGGCCCATTAGCCCTAATCGGACTTGGCCGAAAGGACGTCGGTCGTGGTCAGCTGACCTTGCCGCCCGCCTTCTCGCACGTGGCCTTGTCCTTCGCCTCGGTCCAGCCCTTGCCCTTGCAGGCGTTCATGCCCTTGCAGGCGCTCGAAGCGGTCTTGCACGCGCTCTGGCCCTTGCAGGCGTTGCCGCCGACGCACTTGACGCCCGCGGCCTGCGCCGGGGTGATGGTGCTCACGACGCCCGCGGTCAGAAATGCAGCAGCCGCCGTGGCGGCGAGAACGATGCCAGTCTTCGACATGATTCACTTCCCTTGAATGTTGTTGCGGTGGATCGCGAGAACCGACGCGATCATAGCTAGTACGCAGTGCGAATGGAAACGGATGCCCGGAACACCGGCTGGTCTCGGCCCGCGCGCAGCGCATGTGTTGCTGCGATGCAGCGCAACTTGATGATAGACCAATATTATCAAACAGGAACCAAGGTTGCGTCGCCGCATCGTGCGGCGAGCGCGCTGTCGCGCGACCGCCGCCCATCGCGCTACCGCGGTTTCACAAAACCGTGCGTGGCGGGCGACGCCGTGGATGCCTGGACCGCGCAGGTCCCGCAGGGCATCCGGCCGAACTCCGCAGTTGAGAAGTTCCCTCCGATCCCTGATACAACCGCGCATGCGTTTCCCGCGGCTGGCAGACGATCTTCCACCGCGCCGCGTGAAGACGGCCAGGCTGTGCTTCATGCTCGGCATGCCGCTCGGCTTCGGCATCCTCTCGCTCCTGCTGCGCCAGGACTACAACTGGGATCTGCTGAACTATCACTATTACAATCCCTTCGCCTGGCTGAACGACCGCTACGGCCACGACATCGACGCGGCGGTAACGCCGAACGGCCATTTCAATCCCCTGCTGCATCTGCCCTGGTACCTCGCGATCGGCGCGGTGCCGCCGATGCTCATCGGCTTTGCGATCGGCGCCGTGCAGGGCCTGAACGCGATCCTGCTGTTCGCCATCGCGCGCGCCGTGCTGCCGGGTGCGAGTGCGCCGCGGCGCGACTTGGCGGCGCTGGCACTGGCTTTCATCGGCATGCTCGGCGCCGGCAACTTGAGCGAGATCGGCACGAGCTTCGCCGACAACATCCTGAGCCTGCCGGTGCTGGGCGGCCTGTTGCTGCTGGTCGTCGAATCCGAACGCCTGGCGCAGGGCCGCATCGGTGCGGCACTCGCGATCGCCGCCGGCGCCGGCATGCTGGTCGGGCTCGTTGCCGGCTTGAAGCCGACGATGTGGCTCTACGCCGTCGGCATGGGATTCGCCTGCCTCAGCCTGCCGGCGACGCCGGGGAGGCGCGTCGCCATCGCCGCCGCGATGTCGACAGGCGCGCTCGCCGGCGCAGCCGCCAGCGGCGGGTTCTGGATGCTGGAGCTGTGGCGCCGCTACGGCAATCCGATGTTCCCGTTCTTCAACAACTGGTTCCGTTCACCCTGGGCGGCGCCGCTCAGCAACAACAACCTCACCTATCTGCCCAAGGATTTCTTCGATGCGCTGACCCGGCCGCTGCGCTTCCCGTTCAACCATCGCATCGCAAGCGAGATCAGGCTGGTGGACTGGCGCATTCCGCTGCTCTATGCGCTGGGATGGGTCGCGATCGCGGCCGCCGTGCTTGCGGCCGCGCGCACGCGGCTCGGCGCTATGGCGCGCGCGGATGCGGGGCGTTCCGCCATGCTGCTGGCCTGGCTCGCCGGAAGCTTCGCGGCGTGGCTCGTCATGTTCGGCATCTATCGCTACGCCGTGGCGATCGAGATGCTGGCGCCGGTCGGCATCGTGCTGCTCTTGGATCGGATGGGTCTCGGCGGACGGCGCCTTGCGGGCACCGCCGCCATCGCGATGCTGGGCCTGATCGCGACCACACGCGTCGCCGGCTGGGGACACGTACCCTGGAGCGCGCATCATTTCGGCGTCGAGCCGCCGGCGCTCGCCGACCCGGCGCGCACGCTGGTCGTGCTGCCGGCGACGGAGCCCACGGGCTTCGTCGTTCCGTTCTTCCCGCGCGAGGTCCGCTTCGTACGCGTGTCGCGCTGGCCGCCGGTCTGGACCGACCCGCCGACGGGCATGGAGCGGCTGGCGTTCGACATCGTCGCACGGCATGACGGGCCGATCTACGCGCTGTTCCGCTCGAGCGATCACTACGCCGCGATGGAAGCGCTGGGGCGGCGCAGCCTGGCGCTCAGGCGCGGCGCCTGCGAGCGCCTGGTCGTGCACGCCGAGATGCACAAGCGCGACGGGCTGCTGTTCTGCGCGCTCGACCGGATCGCGAAGGCAGACTGAGGGAATTCGACATGGCTTGGATCACGTTGCTCATCGCCGGCGTGCTGGAGATCGGCTGGGCCGTAGGCTTGAAATACACCGACGGGTTCTCGCGCCTGAAGCCGAGCCTGTTCGTCGCGGTCTGCACCGTGTTCAGCTTCCTGTTCCTGGCCCATGCCGCGCGCACGATCCCGATCGGCACGGCCTACGCCGTGTTCACCGGCATCGGCGCCGCCGGCACGGCGCTGTTCGGCATCCTGATCCTCGGCGAGTCGCGCGACTGGCCGCGCCTCGTTGCCATCGCCACGATCGTCGCCGGTGTGATCGCGCTGAAGCTGGTGGGCGACGAGGCGTAGGCAGGCTCATCCTTCGACAAGCTCAGGATAAAACGTTCCGTCGGGCCTCGTCCTGAGCTTGTCGAAGGACGATCAGCGGCGCTCCCAGACGAGCGCGTCGGCCAACGCGCGGGCAACAATGGTGTTGCCGGCGCCGGCGAAGTGCGAGGAATCGATGAACAGCTCCTGCCCGGCCGGCACGTCGGCGAACAGGCGCGAGAGGTCGACGAAGCGATAGTTGGGCGCGTCGATCGAGCCCAGCGCCGCGCGCATGCGATCGAAGCATTCGTTCCAGATCTTCGGCCATTCGGGATTGCGCTGGCGCACGCGTTCCTCGCGCGCGGTCGGCGTCTTGCCCATGGTGAAGATGTTGGGCTGCAGCGCGAAAACCACCTCGGCGCCGGCCAGGCGCGCTGCGAACGCGGCATGGACGACGTTGCGCCGGGCGCGCGCGGCCACCGTCGCGCAATCGGCCTTGTTCTCGGTCAGGATGCGCGTCGGTCCCACCGGCGGCAGGCCGACGCGCTGGTGCACCTGGTTGAGCAGCGCGATGTAGTGCTGGTCGTAGAAGGTGAAGAACCAGTCGACGTCGCTGAAGTATTGGCCCCAAAGCACGTCGTTGAAGCCGGAGAACATCACGATCCGGTCCGGCGCCAGGTCGGCGATCCGGTTCTCGATCATGATGCGTTCGTGGGTCGTCGACCACGCAGGCACGGCGACGGTCACCGCCTGGTAGTCGAGGCCGCTCCGAGGCTTCAGGTCGCGATTGAGCATCGACTCGAGCTGGCCGGCGATGGTCCGGTCGTCGCCTTCGGCCCCGGATCCGAAGGCCGTCGAGCCGCCGGTGACGAAGACACGATAGGTCCGCGCGGGCTTGGGCATGTAGCGCTGGCGCCAGTCGCGGAAGCCGAAGGAATTGATTTCGGCATTCGCGATGCGGCCGGGCCGTGCGATCGCGCCGACGAAAGGCGCGGGCATGCCGGGCGGGACCCACGCGATCCTGTCGAGCTCGCGCTCCTGGCCCGGCTTCAGACCGTAGATCGCGAGGATGCCCGGCATGTCCTCTTCCGGCATGCGCACGTGCCGAAGGCCGCCGAGCAGCGTTTCAGTGCGACGCTCCTCGTCGATCATGCGCTGGAAGCGATAGGCGGCGGTCTTCAGGCCGCCGAAGAATCCCAGCGCCAGGACGAGCGCCAGCACGGCACAGAGGATTGCTGCCAGCGCCCATTCAAGGCGGCGCGACATGACGGACGTCAGTCGCCGATGAGCTTGGACAGCGGCACCGAATAGGTGAGCGTCAGCGTCTCGACGCCCGGGTTCTTGTCGCCGAGGCTCGCATTCGACAGATGCGCGATGCCGAGGCTGAGCCGCGAATAGTCGTCGAAGCGATAGGCGATCTCGGCGGAGGAGCGGAACTCGAGCTCGAAGCCGAGATCGCGGCCGTTGCCTTCGTGATAGACGCCCGGCGCGAAGCTGGGCGTGAACACGAAGCGGTTGCCGAAATACACGTCGAGCCGGATGCCGGTATACAGATAGAAGCCGCCCTTCGAGGTGCCGAACATGCCGGCCTGCGGCTTGAACCACCACAGCTTCTTGTTCGAGCGGTATTCAAGGTTGAGCAGGGCGGCCGTGTCCTTGTTCTGGACGACGTCCCACCAGCCCGCGCCGAAAGCCAGCGCGTCCGGATCGCTGTCGCTGTCGAGGGACTGTGCGGCAACCGGCATCGCCAGCACCGAGGCGGCCAGCGCGGCAATGCCCAACGCGGCGATCCGAAGTCGAGCGAGCACCCTGTACCTACTCCCGATCGATCCGGGCCACGGTTGCTGCCCGCGACCCCATTCGCGTGCGGAAACATAGCGTTGAGCGGGGGTGCGAAACTATCCCGGCAACGGCTTGGGCAGGGGTTCCGGCGGAGATACGATCCGCCTGTTGCGAAAATGCCACGGGTTACGGGTTCAGAACCGGCGCTTGAAGCGTTCCGTCGCGCCGACCAGGGCGGCGCGGACGCCGGGTTCCATGGCCGAGTGCCCGGCATCGGCGACGACCGTGTATTCTGACGCGGGCCAGGCCCGCGCCAGCATGTCGGCGGTGCCAATCGGACAAACCATGTCGTAGCGGCCGTGCACGATCACGGCCGGCAGCCGCGCGATGCGCGGCAGGTTGTCCAACAGCGAACCGGGCGGCAGGAAGATGCGGTTGACGAAGTAGTGCGCCTCGATCCGCGCGAGCGCGAGTGCAACGCGGTCGTCGTTCACCGCAGCGACGTTGTCGGCATTCGGCAGCAAGGTCGAGCAGGCGGCCTCGTAGGCGCTCCAGGCGCGCGCCGCGGGGCGGTGGACCGCCGGGTCGGGGTGCGTCAGGCGGCGATAGTAGTTCGTCAGCAGGTCGCCGCGCTCGGCCTCGGGCAGGAACCCGGCAAAGGCGCGATGCGGCTCGGGGAACACCTGCGCCAGCCCGTACAGGAACCAGTCGACCTCGCTGTCGCGGCACAGGAAGATGCCGCGCAGCACGAAGCCGAGGCAGCGCTGCGGGTATGCCTCGCCATAGGCCAGCGCCAGCGTGCTGCCCCAGGATCCGCCGAACAGCAGCCAACGATCGATGCCGAGCAGGCCGCGCAACATCTCGATATCGGCAATCAGGTGCTGCGTGGTATTGTCGGCGAGTTCCGCCGTCGGCATCGAGCGGCCGGCGCCGCGCTGGTCGAACACGACGATCCGATAGAAGGACGGGTCGAAAAAGCGCCGATGCGCCGGCGTCGCACCGGCCCCGGGACCACCGTGAAGGAACAGCACGGGCACGCCTGACGGGTTGCCGCACTGCTCGTAGTACAGGCTGTGTCGCCCGTCCGGACGAAGCGTTCCCGTGCTATAAGGCTCGATCGGCGGAAAGAGGTCGGTACGGGCCATGCGGGCGTAGGGGCGGCGCTTCCGGTTGGGAGCGGCCGGCGCCAGTTCCGCCGACCTCCAGCGTATGATCGGCACGTCTTATCGCGCATCAGGCGGACAAGTTAAACAGGTAAAATGCAGCTCGGGTTCCTGCCGCGACCAGCCATCGTCCCAGCCATCGCCTTCGCCTCGATCGCCGCGACGGACCTCGCCTACGCCGAGGACTTCGCCGCGCTGGATCGCGCAGGCGCGGTGCGCGCCGAGCGCGCGCTCGACGGCGATACGCTCGCCCTGGCGGACGGACGCGAATTACGGTTGATCGGGATTTCGGCGCCGAAGAGCACGCCCAAGGGACCGCTGTACCCGGCGGCGGAAGCGGCGCGACAGGAGCTCGACCGGCTGGCCGCCGGGCGCACGCTGACGCTCTACAGCGGCGGCCGGGCGCGCGACCGGCGCCAGCGCGTGCTGGCCCATGCCGTGGCCGAGGACGGCACGTGGCTGCAGGCTGCCATGCTGGCGGCGGGACTTGCCCGGGTGGAGACGTTTGCCGACAATCGCGCGCGCGCCAGCGAGATGCTGGCGATCGAGGCGGCTGCTCGAGCCGAACGCCGCGGCATCTGGACCGAACCGCGCTTTCGCGTCCTGACGCCGGAACAAGCCGAGCGATGGCGCGACGGATACCATCTCGTCGAAGGACGCGTGCTGCGGGTGAGCGAGGAACGGGGACGATTTGAGCTGGAATTCAGCCCGAACGGCAGGCGCGGCTTCACGCTCGCCATCCCGTCCCGGCAGCGCGCGCTTTTTCGAGCAGCCGGGCTGGACCCCGCCGGGCTGGCTGGCGCGAACTTGCGCGTGCGCGGCTGGATCCATCGCCGTCTCGGCCCGGAGATTCTCGCCTCGCATCCCGAGCAGATTGAGCGCCTGGCGCAATGACGGCGCATCGCCCGACCACGCGCTCCGCACTGCGCGGGAGCCTTCACGCGCTCGCGGTCGCGACCGGCCTCCTGGTCGGCGGCTGCGTCATCGATCCGGCGACCGGCGAACGCAGCCTCGGCCAGCTCCTGACGCGAGAGGACGAGCTTGCGGTGGGGCGCGACGAGCATCCGCGCGTCGTGCGCCAGTTCGGCGGCGAATACCGCGACCTCGCCCTGGCGAGATATGTGGACCAGATCGGGCAGGGCATCGCCAGGCTCTCGGATACGCCCGACATCGCCTTCAGCTTCACCGTGCTCAACAGTCCGATCGTGAACGCGTTCGCGCTGCCGGGCGGATTCGTCTACGTCACGCGCGGGCTGCTGGCGCTGGCCGGCAACGAGGCGGAACTCGCGTCTGTCCTCGCGCATGAGATCGGCCATATCACCGCGCGCCATGCCGCCCAGCGCCACCAGCGCGCCGCGCGGCCGCCGGCAGCGGCGCCCGGCGCCAAGATCGACGGCGGAGCCGCGGGCGAGCTGGCGCCGGGACAGGATCCCGCGGCCTATGTGCAGGGTTATTCGCGCGAGCAGGAGCTGGAGGCCGACACGCTGGGCATCCGCTATCTCGCGCGCGCCGGCTACGATCCCGCCGCCATGTCGACTTTCCTGGCGCGCCTGGACGCGCAAGCACGGCTCGACGCGGCCCTGATGGGCCTGCCCGCCGACCAGGCCGACCAAATGAGCTTCACGGCGACCCACCCGCGCACAGCGGACCGCGTGCAAGCCGCAGCCCAGCGCGCCGGCGAACTGGGTGCGCCGCGGCGGCCGCTCGACCCCGATTCCTACCTCAAGCGCATCGACGACATTCTCTACAGCGACGACCCGGATCAGGGGTTCGTGCGCGGCGCGACTTTCCTGCATCCGCGGCTTCGGTTCCGCTTCGACGTGCCCGCCGGGTTCCGCTTATTCAACTCGGCCCAGCGCGTGATTGCGCGCAACCCGCAGGAAGCTCTGATCCTGTTCGACTCGGCGCGACGGTCGGCCGGGATGTCGGTCGCCGACTACCTGATCGGTGTGTGGTCGCGCGACCTGTCGCTGGCGGGAACGGAGAAGATCCAGATCAACGGCTTCGCGGCGGCGACCGGCTGGACCCGGGTCGAAACGAATCGCGGGCCGCGCGATCTGCGGCTGGTGGCGATCCAGTTCGACGAGAACACGATCTATCGCTTCACGTTCATCACGCCGCCGACCCTGACTGACTCCCTTTCTCTCGACCTGCGCCGGACGACCTACAGCTTCCGCGCGCTGACGCAGGACGAGGCGGCGGGGCTGCGACCGTTGCGGCTGCAGGTGGTGCGCGTGCGCGAGGGCGACACGGTCGCGAGCCTGTCTTCCCGCCTGCCCCTGACCGACGGCCGCGAGGACACGTTCCGCACACTCAACGGCCTCGCCAGGCAGGACGAGCTCAAGCCCGACCAGCTCGTGAAGATCATCGTAGAGTAGCTTCCGGCCGGGTCCAAATTCCGCCAATATCATGCGGCATGAATTGCCGGTCTGCCTGTCGTTGACTTGCGGACCGCCCGAACCATCTGACCAGGCACGCGCGATAAACCCGATCCGGCACATGCGCATGAGACGTCGAAACCTTTCCGCCGCGATCATCGCCGCCGCCCTCGTTTTCGGCGGCGGGACATGCGCGCGCGCTCAATGGTCGGACCTGCTGAAGGGCGAGTGGATCGACCGCTTGTCCGAGGCTGTCATCACGCCGGAGCAGGAACGCCAGATTGCGGAGAGCGAGCATCCGAAGATCCTCGCGCAGTTCGGCGGCGAGTATCGCGATCAGGCGATGCAGGGCTACCTGACCGCCCTGGTCAACGCCCTGGGCAAGGCCTCTGCCCAGCCGGCAATCCAATATCGTGTCACGCTGCTGAATTCGCCGGTCGTCAACGCCTTCGCGCTTCCCGCCGGATACGTCTACACCACGCGCGGGCTGCTGGCGCTGGCCGGCAGCGAGGCCGAACTGGCAGGGGTGTTGGCGCACGAGATCGGCCATGTGACGGCACGGCACACGGCGCAGCGCTATGGCCGGTCCGTGCTGGCGAGCGGCGCGTCGGGACTGGCCGGGCTCTTCAACATGCCTGTGCTTGAGCAGGCCATCGCCTTCGGCGGGCAGCTCTGGATCCAGAGCTTCAGCCGCGAGCAGGAATTCCAAGCCGACGAGCTGGGCGTCGTGACCTTAGCGCGCGCCGGCTACACGCCGGCAGCGATGGCGAGCTTCCTCGGGCGCATGCAGTTGCATTCGGATCTGCAGGCGATGCTCGCGGGCCGCAAACCCGGAGACACCGACCTGTTCGGCCTGTTCGCCACGCATCCGCGCACTGCGGACCGCGTGGAGCGGGCGATCGAGCAGGCGGGGCTCGCCGCCGTCAAAGGCGGGCGCGAGGAGCGCGATTCCTATCTGCGGCGCATCGACGGCGTGCTGTACGGCGACGATCCGGAGCAGGGATACGTGCGTGGACGCACCTTCCTGCATCCAGCCCTGCGCCTGCGCTTCGAGGTGCCGGAAGGATTCCAGCTGCTGAACGGCGCCGACGCCGTGACCGCGACCGGGCCGGGCGGCGCCATGATCAAGTTCGACAGCGCGCCCGAGAAATATACCGGCTCGATGCGCGGCTACGTGACGGATCTCTGGGCGCGCCAGGCGGCCGTCGGCATGGCCGAGCAGATCAAGGTCGATTCGATGGAAGGCGCATCCGCGGTCTCGCGGATGAACACGCAGCGCGGACCGGTCGACGTCCGGTTCACCGCCATCCGTTTCGCGCCCGACCGCATCTACCGCTTCCAGTTCGTGGCACCCAGCCAGCTTGCCTCGCAGCTCGCATCGGAGTTCGGCAAGGTCACCGGCAGCTTCCGGCGGCTGACCGAGGCGGAGGCGGCCGCCCTGAAGCCGTACCGCCTGCGGCTGGTCGCGGCCGCCGCGGGCGACTCGGCGGAGACGATGGCGCGCCGCATGGCGCAGCCGACCCACCAGATCGAGCGCTTCCGTGCCTTGAACGGGTTGAAGCCGGACGATCCGATCGTGCCCAGGCAGCTATACAAGATTGTCGCCGACTGACCCTCCACCCGGCAAGCCGGCCGGTCTGCGGGCGCGCGGGCGCGGCTGGCCGATCGCCGGCATCTTGGCTGTTGGGCTCGGGCTATTCGTCGCGCTGGCGGTCGGCGCGGAGCTCCTGGTCGGCTTCGTCGGTGCGCAGCGCTCGACCTACAACCTCGTGCGCGACCATACGGTGCTAATGCTCGACGCGCTGGTCGAGCGCATCCTGCACCACCTCCAGCCGGCGGTCGACCAGGCCGAATTCCTCGAGCGGCAGATCGCCGGGAGGTACATCGACATCGACGATCCCGCGCGCGTCATCGACGCGCTGACCCTGGCGCTCGCCGGCACGCCACAGGTCACCTCGCTGGCCTTCGTCTCCCCCGATTTCAGGATGGTCGGCGTCAGCCGCGCCGGCCAGCGGATCGAGCCGCTCCGGACCGAGCTTCCGAGGACCGCCGAGAACGTCCTGGCTGCCGAGCGGCTTGCCGCCGCCGCCCAGCCCTATTGGGGCGAGGTCCGGCGCATCCGCACGGGCGAGACCGTCATTAACCAGCGCACGCCGGTCCGGCGCGATGGGAAGTTCATTGGCGGCATCGTGTCGGCGATCTCGATCCTCGATCTCTCGGCGCTGCTCGCCGAGATCGGCAGCGACGGGCCCGGCCGACCGTTCGTGCTGCTTGGCCGCGACCAGGTGCTGGCGCATCCAGGCAACGTGTTCGGCCTGCCGACGAACGGCGCGCCGCAGCGGCCGTTGCCGATGGTAGCCGAATACGGCGACCCGGTGCTCGCCAATCTCTGGAGCCCGACCGCCAGCCAGCGGATCGAGCGCGTCGGGCGCACCGAAGCGCGTTACGTCGACCCGCCCGGCGACGACCGGCGCGTGGTGCTGTATCGCGAGATCTACGATCTGGGCGACCGGCCCTGGATCGTTGGAACGCAGTTCAAGGCGGTGGAGATCGGGGCCGAGCTGCAGCGGCTGTATCGCATGGTCTATGTCGGGCTGGCCGTGCTGGCGTCCGCGGTTGTGGCGGCCGTGCTTCTAGGCCACTGGTTCGCCCGCCCGATCCGCCGCTTCGCCGAGGCTGCCGACGCCATGCGGCGGCTGGACTTCGCCGCCCTGCCGTCGCTGCCGCGCAGCCGCTTCCGCGAGGTCGACAGTGCGGCGCTCGCCTTCAACGCCATGGCCTCGACGCTGCGCTGGGTGGAAACCTACCTGCCCAAGCGGCTGGTCCAGCGCCTGATGCTGCAGGAGGGCGGCGTCGCGTCCGAGGAGCGTGAGGTCACGGTGATGTTCACCGACATCGTCGGCTTCACGTCCTTGTCGGAGCAGCGGCCGGCCCGCGAGTTGGCCAACATGCTGAACGAGCATTTCTCGCTCATCGCGCGCTGCATCGAGGCCGAAGGCGGGACGCTGGACAAGTATATCGGCGATTCGGCGATGGCATTCTGGAATGCGCCCGACCGCCAGTCCGACCATGCCGCGCGCGCCTGCCGCGCCGCCGTGGCGATCGCGGCGGCCATGCACGAACACGCAGAACGACGCCGGGCGTCGGCGCTGCCGGTGCTGCGCATGCGCCTGGGCCTGCACACCGGCCCCGCTCTCGTCGGCAATATCGGCGCGCCGGGCCGCGTGAACTACACGATCGTCGGCGATACGGTGAACACGGCGCAGCGCCTGCAGAGCCTCGGCCGCCGCCTCGACGACGGCGTCGCAGCGGTGATCGCGCTGGCGAGCGATACCACCGCGCGCGCGGCCGACGGCGTGGTGCCGATGGTCGAGCTGGGCCTCCGCGGCCTGGCCGGGCGTGAGAAGCCGATCGCCGTGTTCCGGCTGGCGTGAGCATCAAGGGGAGGAGGTGAATTGAGCGAACCCATCACCTATCGCGGCACGGCCTATCCGTGGTAGTGCGACCACATCGGCCACCTGAACGTCATGTATTACGTCGGCAAGTTCGACGAAGCGACGTGGAACTTCTTCGCGTCGATCGGCATGACGCCCGCTTATCTGCGCGACGGCGGGCGCGGCATGGCTGCGGTGCAGCAGAACATCGCCTACCGCCGCGAGCTGCTGCCGGGCGACATCATCGAAGTGCGCACGCGCGTCGCCGAGATCCGCGACAAGGTGATCCGCTTCGTGCACACGATGCGCAACGCCGAGAGCGGCGAGACGGCCGCCGAATGCGAGCTGACCTGCGTGCATCTCGACCGTGCGACGCGCAAGAGCTGCCCGTTTCCGGACGCTGTGCGCAGAGCGGCGGAGGCGCGCATGGCGCCGCCCGCGCTCTGAAACGCAAAACGCCCGCCGTTTCCGGCGGGCGTCTTGCGTTCGGATGCGCTCTGCGCGATCAGGCGGCGCGCAGCACGCTTTCCAGCTTCTGCGCCGCGGCCATCTCGTCGATCTTTTCGACCGCCGCCAGCTCGCGCGCCAGGCGGTCGAGCGCCGCCTGGTAGATCTGGCGCTCGCTGTAGGACTGATCGGGCTGGCCGGCATTGCGATAGAGATCGCGCACCACCTCGGCGATCGACACCGGGTCGCCGCTGTTGATCTTGGCCTCGTACTCCTGGGCGCGCCGGCTCCACATCATGCGGCGGATGCGCGAGCGGCCCTTCAGCGTCTTCAGCGCCGTCTCCATTTCCTTGCGGCTGGACAGGCGCCTGAGGCCGGAATTGGTCGCCTTGCCGACCGGCACGCGGAGCGTCATTCGTTCCTTCTCGAAGGTGATCACGATCACCTTGAGACTGGTGCCGGCGATCTCCTGGTTCTCGACGCCCTGGATGCGGCCGACGCCATGCGTCGGATAGACGACATAATCGCCCGCCGAGAACTCCGGCTCCTTGCCGACGACGGCCGGCTTGGCCGCCGGGGCCGGCACAGCAGGCCGGAGCGCCGGCTTGACCGCTGCCGGCGGCACCACCGTCAGCTTGGCATTGGCATTCGCAGCCGGCTTTACCGGCGCCTTCACCTTCGGCTGTGCCGTCACAAGCTTGGCCACGGACGACTTGACCGGCGCCATGGCGGCCGCCGGCTTCTTCTTCATGATGGTTTCTGGCATCTTCTTCTTCGTCTCGACTTTCGCTTTGGTTGACTTCGTCCGGGCCGCCGCCTTCGCGACCGCCTTACGGGACTTGCCGGCACTGACTGTTTTCGAAGCGACCTTCCGGGCCGCCGTCTTGTGCTTGCTCATCACCCACTCATCCCGCCGCCCGCAAGGATCGTTCGTTAAGGACCGACCCGAACGGCCCCGGACGGCATACAAAGTCCCTTCCGCCGCTCCGCACCTGGCGGACCCGGCGAAAAGACAGGCTCTTCTCCCAAATTATCTAAGCTGTTGGGGGCGGGTTTTAAGGCCCGAATTAGGTCCAACAACTGTATGCATATAAATATCACAGAAAGCACAGGGAGTCAGCCGCTGCGATACCGCTATGCACAAAATGCATGGCCGGCCGAGACCGCAAGAACAGAGCGTGTTAACGCTTCGCTGGGTTGGGGCTGAAATGCTCGGCGAACTTGTTCGCCACGCCCTTCCACTTCTCGGCGTCTTCCGGCTGCGTGCCTTTGCGCGTGATGTTTGGCCAGCTCTGGGCGTATTCGCGATTGACCTCGGCGAACTTCTCCGCGGAGGCGTCGGTATCGGGGACGATGGCCTCGGCCGGGCACTCCGGCTCGCACACGCCGCAATCGATGCATTCATCCGGATGGATGACGAGCATGTTCTCGCCTTCGTAGAAGCAGTCGACGGGGCAGACTTCCACGCAGTCCATGAACTTGCACTTGATGCAGGCTTCCGTAACGACGTAGGCCATGGCCCCTCTCTCTCGCCCTACCTTATCGACCGCTTGGCTTCTTGCTCGCCCGTTTGGGCAGGAATGCCCGAACGGGCGCAGTGGGGTAGCACGCTCGGGCGCACCGGTGCAACCCTGGGACCGTCATGGTCTATTCGCGTCCGCGCAGGCGGCCGAGGGCGCGGCGCTCGAGCTTCGTCGGCCGGCCGGCACCGGCCTCGCGCGCGCCCTCCCCGGGACCGGTTGCGCAGTTTGCCGCGTTGGACGCGCGCGGCGTCGGCGGGGCGAGGTCGTCATA
This sequence comes from uncultured Rhodospirillaceae bacterium, assembly GCA_964557415.1. Taxonomy (GTDB): domain Bacteria; phylum Pseudomonadota; class Alphaproteobacteria; order JAEULC01; family JAEULC01; genus JAEULC01. Next base: position 23,799 of record CAZLBB010000003.1, read on the forward strand.
AAGCGTCGCCGCTTCGCTGGCCGGTCCGCGACGCGAGCCCAGCGCCCGGATCGCCACGACGCGGACATGCGGCCCTTGCGCAAAGGTCAAGACGTCGCCGACGCGAACCGGCTGATGCGCCTTGTGCGCGATCTGCCGGTTGACGCGGACGCGGCCGACTTCGCACCAGATGCCGGCGAGCGTGCGGCTCTTGCAGAAGCGCGCGAACCACAGCCATTTGTCCAAGCGGATGCTGGTCTGCTGCATCAGCGCGATCGCGGTCGCTGCCCGACGAGCTCACCGAGGCGGGCGAACGGACCCTCCGCCGGGGCGGCGGCGACGCGGCGACGGCGCCTCGCGTCGCGCCGTCGGCGCTGGGCAAAGCTGACCCCCGCCTGATCGACCTGGGCGCGGTATCCCAGCGCCTTCAGCACGCCGGCGATCTCGCCCTCGGCGCAGGCGGCAAGCTCCCGGAGCACCGGCGTGGCAGCGAATGGTCCTTGACGCGCGAGGCGGCGGCAGGCCGCCGACAGCCGCTCGAGCTGATCGACCCTGATCGCGCGCGGGCCCATGCGGCGGAAGCCGAGCGCAAGGTCGAGCGCTTCGGGCCGCGCCGGATCGACCGGGATCGACACCGCGCCTGCCGGCGGCGGCTTGACCGGCTCCCCCCCGTGCAGCGACCACAGCACCGCCTTGAGCTGGACCGAGGCCGGCTTCAATTGCGCTGGCAGGAACACGCTTTCGGCACCGAGGCGCACCCCAAGCCGGGCCAGCGCCTGGGCCTCGTCGCGCTTCAGCGTCTTGAGCTGCTGCTCGACCCGGGCACGCGGCACGGCGCCCATGGCCTCGACGAGCTGATAGGCGACACCGCGCGCTGCGCCGGCGAGCGATGCGCTTTCCAGGCTGCGCAGCGACTGCAGCCCGCGGTCGAGCTCCGCGGCGAGCCAGGCTTCCAGTCGCCGCCGCACCCGCACCTTCAAGTCCCCGTCCAGGAGATCGCTTGCCAACGGCTCGATTCGGGGCGACGAAGGCGTATCGCCGCGCACGAGCCGCGCCACCGGCGTGCCGTGCCACAGGACGCGCGCATCGCCAAGGCGCAGCGCGAAGGCCTGGTCCGGCTCTTCGGAAAAGCGCTGCACGCGCCGGCCGATCTCGCTGCCGAGCGCGCGGCGCGCCGCCGACAGCACCGCGCGCGATTCGATCGCCGCTGCGCCTTCAGCCACGAAGGCGAAGCCGTCAAGCCGTCCGATGGTCTGGCCCTCGACCACGACGTCGTCGTTGCGCGTGACACCGCCCAGGAGCTCGCCGCGCTCTCCCGATCCGCGCCTGATCGAGGAAGCGCGCCGGTCGATAAAGCGCTGCGTCAGGCGCTCGTGCAGCGCGTCGCTGAGCTTGTCCTCGATCGCGCGGGTGAGCTCCTGCCAATAGGAGGCGCGCTGCAGCCAGTCCGAACGGTGCGAGATGTACGTCCAGGTCCGGACGTGCGCAATGCGGTTGGTGAGCGTGTCGATGTCGCCGGCGACGCTGTCGAGCCGCGCCACGTGCTCGGCCGTCCAATCCTCGGGCAGGCGCCCGCCCGCGCCGGTCAGGTGACGGAAGATCTGGCCAAGGAAGCGCGCATGGGAATCGGTCAATGTCTTGCGGAAATCGGGGATCTGACACACTTCCCACAAGAGGCGCACGAGCGCCGGATTCCAGTGTCGCTCGGCGAGGTCGCGGTCGCGCAGAAGCGCGGCCAGCGTGAGCTGGTCCTCGGCCTCGCGCGCGCGGATCAGGAATGGCGCGGGTGAGCGCGCTTCGAGCGTCCGCAGCAGCGCCTGCGGCGAGGCGAAGTCGAGCGCGCCGTTGCGCCAGAACAGGCGGTCGAGCGGGTCGAAACGATGGGCCTCGATCTGCTCGACAACGGTTTCGTCCAGCGGGCCCAACTCCTGCGTCGTGCCGAAGGTGCCGTCGCTCATGTGCCGCCCGGCGCGACCGGCGATCTGGGCCAGCTCGGCCGGCCCCAGGCGGCGGTTGGCGCGGCCGTCGAACTTGCCGAGGCCCGCGAAGCAGACATGGTCGAGGTCCATGTTGAGGCCCATGCCGATCGCGTCGGTGGCGACCAGATAGTCGACCGCGCCTTCCTGGAACAGGCCGACCTGGGCGTTGCGCGTGCGCGGGCTGAGCGCGCCGAGCACGACCGCAGCGCCGCCGCGCGTGCGGCGGATCAGCTCGGCCATCTCGTAGACCTGGGCGGCGGAGAAGGCGACCACGGCCGAACGCGGCGGCAGGCGCGTCAGCTTGCGCGGGCCGGTATAGAGCAGCGTCGAGAAACGCGGGCGGGTCTGGAATTCGGCCTCGGGCACCAGACGGCGGATCAGCGGCCGGATCGTCTCCGCGCCGAGGAACATCGTCTCCTCGCGCCCGCGCGCGTTGAGCAGCCGGTCGGTGAAGACGTGCCCGCGCTCTGGATCGGCGCAGAGTTGGATCTCGTCGACGGCCAGAAACGCGACCGGCCGATCCAAGGGCATCGATTCGACCGTGCAGACGAGCCAGCGTGGCTCGGGCGGAACGATCTTCTCCTCGCCCGTGATCAGCGCGACGGCGCGCGCGCCCTTCATCTTGACGATACGGTCGTAGTTCTCGCGCGCCAGCAGGCGCAAGGGGAAGCCGATCATCCCGCTGGCGTGGCCGAGCATGCGCTCGATGGCGAGATGGGTCTTGCCGGTGTTGGTCGGCCCGAGAACGGCCAGCACCCGGGAGGCGGACGAAAGCGCCATATCGCTCCAACAATTGGGTCTTTGCCCGGCGGATGCAAGGGGTTACGCAGGATACGTGGCGGGATTGTGATGCGGCGCAAGCGCGCATTGCCGGGCGGGGGGGCAAAGTCGTCCTAGTCGCCCGGCACCATCGGGACGAATGCGACCGGCAGGACATTGCGGCGATCGAGTGACCCGTCCTTCTCCTTTCGCACCAGCACGAGGTCCTGGTCGCCGCCGCGGGGGCCGACGGGGATCACCATGCGGCCGCCGGCGGCGAGCTGGTCGACCAGCGCCCGCGGCAAATTCGGCGCCGCCGCCGTGACGACAATGGCGTCGAACGGCGCGTGCTCGCGCCAGCCGAGATAGCCGTCGCCGTGGCGCACCTCGACGTTGGCGATGCCGAGCGATGCCAGCCGCTCTGCGGCCTCTAGCGCCAGTTCCGGCACGGTTTCGATCGAATAGACCTGCCTGGCGAGCCGGGCGAGGATGGCGGCTTGGTAGCCGCATCCCGTTCCGACCTCGAGCACCCGGTCGCCGGGCTCTAGGTGCAGCAGATCGGTCATCACCGCGACGATGTAGGGCTGCGAGATGGTCTGGCCATGGCCGATCGGCAGCGGTCGGTTGTCATAGGCGCTGTCGGCCCATTCCGGCGGCACGAAGCGCTCGCGCGGCACGGCGCCGAGCGCGTTGATCACGCGCGGGTCCAGCGCCGTCTTGCCGAGATAGCGGTTGGTCCACAGCACCTCGTCCGCCACCGCCCGGACCATGGCCTGGCGCGCCTCGGCCGTGTCGGTGCTCATGCCCGGCCCATGCGGTATCCGGGGCCTTGCGGGGAAAAGCCCTCTTCCCATATAGGGGTTCGCCCGCGGGCGGCGGCCGCAGGGGTCGCGCCGCGGCGGACGGTGGATCGAGGATCGGACATGGCTGAGGAAACCCTGCATTTCCAGGCAGAGGTCGGGCGCCTGCTGGACATCGTCGCCCATTCCCTCTACAGCGACAAAGAGATTTTCCTGCGCGAGCTGATCTCGAACGCGTCGGACGCTTGCGACCGGCTGCGCTATCTGGCGCTGACGCGGCCGGAGCTGGCCGCGGACGATCCCAGTTTCAAGGTGGTCATCGCGGCCGACGCCAAGGCGCGCACGCTGACCGTCTCCGACAACGGCGCCGGCATGAACCGCGAGGACCTGGTGACGAACCTGGGCACGATCGCGCGCTCGGGCACCGCCGCCTTCATGAAGGACCTGACTGGCGACGCGGCCAAGGACACCAAGCTGATCGGCCAGTTCGGCGTCGGCTTCTATTCCGCCTTCATGGTCGCCGACAAGGTCGGCGTCACCAGCCGCAGGGCCGGCGACGGGCAGGCCTGGCGCTGGAGCTCGGACGGCAGGGGCGACTTCGCCGTCGCCGAGGCCGAGCGGGACAGCCGCGGCACGACGATCGAGCTGCACCTGCGCGAGGGCGAGGACGAGTTCCTGCAGCCCGAGCGTCTGGCCGAGATCGTGCGGCGCTATTCCGACCACATCGCGCTGCCCGTGGTGCTGCTGGAGAACGGCAAGGAGCGCACGCTCAACGCCGCCGCGGCGCTGTGGACGCGGCCCAAGAGCGAGATCACCGAGCAGCAGTACCGCGAGTTCTACCGCCACGCCGGCCACCTCGGCGACGAGCCCTGGCTGACCATTCATTTCAAGGCCGAGGGCACGGTCGAATACCACGCCCTGCTGTTCGTGCCACAGGCAAGGCCGTTCGACCTGTTCCATCCCGACCGCCGCCACAACGTGAAGCTCTATGTCCGGCGCGTCTTCATCAGCGACGACTGTCCCGAGCTGGTGCCTTCGTGGCTTCGGTTCCTGAAGGGCATCGTCGATTCCGAGGACCTGCCGCTCAACGTCAGCCGCGAGATGCTGCAAAAGAACGCGGTCGTGACGAAGATCCGCAAGGGCCTGGTCACGCGCGTGCTGTCGGAGCTGGAAAAGAAGGCGGAGAAGGCGCCGGAGGAATACGCCGCGTTCTGGGAGAGATTCGGCGCCGTTCTGAAGGAGGGCCTTTACGAGGATCGCGAGCGGCAGGAACAGCTGCTGAAGCTCGCGCGGTTCCGCACGACCCACGGCGAGGGCTGGAGCTCGCTTGCCGACTATGTCGGGCGGATGAAACCCGGCCAGGAGGCGGTCTACTTCATCAGCGGCGACGATCCGAAGGGCCTGCGCAAGAGCCCGCAGCTGGAAGGCTTCGCCGCCAAGGGCGTCGAGGTGCTGCTGCTGAGCGACCCGATCGACGATTTCTGGGTCGCTTCCGTCGGCGAGTACGAGGGCAAGCGCCTGCGCTCGGTCACGCAGGGCGGCGTGGACCTGTCGAAGATCGACGGCGGCGAGAAGAAGGACGAGAAGGCCGAGCCGCCGGCGGAGATGGCCGGCCTGGTCGCCGTGTTCAAGCTGGCGCTGAAGGACGAGGTCAAGGACGTGCGCGCCTCGGAGCGGCTGACCGAGAGCGCGGTCTGCCTGGTCGCGGACCAGGGCGACCTCGACATGCGCATCGAGCGCATGCTGCGCCAGCACCGCCAGCTCGACGCCGCGGCCAAGCGCATCCTCGAGCTCAACCCGCGCCACGCGCTGGTGCGCAAGCTGGCCGGCCTGGTCGGCAAGACCGAGGAGGCGCCGACACTCGACGCCATGGCGCATCTGCTGCTCGACCAGGCGCGCATCCTGGAGGGCGAAACGCTGCCCGACGCCGCCGCCTTCGCCCGGCGCCTGTCCGGCGCGCTCGAGCGCGGGCTGGCGTAGGCCAGATGTCAGAGCACAGAAGTCAGACGCCAGGATGGGAACGCCTATTGCGCCCTTCCTCCTGACATCTGACCTCTGTCTTCCGACATCTGGCGGCCCGGCGGGCGCTCGGCGCCCGAGGGCAGCGGGGCCACCGGATCGAAGACCCACGCGGCGATGTCCTGGCGCACGATGTCGGCGTTGAGGTCGCGCAGCAGCATGTGGAAGCCCTGCGGGTAGACGACCAGGCGCTGGCGCGGAGCAGCTTCGGCGGGCAGGCGCTTCAGGAAGCTGTCGACCGGCCCTTGCGGAATCAGCTGCTCGTTGCCGCCGTAGAGGATCAGCGCGCGGGCGGCGAAGCGCGGTGCGGCGGCCTGGGCGTCGTCCATCAGGTTCACGAGGCCGTAGACCGTGTCGATGCGGTTGTACTTCTGCACGTAGCGGTCCTGGCCGAGCCGGCGCAGCATCGGCACGTTGTCCGACGGCACTCGCCCGGTGTTGTGCCCGCCGACCGGGAACCACGGCATGGCGTGGGCGAGGAAGTCGAGCATGCCGGCCTGCACGCCGGGCATGAAGGCGCGGCCCCACAGCGCCGGCGCCGACAGGACGGCGCCGTCGACCGCAGGCGGCCGGTCGCCGGCCATGGCGACGATCGCTACGGCGGCGCCCATGCTCTCGCCCAGGAGATGGAACGGCAGGTCGGGATGGCGCGCGCGCAACAGCCGCGCCATCTCGCCCACGTCGCGCACCAGAAGTTCCGTACCGGGCCAGATGCCGGGGTCCGGCGCCTCGCCATGACCGCGCTGGTCGTAGGCGTAGGTGAGAATGCCCTGTTTCGCCCATTCCGACGCCGGCTCGGCGAACGCGTTGCGGTAGTCATTGAACCCGTGCAGCGCGAGCAGGACGGCCTTCGGCGGTCCGTCCGGCCGCCACGCCGCGAGCTTGAGGGCGACGCCATCCGAAGTGACAAAGCGCTCCTCGTCGAGCCGCGCCGAGTCGGCGATGGTGCCGGGCTGCTGCGTCAGCGGCGCGCAGGCCGCCAGCGCGAGCACGACAAGAAGGACGATGACGCGCCGTGCTGTCATCGCGTCTCGTCGCGCGCCGCGCGCGTCAGTTGCAGGAAGACGTCCTCGAGGTCGCTCTCGGACGTCGTCACGTCGATCACCGGCAGGCCGCTTGCCTGGATCGCCGCGAGGATGGCGCCGACCGGCGCGGCGCTGGGCTTGTAGTGGATCACCAGCTTGCGCGGACCGGTGAGCGTCGCGCCGAACGGCATCAGCGCGCCGGGAACCGCGCCGAGGTCGACGCCGAGCTGCACCGTCAGCTCCTTGGCGTCGATGCGCTGAAGCAGCGCGTCCTTCGCCTCGCAGCACAGCACGCGCCCGCGGTCGATGATGGCGATGCGGTCGCAGAGCTGCTCGGCCTCCTCGAGATAGTGCGTGGTCAACAGCACGGTCGTACCGTCGCGGTTGAGATCGCGCACATAGGACCAGAGCTGCTGTCGCAGCTCGATGTCGACGCCGGCGGTGGGCTCGTCCAGCACCAGCACGGGCGGCGCATGCACCATCGCCTTGGCCACCAGGAGGCGCCGGCGCATGCCGCCGGACAGCGTGCGCGGATAGGCCTCGGCCTTGTCGGCAAGACCGAGGGCGGCGAGGATTTCCATCGTGCGGCGCTCCGCCGCCGGCACGCCGTACATGCCGGCCTGCAGCTCGAGCAGCGCGCGCGGCGTGAAGAACGGGTCGATGTTCAGCTCCTGCGGCACCACGCCAATGGCGGCGCGGGCCGCGCGCGGATCGCGATCGATGTCGATGCCCCAGACCCAGGCCTTGCCCGCCGTCTTCAGGACCAGCCCGGCCAGGATGTTGATGAGCGTCGACTTGCCGGCGCCGTTGGGGCCGAGAAGGCCGAACAGGCTGCCGCGCGGAATCGCGAGGTCGACCGCGTCGAGCGCCTTGCGACCGCCGGCATATATCTTGGTCAGGCCGTCGACCGCCACGGCAGCACCCGGCGCCGGGCCTGCCGGCGCCGGGCAGCCGGCGCGCGCAATCGGACTATCGGCGAGCGTCATGACTCCACCGGCCGGAAATGCCGCGATAGTTGATTATGTCGGGGCCATGCGTATCATCGCCCCCGCGCGCGGGTCAATCGCGCGCGTGATAGGGAGTCCCGGGCCGATGTCGACGACGGAAACCGTGGAAGTGGACAGCGAGACCGTCGCTTGCGATGGCGGCGGCGGCGCGCTCGGCCATCCGCGCGTCTACCTGACCCTTGGCCCGGAAGGGAAGATCGACTGCCCCTATTGCGGCCGGCGTTTCAGGCTGAAGCCGGGCGCAGCCCCCACGGCGCACTGACCGCCGGGGACCCGGGCCGGCCGCGTGAACCCCTACGCGGCGCTGCTGATCGGGATCGCGCTGGCCGCAGCGGGCGGAGACGCATTCGTCCGCGGCATCCGCGGTCTCGCGGATGCTTGGCGTGTCCCGTCCGTGCTGGTCGCATCCACTCTGGCCGCGGTCGCGACGTCGGCACCGGAACTGGCGGTCGGCATCAATTCCGCCCTTGCCGGCGTGCCGCAGATCGCCGTCGGCGATTCCCTCGGCAGCAACGTGGTCAACCTGGGGCTGATCCTGGGCGCATGCCTGGTCATCGGCGAGATGCGGGTCGCGCGGGAAGCCACGCAGCGCGCCTTTGCCACGGCAGCGCTCGCGCCGGTGGCCACGGCCGCCTTGCTGGCCCATGGCGGCCTGGACCGGCTCCACGCTGCGGCGCTGATGGCCCTGTTCCTGGCATATCTTGCGTCGAGCCTGCTCGAAGCCCGCCGCCACCGTGCAGCCACGAAGCCGTCCGCAAGGACCGCCGCCGCATCGATCGTCACCATGCTGCTCCTCGGTCTCGCCGCCATGGTCGGCGGCGGATACCTGATCGTAGACGGCGCGGCCGCGCTGGCGGTGCGATGGGGGATCGACGGATTCGTCATCGGCGCCGCGATCGTTGCGTTCGGCACGTCGACGCCGGAACTGGCCGTGATGATCGTCGCGCGCCTGCGCGGCCACGGCGAGATCAGCCTGGCGACGCTGCTCGGCAGCAATGTATTCAACGGACTGTTCATAGTGCCGACCGTCGTCCTGATCCGACCTGCCGTGCTGACATTGGACGAGTTGCTGCCGGCGCTCGCCTTCGGCTTGATCGTGGTCGCGCTGTGCTATCCCGGACGCGATGGCCGGCTTGCCCGCTGGCGCGGGCTTCTCCTGATCGCGGCCTATGTCGGATTCATCATCGCCATCACGCCTGCTTCGGTCGCGTCGTGAAGCTCCGGATCGCGAGCTTCTCCAGCTCGACCGCGACCATCACCAGCAGCCCGGCCGCGAGGATCGGCCCCCAGTCGGCGAGTTCGAGCGGCACGGTGCCGAACACCGTCTGCGCCGCCGGCAGGTATGTAAAGCCGAGCTGGCAGAGTGCGGTCAGCCCCATGGCCGCCAGAGCCCGCCACATCCCGGGCAGCGCGGCCGCAGAAAGGCCCGGGGCCAGCAGGAACCGCGCCGAGAGCAGATAGAACACTTCGCACGCGACGACCGCGTTCACCGCGACGGTGCGTGCATGGTCCAGATCGTGCCCGGCGGCCATATGCCAGTGGAACAGCGCAAAGACGGCGCCGAGCGTCAGGAAGCCGACGAACAGGATGCGCCAGCCGAGAAAGGCCGTGAGCAGCCCTTCGCTCGGCGGACGCGGCCCGCGCCGCATGGTGTCGGGTTCGGCCGCTTCGAACACCAGCGGCAGGACAAGGGTCACGCTGGTGACGAGGTTGACCCACAGGATCTGCACGGGCGTCACCGGCAGGGTGCCACCCGCGACCACCGCCAGCGCGACCAGCAGCGCCTCGCTGAGGTCGGTCGGCAGCATGAAGGCGAGGCTCTTGCGGATGTTGTCGTAGACGGCGCGCCCCTCGCGCACGGCATGGACGATCGAGGCGAAATTGTCGTCCGCCAGCACCATCTGCGCGGCCTCGCGCGCCGCCTCGGTGCCCCTGCGGCCCATGGCGACGCCGACATCCGCCCGCTTGAGCGCGGGCGCATCGTTGACGCCGTCGCCGGTCATGGCCACGACGTGGCCGTCGGCTTGCAGCGCCTCGACCAGCCGCAGCTTGTGCGCCGGGTCGGCGCGGGCAAACACCGCGGTGTCGCTGAGCGCATCGGCCAGCCCCGCGCCGTCCAGCGCGTCGATGCCGCTTCCGTTCAGCGCGTGCGCCGAGTCGATGCCGAGCTCCCGTGCGATCGCCAGCGCGGTGGCGTCGTGGTCGCCGGTGATCATCGCGACGCGGATGCCGGCCTGCCGGCACGCCGCGACCGATTCGACCGCCTCCTCGCGCGGCGGATCGATCATGGCGACCAGCCCAAGCAGGGTGAAGCCGTCGCGCGTGTCGGCCATCGACAGGCCGCGCGCGCCCGGCGCCGCCATCTTCCGCGCCAGCGCCAGCACCCGCCGGCCGGCAGAGGCCTCCTGCTCGACCGCGCGGCGCCAGCCCGGCCGGTCGACCGGCCGTGGACCGGCCGGGGCATTCTCGCTGACGCAGACCTCCAGCACGGCTTCGGGCGCGCCCTTCAGGTAGATCACCGGAGCGCCCGCCGCCTGGTGCAGCGTCGCCATGAACCGATGGGCCGCGTCGAACGGAATCTCGTCGAGGCGCGGCGCCGCTCGGCGTTCCGTCGCCGGGTCGATGCCAACCTTCATGCCGGCGGACAGCAAAGCGCCTTCGGTCGGGTCGCCCGCCAGATGCCACGCGCCATCAGCCGGCCGCAGCGCCGCGTCGTTGCACAGGACGCCGGCGGCGAGCAGCGCGCGCAACCCAGGATCGTCGGCGGCCGGCGTCTCGGTGCCGTGCCGCCTGATGGTGCCGCGCGGATCGTAGCCGACGCCGGTCGTCTCGTAGCGCGCATCGGGCGTGACGATCCCGCGCACCGTCAGCTCGTTGCGGGTCAGCGTGCCGGTCTTGTCGGTGCAGATCACGGTGACCGAGCCCAGCGTCTCCACGGCCGGGAGGCGGCGGATGATCGCATTGCGTCGCGCCATACGCTGCACGCCGACCGCGAGCGCGACGGTGATCACGGCGGGCAGGCCTTCGGGGATCGCCGCGACGGTCAGGCCGACCGCCGCCATGAACATGTCCGCCGCAGGGAATCCCCGCAGCAGCGCGCCGATCGCGAAGGTCAGCGCGGCGAGCAGCAGCACCGCCCCGGTCAACCATCGTCCCATGGCGGCCAGGCGCGCCAGAAGCGGCGTTTCGAGCGCGCTGGTCTCTGCCAGCAGGCGGCTGACCTTGCCGATCTCGCTGGCAAGCCCGGTCGCCACCACGACGCCGGTGCCCTGGCCGGCGCCGATCAGCGTGCCGGCATAGGCCATCGACGACCGTTGGCCGAGCGCGGCGGATTCCTTGACCGCTCCGGTCGCCTTCTCGACCGGCACCGATTCGCCGGTCAGCGCCGCCTCGACCGCGGTCATGCCTTTGACGCGCAGGAGGCGCAGATCGGCCGGCACCTTGTCGCCGGACTGCAGGAACACGACGTCGCCCGGCACGAGCTCGGCCGCGTCGACCTCGCGCCGAGTCCCGTCGCGCAGCACGACCGCGTGCAGCGACAGCAGGTCGCGCACGGCGTCGATGGCCCGCTGTGCCTTGCCTTCCTGGACGAAGCCGATCACCGCGTTGATCAGCACGACGGCCAGGATCACGCCCGTGTCGATCCAGTCCTCCAGCACGATCGTGATGGCCGCCGAAGCGACCAGCACGTAGATCAGGATGTTGTGGAACTGCCGCAGGAAGCGCAGCAGGGCGCTCGGCGGGCGCGGCACCGGCAGGCGATTGGGACCATAGCGATCGAGACGGCGGTGCGCCTCGGCGCTGCTCAGGCCCTCGGGACTGGCGTCAACGGCCGACAGCACCGCCTTGCGCGGCATGGCGTGCCACGAAAGCGGCTTGTCGCCATCGGGGCCGGCGGAGGGAAGCAGGGTCTTCGCGTGCGTCAATCCCGAGGAAGTATCACGCGCGCCAACGCCGCGCCAAGCCGCACGGCCGCGGACGCTCCCGCGTCAACGCTACGGCAGCACGCGCGCCGGCGGCGGCCGCGAGACGACGACCATGCCGCGAACGGGGCCGGCACGGCACGTCGGGAACGCAGCCCGGTCGTCCCGCAGGATGTCGGGTCGCGCGAGGGAAGTCAGCCATACCCGCTTCAACGAGTCGAACAGCGGCTTGACGCCGCCGGAGGCCTCCTGGCTCTCGTGATAGGGCTCGCCCATCGTCGCAATCTCTCCATGAGGGATCGTATTGAGGGGATGGGTGAGGCTGACGCCGCCGGTCCATCCCGGGACCAGCGGCGCCCGACCTCTCAGGTCATGCCGTCAAACCCTGGCGCTTGTCTGCGCCCTGCCGCTCAGGCCGCCTTGGCGTCGATGGTCTGCACCTTCGCGCCAACCTGCTGGCCCGCGCCGATCTGAATCGTGCGCGGCTTCATCGCCTCGGGCACTTCGCGCACCAGGTCGATGGTGAGCAGGCCGTTGGCCAGGCTGGCGTTGGTGACCTTCACGAAGTCCGCCAGGCTGAAGCGGCGCTCGAACGCGCGGCCGGCGATGCCGCGGTGCAGGAACTGCGTGCCTTCCGGCGCCGGGCGAGACTTGCCGCTGACGATCAGCGTGTTCTCGTGCTGGACCACGTTGAGGTCGCTCTCGGTCATGCCGGCGACCGCCATGGTGATGCGATAGACGTTCTCGCCCGCCAGCTCGATGTTGTAGGGCGGATACCCGTCCGACTCGGACGCGCGAAGCGCATCATCGAGCAGATCGGCGATCCGGTCGAAGCCGACGGTAGAACGGAAGAAGGGGGAGAAATCGAAATGGGCCATCGCCATATCCTCCTGGTGAGCAACATGGTTAATCGGACCCACCGCCAGAGCGGCTGGGCCCAGGTTTCGGCCGCAGCCCCGATTGGGCATCCGCGGACGAGAACGACCTAGGTAGCCCCGATCCACCGTTCAAGAGGGGAGGACGGATAGGTTAATATCCGAGGATGAGCAAGAAGCCCGCCTTCCGCCACCTGTACCTGGTCGACGGGTCCGGGTTCATCTTTCGTGCCTTCCACGCCCTGCCCCCGCTGACCCGGTCCGACGGGACGCCGACCGGCGCCGTGCTCGGCTTCTGCAACATGTTGATGAAGCTCCTGGACGGCACGGACAGCGACGGCATCGCCATCGTCTTTGACGCGGCGCGCAAGACCTTCCGCAATGAGATCTATGCCGAATACAAGGCGAACCGCGAGGCGCCGCCGCCCGAGCTGGTGCCGCAGTTCGCCCTGGTGCGCCAAGCGACCCAGGCCTTCAACGTCCCGGCGATCGAGATGGAGCGGTACGAGGCTGACGACCTGATCGCCACCTACGCGCGCCTCGCCAAGGAGAACGGCGTCAAAGTCACCATCGTGTCCTCGGACAAGGACTTGATGCAGCTGGTTTCGGACGGGGTCGAGATGCTCGACCCGATCAAGAACAAGCCAATCGGCGAGACGGAGGTGCGCGAACGCTTCGGCGTGCATCCCAGCAGCGTGGTCGATGTGCAGGCGCTGGCGGGGGATTCGACCGACAACGTGCCCGGCGTTCCCGGCATTGGCGTGAAGACCGCCGCTCAGCTGATTACCGAGTATGGCGACCTCGAGACCCTGCTGAAGCGCGCCGGCGAGATCAAGCAGCCAAAGCGGCGCGAGACGCTGCTGACCAACGCCGAGAAGGCGCGCATCAGCCGCCGGCTCGTGAAGCTCGACGACCATGTGCCCGACGCGCCCGACCTGTCCGAGCTCAAGCGCCGGCCGATCGACCGCGAACGGCTCCTGGCCTTCCTGTCCGAGAACCAGTTCCGGTCGTTGCTCCAGCGGCTGCAGAACGGTCAGGGCAAGCCGACCCCGGCGGCCAGGCCCGAGCCGGCAGCTGGCGCCAACGGTGAGCCGGCCGAGGTGCCGCTGGCGGCGGCCCGGCCGCCGCAGGCGGTCATGCTGCCGGTCGACCGTTCGGCGTACGTGCTGGTGCAGGACATCGCCCAGCTGAACCGCTTCATCGAGCGCGCACGCGAGGAAGGCGTCGTGGCCGTCGACACCGAAACCACGTCGCTCGATCCGTTCCGGGCCGAGCTCGTGGGAATCTCGCTGGCCGTGGCGCCGAGCGAGGCGTGCTACGTGCCGCTCGGCCACGTCGGCGCGGTCCGTCCGGGCGAGATGGACCTGGGCGCCGCCGGCGACCGGCCGAAGCAGGTGCCGCTGCGCGACGCGCTGGCGGCGCTCCGGCCGCTGCTGGTCGACCCGGGCGTGCTCAAGGTCGGGCACAACCTCAAATACGACATCGAGGTGCTCGGCCGCTATGACGTGGCGTTGAGCCCGATCGACGACACGATGCTCGTTTCCTATGTGCTCGATGGCAGCCTGCACGGCCACGGCATGGACGAGCTGTCCTCCCTGCATCTCGGCCACCAGACCATCAAGTTCACGGACGTCGCCGGCAGCGGGCGCGAACAGGTGACTTTCGACCGGGTGCCGCTCGACCGCGCGCGCGACTACGCTGCCGAGGATGCCGACGTCACCCTGCGCCTGCACCAGATCCTGAAGCCGCGGCTGGTCAGCGAGCGCCTGGTGTCGGTCTACGAGACGATCGAGCGGCCGCTGGCCGCGGTCGTTGCGGAGATGGAGCGTGCGGGCGTGCTGGTCGATCGCGCAGAGCTGGCGCGGCTCAGCCGCGACTTCGCCGAGCGTCTGGCCGAGCTCGAAGCCAGGATCCACCAGCTCGCCGGTGGCGCGTTCAACATCGGCTCGCCGAAGCAGCTGGGCGAGGTGCTGTTCGACAGGCTGGGCCTGCCCGGCGGCGAGAAGACCAAGACCGGTGCCTACTCGACCCATTCCGACGTGCTCGAGCCGCTGGCGGCCCAAGGACACGACATCTGCCGGAGCGTCCTCGATTGGCGACAGCTCGCCAAGCTCAAGAGCACCTATGCCGACGCGCTGGTCGAGCAGATCAACCCGTACACGGGCCGGGTCCATACCTCCTTCGCGCTTGCCTCCACCAATACCGGCCGTCTGTCGTCAACCGACCCGAATTTGCAGAACATCCCCGTCCGCACGGAAGAAGGACGCAAGATCCGCAAGGCGTTCGTGGCACGCGCGGGCTGCAAGCTGCTGTCGGTCGACTATTCGCAGATCGAGCTGCGCCTGGTGGCCGAGATCGCGGGGATCGACGCGCTGCGCCAAGCCTTCCGAGACGGCGTCGACATCCATGCCCTGACCGCCTCCCAGGTCTTCGGCGTGCCGATGAAGGGTATGGATCCGCTGGTCCGCCGGCAGGCCAAGGCGATCAATTTCGGCATCATCTATGGCATCAGCGGATTTGGCCTGTCGCAGCAGCTTGGCTGCACGCCGGCCGAGGCCAATGCCTACATCAAGGCATACCTGGACAAGTACGCCGGCATCCGCGAGTTCATGAACCGGATGAAATCCGAGGTCCACAAGCGCGGCTACGTCGAGACGCTGTTCGGCCGCAGAGTCCACATCCCGGGCGCCAACGACCGCAACATGGCCCGGCGCAGCTTCGCCGAGCGCCAGGCGATCAACGCGCCGATCCAGGGCACCGCTGCCGACATCATCAAGCGGGCCATGATCCGGGTGGCGCCCGCCCTGAAGCAGGCCGGCCTGGACGCCACGATGCTGCTACAGGTGCATGACGAGCTGCTGTTCGAGGTGGCGGAAAGACACGTCGAGAAGGCCGGCGCACTGATCCGCGGGGTCATGGAATCGGCGCCCGCGCCCGTCCTCAGCCTGTCGGTCCCGCTTGTTGCCGAAGCCGGGATCGGCGCCAACTGGGCCGAGGCGCACTGATTCGGTCTATAAATGCAATAATACCAATATATTGCAATTTTTACCTTATCTTTGTTATTAGCAAAGTCAGGCCTGCGGCCGCTATAACTTCAGATGCAGTTTGAAACATACCGAATCGATCTGGAAGTGAAAATATATTTTTATTATCAATGGACTATGGGGTAGATTTCATGTAACCGGCAGATATAAGGCGATGCACGCCCACCGCGAAGCGGCCTGCCCTGCCAGAAATTTACCCAAATCCAGTTAAGTCGCGGCCCGCGCGCTGGAAAATCACGCGGCGGCGTGGATGCCAGCCGATTTGACGCGATCATCCACGTGCGGCTCGAACTGCTTGAAGTTCGCCGCGAAGCGTTGGGCAACAGAGCGCGCAGTCTGGTCGTAGGCCTTCTTGTCGGCCCAGGTCGCGCGCGGGTCGAGCACCTCGGACGGTACATCGGGGCAGGCGCTCGGCACGTACAAGCCGAAATTCGGATCCTTGGCGACGGATACGGTCGTGAGCTTGCCGTCCAGCGCCGCCCGCACCATGGCCCGCGTATGGGCGATCTGGAACCGCTGCCCGACGCCATAGGCGCCGCCGCTCCAGCCGGTGTTGACCAGCCAGCAGGTGGCGCCGTGGCGGGCGATCCGCGCGCCCAGCATCTTGGCGTAGACGGCGGGATGGCGCGGCATGAACGGCGCGCCGAAGCAGGTCGAGAAGGTCGCCTGCGGCGCGCTGCCCATGCCCTTTTCCGTGCCGGCCACGCGGGCCGTGTAGCCGCTGAGGAAATGGTACATCGCCTGCTCTGCCGTCAGCCGGCTGATGGGCGGCAGCACGCCGAAAGCGTCGGCCGTCAGCATCACCACATTGGCCGGCTGCCCGCCGCGGCCGTCTGCGGCGATATTGGGGATGAAATCGATCGGGTAGGAGGCGCGCGTATTCTCGGTGAAGCGTGCGTCGTCGAGGTCGAGAAGCCGCGTGGCGGGGTCGACCACGACGTTCTCCAGCACCGTGCCGAAGCGGAGCGTGGTGGCATGGATCTCGGGCTCGGCCTCGGGTGAGAGCTTGATCACCTTGGCATAGCAGCCGCCCTCGAAATTGAAGATGCCGCGATCGGACCAGCCGTGCTCGTCGTCGCCGATCAGCCGGCGCGTGGGGTCGGCCGACAGCGTCGTCTTGCCGGTGCCGCTTAGCCCGAAGAAGATCGCCGTGTCGCCGTTCGCCCCGATATTGGCCGAGCAATGCATCGGCAGCACGCCGCGGGCCGGCAAGAGGTAGTTCAGGATCGTGAAGACCGACTTCTTGATCTCGCCGGCATAGTGGCTTCCAGCGATCAGCACAAGGCGGCGGGCGAAGCTCACCGCGATCACGACCTCGCTGTTGGTCCCGTCGATCTCCGGCACGCACTGGAAATTGGGCACCTGGACGATCGTGAAGTCCGGATCGAAATCGACCAGCGCCGACGCGGGTGGCCGCAGGAACATGTTGCGCGCGAACAGACTGTGCCAAGCGGACTCCGTGACGACGCGTACCTTCAACCGGTAGTCCGGATCAGCCCCGGCATAGGAATCCAGCACGAATACTTCGCGGCCGTGGAGATAGGCGAGGATGCGCCGATGCAGCGCCACGAACCGTTCTTCGGACATCGCTACGTTGACGCTGCCCCACCAGATATGCTCGCGCGAGTCCGCCTCGTCGGCGAAGAACTTGTCCTTGGGCGAGCGGCCCGTGTAGACGCCGGTGCGCACGGCCAGCGCGCCCCCGTCGGCGACGATGCCCTCGCGGCGACGCACCGCCTCTTCGTACAGTGCGGGAACGCCGAGATTCCAGTGGGCGACGGGAACATTGCGTATGCCGATCAGGTCCAGCCCATGGCGGCTGGCAATCGTGCCCACCTGCTGCATTTGCATCGTCTCCCCTTCCGCCCTTCGTTATAGCGGCGCACCATACTGTCGCGCGTCATCACCTGCAATGACAAGGCCGGCAAAGCCAGTGGCCGTTCAGGGCGCGGCGCGGGCCTGCTTCGCCAGCCGCACCAGTTCCGCCCGCGCCTGGTCGGCGTCCGTGACGCGCTTCTGGAAGGATAGCCGCGCCACCCGCCCGCCCGTCATCGATCCGGATAGGCGCAGGTCGCAGCCCTCGGCGTCAACGCCGGTCATGGCCCAGCGGTTGCCGGCACTCGCCGCAGGCTGGCCGAGCAGGCGGGTCGCATAGAGGGCCACGGCCTCGCCGTGGTCTTCGTTCATATGCTGCAGGATGTCGGATTCGCGCGCCATCAGCGCCTCGGCGTCTGCCATGTCGCACAGGAGCGCCGAGCCTTCGATCCAGTGGATGCGGCCGAACCCGGCGACGAGATGGGCGCGCTGGACCGCGAGCCGGTAGAAGGCGAAATCCTTGAAGTCGGCGTACATGGCCGCGCCGGGATGGCGCGCGAGGAAGCGCGCGCGATGGCGCGGCTCGTCCGACCTCACCGCCCGCCCCAAGAGAGACACGCGCGCGCCGGTCAAGGGCTCGTCGAGCCCGGTCGTACCGTCGACCAGCAGCGACACGCGGTCGTCCTTGGCAATGTCCTTCGTGTGCTCGGCCAGCGACGAGAGCAGCAGCAGCGGGCTGGCGTCGTGGTCGACCGCCAGCAGCACCAGCGCGACATAAGGCCAGCCGCCGGATGAATCGTCGTCGCGCCGGCGCGTGGCGAGCGCAGCGCGGTCGGTCGCGCGCAGCAGCTGGCGGGCGCGGGCGGCGGGAGACGGTTCGGGCATGTCCATGGCGCGATGGAAGCCCGAACGCCGGGGGCGGTCAACCGTTGCGCGGCGCATCACAAGCCCGTCTGGCGCGCGGCGCCGTGCCGGTCTATGTGTCTGATCATGCGCCGCATCATCCCGTTCGCCATGCTGACGATTCTCGCGGTTCTTGGCGACGCGTCAGCCGCCGCCGCAGAGCCAGCCGCGGTCGATCGCGTCGGCGACCTGGCGGTGAGCGGCGCCTGGGCCGCCCCGTCGTCCCTGAGCCGCCGCACCGGGTCGGTCTACCTGACGATCGCCAATGGCGGGCAGCGCGACGACCAGCTGATCGCGGCGCACACGCCGGCGGCCGAGGAGATCGAGCTCAGATCCCATCGCATCGGCGAGGTCGTGGGGCGCGCGCGCCGCGTCGCCTCGGTCAAGTTGCCGGCGGGCAAGACGGTCGTGCTCAGGCCCGGCAGCGAGCACATCGCGCTGATCGACGTCAAGACGCCGCAGCGCGTGGGCGAACGGCTGGAGCTGTTGCTGATGTTCGAGAAGGCGGGGCTGCTGACGATCAACGTTCCGGTCGCGGCCGGGCCGCCGGACAAGTCACCCTAGCGCACACCGTCAGAACAAGCATTCAGCCGACGCGCCGGTAGACGGCGCCGGACACCGCGCCGAGCACAGCCCAGAACACGGCGGTGGTCGCGAGCGACAGGACCGCGAACCGGGCGGCGAGCTCCGGCGGCGCCGCGCCCGCCTCGTGGCCGGCGGGATGCGGCGCGCCGATCGCATGCGGCAGGACCAGCGCCAGGACGCCGAGCGCCTTCCATGCCGACGAGCGGCCGAAGACGATCAGGGCGAGCCCGGCGGCCGTCGCCGCCGCGGTGCCGAACCACCAGGCCTGGCGCGGCGCGACCGCGGCCGCGACGGAGCCGGGCAACTCGGGTGGCAGGCCGAGCGCGGGGGCGAGCGCGAACGCGACGAACCCCGCCCCGCCCCACAACAGGCCCGTGAGCGCGTCCACCGCACGGCCCGACAGCGCAATCGCGGCGACCAGCAGCAGGCCGAAGCCGACGCCGAAGCCCAGATTGGCCAGCGCCGTGTAGGCGACGCGTTCCAACCCGTCCGTCGGCCTCCAGGTCTCCTCGTCGTGGTGATGCGCGGCCGGCTGGCCGCCGCCACCATGCTCATGCGGGGCGGCGCCGGCCTCTTCGAACGTCTCGGCCTTGAGAATCAGCGGCACGACCACCGCCTGCTGCGCGGCGGTCACGGCCAGACAGGCGACGAATCCCGCCACGAGCGCTGCGATCAGGGCGCGGCGCATGGTGACCCCTCCCGGGACGATCAATGGCAGGGCGTGGCGAAGGCGTGGCGCGAATCGTGCGCGGCGTTGTGCACCAGGTCGGGCTGGGCAAATCCGCTCAGATAGACCAGCGCGGCCCCGACCAGCGCCAGGACCCCGGCCCGCCACAAGCGACCGGACTGATCCGTCGCGACATTGGGAAGCGCGGTAGCGATTCGAGACATGCGCGGAACCCCCTGAGGACGATGCCGGCGACCATAGGAGCGTGCCCTTGCGGCTGTCAATGCGCCGGCAGGACGCTTCCTGGCCCGCGGGCGACACAGGCGACGCATTTGATGCGACCCTGTTGGACGACTAGGCTGCGTCCCTCCGTGCGCAAGAGGCCAAGACGGCGATCCGCCGATGCCGCAAGCAGATCAGCACCTCGTGGCGGTGAACCGGCGCGCGTACTCGCTGCCGGCCATCGTCCGCAATTATGGCCGCAACGAATCGCTCGACCCACCGGAACGGCTGATCCTCGAGCGATATCGCGACCGCATCGCGGGCAAGTCCGTGCTCGATCTGGGTTGCGGCACCGGACGGACGACCCCCGCCCTCGCTGCGCTTGCGGCCAGCTACGACGGCGTGGACATCGCCGAGCCGATGGTCGCACATTGCCGCGCGCGCTACGCGAGCTTCGCACATGCGCGCTTCCACGTCATGGATGCGGCGTCGATGCCCCGCTTTGCCGACGCCGCGTTCGATTTCATCCTCTTCTCGTTCAATGGGATCGACTGCCTGGGTCACGAAGGCCGGCTCGCGGCGCTGCGCGAGGCGCGGCGCCTGCTGCGGCCGGACGGCATCTTCGCATTCACCGCGCACAACCGCGGATGCGCGGGGATCCAGCGCCGGCCGCGCCCGCCGCGGTCGCTGAACCCGCGATCCTGGGCGAGCTATGCCCGTAACTTGGTCAACTCGCTGCGCCTGCGCCGCCACCAGATCGCGACCGAAGAGTACGAGATCATCAACGAGGAGGCCGAGGGCTTCCGGCTGCTGTGCTACCACGCGACCGCGGCGGTCAACGCCCGCCAGCTCGCAGCCGCCGGATTCCGGCTGCTCGACGTCCTCGATCACGAGGCACGGTCGATCGCCGCGGCGGGCGATCACCCGGACGTGCCGTTCCTGACCTTCGTCGCCACGCCGACGCAGTGACGGCGAGGCACTGCCGTGCCGTCACGCGCGTCCGGACGCCGCCCTCTGTACGTGCTCCTGATAGAGATGCGCAATTCGCCCGGTCACGACGCCCGGCAGCGTGTCGCCAATCCTGCGGCCGTCGGCCATGCCGTTCGCGCTGCTGGTCTGCTCGATGGCCTCCATCAGCTGCCCACGCGTCGACCCGATCTCCATGTCGATGGCGCGCGCTCCGGCGAACAGCCGGTCAAGATGCGCTTTCGCGAAGACGACGACGACGCGCACGACGCGGAATCCTCCTCAAACCCCGTCGCCCAGCGCGAGATCAAGGTATCGCTGATGCGCGGCGCGGTAGGAGGCACCCTGCTGGAACGCCTGGTGGTGGATCGTGAACACGAGCCTGGTCCGCGCCGAAATCTGGTCCCGGATTCCCAGCAGCAGCAAGTTGTCCGCAGGCTCGTAGGGGCAGCAGTGGAACTGCATCTCCGCCTCGATCTGCGCCAGCGTGCCGCCGCGGTCGACCGCCGACAGCAGCGCTTCGTGGCGCGCCTCGATGGCGGCGTGGAATTCCAGCGTGCGTCGTGGCCAGAGGAGCGCGAAGGCGTGGTGCTCCAGCGCCTCGCGCAAGGGACCGCAGTTGCGGCGTTAACACTCCGCGCGGACGACGCTCGGCACCTTGGCCGAATCGATGCCCTGGCTGGCCAGCATCTCCTTGAACCACTTCGAGACCTGGCCGGAGTGGTACCAGGAGAAGATCGAGGCGCCGGCCCACCGTCGTTGCGCGAGGCCGCAGGATTCCGGTTCGATGCCCCGCATTGACGCCTGGACTGATTGGATGGTGAATTGTCAACAATCGATCGGGGGAGCGCCATGGTTGCAGCAACGACGGCCGCACGACGGCCAAACATTGTCGTCTTCATGATGGACCAGCTCTCGGCGCTCGCTTTGCCGTTCCACGGTGCGGCGGGGCCGGCCAAGGCGCCGACCATGGCGCGGCTGGCGGCCGAAGGCGCGGTGTTCGAGAACGCCTACTGCAACTACCCGCTCTGCGCGCCCGCGCGCTTCAGCTTCATGACCGGGCGGCTGCCGTCGCGCATCGGCGCCTACGACAACGCGGCCGAGCTTCCGGCGTCGGTGCCGACCTTCGCGCACTACCTGAGGCGGGCGGGCTATTACACCTGCCTGTCCGGCAAGATGCATTTCATCGGTCCCGACCAGCTGCACGGCTTCGAGGATCGGCTGACGACCGACATCTACCCGGCCGATTTCGGCTGGACCCCGTCGTGGCAGCGTCAGCGCGAGCGCCTGTCGGGCCGGCAACTCGCGAACGAGGGTGGCGTCTCGGGCATCGAGACGGTGACCGATGCCGGGGCGGTCGCGCGCAGCATGCAGATCGACTACGACGAGGAGGTGGCCTATCGCGCGATCCAGAAGATCTTCGATCTGGCCCGGTCGCCGCGCCAGCCCTTCCTGCTGGTCGTCTCGTTCACGCAGCCGCACGATCCGTTCGTCGTCACGCGCGAGTCCTGGGACTTGTACGACGACGCCGGCGTTCCGCCGCCGAGCATTCCCGCGTCGCATCCCGCCACGACTGCCGATCCGCACGCGGCGCGCCTGGACGCGATCTACGATTTCGCGCGCGCCAATGCCGATGCCAACGTCATCCGTCGGGCGCGGCGCGGCTACTACGGCATGATCTCCTATGTCGACGGCAAGATCGGCCAGCTGCTCGCGGCGCTTGATGCGGCCGGATTCGGCCGCGACACCGTCACGCTGTGCTGCTCGGATCACGGCGAGATGCTGGGCGAGCGCGGTCTGTGGTTCAAGAAGGTGTTCTACGAACCGGCGATGCGCGTGCCGCTCGTGTTCCATGGAGCGGGCATTCGACCAGCGCGCATGACCGACCCGGTCTCGCTCGTCGACGTTCTGCCGACGCTGGTCGAGCTGGCCGGCGGATCGCAAGCCGACCTTGTGGATCCGGTCGAAGGGCGCAGCCTCGTGCCCGCGATGCGCGGTGGTCCGGGCGAGTCCCGGCCGGTCTTCGCCGAGCATTTCGACGGCGGCATAACGGCCCCTCGCTTCATGGTGCGCAAGGGCCGCTACAAGCTTACGGAGAGCGGCGAGTTTCCGCGCCAGGTCTTCGATCTCGAAACCGACCCGCTGGAGCTGGATAATCTCGCGAGCCGGCCCGCCGTCGCCGCGGCGGAGCGCGAACTTGTCGAGCTATATCGATCGACCTGGGACGCGGCTGCGCTGGCGCGCGAGATCGAGGCCAGCCAGCGCCGCCGCCGTTTCCTGATCGAGGCGTTGGCGGCCGGCCGGCATGAGCCGTGGGACTATGCGCCGCCGAGCGAGGCGCAGCAGCGCTATGTCCGGCGTGGGGCGCTGTTCCCCGACGTCGAGCGCAACGGCTATCTCGCCTACCCGCCGTCTAGCGGTGCTTGAACTTCGCCGGGCGCTTCTCGACGAAGGCCGCCATGCCTTCCTTCTGGTCCTCGGTCGCGAAGGTCGAGTGGAACAGGCGGCGCTCGAAGCGCACGCCCTCGGCCAGCGTGGACTCGTAGGCGCGGTTGACCGCCTCCTTCGCCATCATCACCGAGGGCAGGGAATATGAGGCGATCGTCTCCGCCGCCTTCACCGCCTCGTCCATCAGGTTCGCCACCGGCACGACGCGGCTGACCAGGCCGCAGCGCTCCGCCTCGGCGGCGTCCATCATGCGCCCGGTAAGGCACAGGTCCATCGCCTTGGACTTGCCGACGAAACGCGTCAGGCGCTGCGTGCCGCCGGAGCCCGGGATCGTGCCGAGCTTGATCTCCGGCTGGCCGAACTTGGCGTTGTCGGCGGCGATGATGAAGTCGCACATCATCGCCACCTCGCAGCCGCCGCCCAGCGCGAAGCCGGCGACCGCGGCGATGACCGGCTTGCGCGCGGTGCTGACGCGCTCCCAGCCCTTGGTGATGAAATCCTGCAGGTACACGTCCATGTAGGATCTGGACTGCATCTCCTTGATGTCGGCACCAGCGGCGAAGGCCTTGTCGCTGCCGGTGAGCACGATGGCGCCGATATTCGCGTCGGCCTCGAACGCGTCGAGCGCCTGGCCGAGCTCCGTGATCAGCGCGGCGCACAACGCGTTCAGCGCCTGCGGGCGGTTGAGCCGCACGATGCCGACCCGACCGCGCGTCTCGACCTGGATGTTCTCGTACGCCATCGAATGCTCCATACCGAGTGGGCCTCGTCCTTCGACAAGCCCAGGACGAGGCAAACAAGAGACCCCTCATGCTGAGCCTGTCGAAGCATGAGATCGCGACGCGCGCTCTTAGCCTAACGCTGGCACTTGGCGCAATAGAAGCTCGACCGTCCGCCCTGGGCTAGGCGCTTGATCTTGGCCTTGCAGACCGGGCAGGGCTGGCCCTCGCGGTCGTAGACCTGGAAATGGTGCTGGAAGTAGCCGAGCTCGCCGTCGGTCTGCACGTAGTCGCGCAACGACGAGCCGCCGGCCTCGATCGCGTCGTTCAACACCGCCTTGATCGCCTTCGCCAGGCGTTCGGCGCGCTCGCCCTGCACGGTGCCAGCCAAGCGCCGTGGTGAGATGCCGGCACGGAACAAGGCCTCGCACGCATAGATGTTGCCGATGCCGACGACCACGCGCTGGTCCATCAGCGCCGCCTTGATCGGCGTCTTTTTGCCCTCGAGCAGCCGGGCCAGCGCCGGCCCGTCGAACGTCGGGTCGAGCGGTTCCGGCCCGAGATCCTTCAGCAGCTTATGCTGGCCAAGCGCGTTGGCCGAGACCAGGTCCATCATGCCGAAGCGGCGCGGGTCGTTGAACGTCACCACGTAGCCCCCGTCGGTCGTGAACACGACGTGGTCGTGCGTGTGGTTGCCGCCAGCCTCATGGTGGAATTCACCGAGCTTGCCGGCCGCATTGCCGCGCGACACGAGGATCCGGCCGGACATGCCGAGATGGATCATCAGCACGATGCCGTTGTCGAGGCGCAGCAGGAGATACTTCGCCCGGCGATCGATGCCGTCGACCCGGCGGCCGGTCAGGCGGCGGGCGAAGTCCGCGGGTAAGGGAAAGCGCAAGTCGGCGCGGCGCTGCTCGACCTTGGCGAGCGCGTGCCCGACCAGGCACCGGCGCAGGCCGCGGGCGACCGTTTCGACTTCCGGTAGTTCGGGCATGGTCGGCTCGCGACGGGCGGTCCCATTGATGGCGCCGCACGCTAGCAAGTCGCGACCCCAAGCGCTATGGTCCGCCCGCCATGACCCTGGGCCGCACATGACCGAACCGGTGGGCGACACCGTCCCGGGTGGAGGCGAGCGCGTGCCGTTCGGCCAGCGCGACGTCGCGCCCGAGGAGAAGCCCGCCTTGGTCCAGGGCGTGTTCGACAGCGTCGCGCAGCGCTACGACCTGATGAACGACCTGATGAGCGGCGGCGTGCATCGGCTGTGGAAGCGCACCATGCTCGACACGCTCAAGCCGCGCCGGGGCTGGACGCTGGTCGACCTGGCCGGAGGCACGGGCGATATCGCCTTCGCGTTCCTCGAGCGCGTCGGCAACCGGGGCAGCGTGATCGTCTGCGACCTGACCCCGGCGATGCTCGAGGTCGGGCGCGACCGCGCGCTCGACCGCGCGCTGCTGGGCGGCGCCGACTGGGGCATCGACTGGGTCGCCGGCGCCGCCGAGCGCATCCCGCTGGCCGATCGGTCGGCCGACGCCGTGACCATCGCCTTCGGCCTGCGCAACGTCACGGACATGCAGGCGGCCCTGGGCGAGATCCGTCGCGTGCTCAAGCCCGGCGGGCGTTTCCTGTGCCTGGAGTTCAGCCGCTGCGTCGTCCCGGGACTCGACCGGCTCTACGACCTCTACTCCTTCGCCGTGCTGCCGCGCCTGGGCCAGTTGGTGACGGGCGACGCCGATGCCTATCGCTACCTGGTCGAGAGCATCCGCCGCTTCCCGCCGCAGGAGGAGCTGGCGCGCCATCTCACGGCCGCGGGGTTCGCGCGCGTCAATTGGCGCAACCTCAGCGGCGGCATCGCTGCGCTGCATTGGGGCTGGCGGGTCTAGCGCCCCGGTCCATGCTGCGCGCGCTCCGCAACCTCTACCGGCTGGCCCGGATCGCCTGGACGCTGGCGCGCCACGACGCGCTGGTTCTGTTCCAGATGGCGGGAATCGCGCCCGGCGTGCTGGCGCTGGCGCGGCGGCTCGCCCGGCCGCGGGCGGCATTCGGTGCCGAAAGCCGAGCCGGCCAGCGCTTGGCGCTCGCCTTCGAGGAGCTGGGTCCGAGCTTCATCAAGCTGGGGCAGATCCTCTCGACGCGATCCGATCTGATCGGCGACGAGATCGCGGCCGATCTGGCGACGCTGCGCGACAGCCTGCCGCCGTTCCCGGCGGCCGAGGCGCGCGCCATCATCGCCGAGGAGCTGGGCGAGCCGGTCGAGCAGCTCTATCGGAGCTTCGACGACACGCCGGTCGCCGCCGCGTCGATCGCGCAGGTGCATTTCGCCGTCACGTCGGATGGACGCGAGGTCGCGGTCAAGGTGCTGCGGCCGGGCGTCGCCGAGGCCTTCGCACGCGACCTCGACCTGTTCTACTGGCTGGGCGAGCTGATCGAGCAGTGGCAGCCGGCGCTGCGCCGCCTGCGACCGCTCGACGTCGCCGAGGCGCTGGCGCAGAGCGTGGCGCTGGAGATGGACCTGCGCTACGAGGCCGCGGCGGCGTCGGAGCTGGCCGAGAATTTCCGCGACGATCCGGACTTCCTGGTGCCCGAAGTCGACTGGCGCCGCACCGGCAAGCGTGTGCTGACCATCGCGCGCATCGAAGGCATCGCCATGGACCGGCGCGAGGAGCTGGTCGCCGCCGGCCACGACATCGACGAGATTCTGACGCGCGCGGCGAACGCCTTTTTCCTGCAGGTGTTCCGCGACGGCTTCTTCCACGCCGACCTGCATCCCGGCAACATGTTCGTGGCTGACCGCGGCGCCCTCGTGGTGATCGACTTCGGTATCATGGGGCGGCTCGACCGCAAGACGCGCGACTACCTGGCCGAGATGCTGATCGGATTCCTCATGCGCGACTACCGGCGCGTGGCCGAGGTGCATTTCCGCGCCGGCTACGTGCCGGCGACAAAGTCGATCGACGCCTTCACCCAGGCTTGCCGCTCGATCGGCGAGCCGATCCTGGGCAAGCCGCTGCAGGAGATCTCGATCGCGCGCCTGCTCGGCCAGCTGTTCAAGGTGACCGAGCAGTTCGACATGGAGGTGCAGCCGCAATTGCTGCTGTTGCAGAAGACCATGCTGGTGGCCGAGGGCGTGGGCAGGAAGCTGAACCCGAACGTGAACCTTTGGGAGATGGCGCGGCCGCTGGTCGAGGACTGGATGCTGCGCAAGCAGGCGCCCGACCAGCGCCTCAAGGCCTTCATGGAGGACGCGCGCGACAACCTCGAGCGCCTGCCGCGCCTGTTGGCCGATACCGAGCGCGCCGCGCAGGCGATCCTCGAGGGCGGCATCAAGCTCAGCCCCGAGACGATCCGCACGCTGCGCGGCGAGGACGCCGCACGGGTGTCATGGCCGCTCGTCATCGCCGTCATTGCATTGGCGCTCGCGGTGATCGCGCTGGCTTGGTGAATGGGCGCGGCGGTCGGCGCTTGCAACGGGGGTGCTTTGCGCTTATATCACACGGGCGAAATGTGATTTCGCCGTGATTTTGCGAGAAATGCGCAAATGCTGGCCGGAAAACGCGTCCTGCTGATCGTCACGGGTGGCATCGCCGCCTTCAAAGTGCCGGACCTGATCCGGCGTCTGCGCGAGCGCGGCGCTGGCGTGCGCTGCATCCTGACCAAGGGCGGCGCGCAGTTCGTGACGCCGCTGACCCTGCAGGCGCTGAGCGAGGACAAGGTCTATTCCGATCTCTTCTCGCTGACGGACGAAAGCGAGATGGGCCATATCCGCCTGTCGCGCGAGGCCGACCTGGTCGTGGTGGCACCGGCAACGGCCGACGTTCTGGCACGCATGGCCGCCGGCATCGCCGACGACCTCGCGACCACGGCACTGCTCGCGACCGACAAGCCGGTGATGGTCGCACCGGCGATGAACGTGCAGATGTGGGCGCATCCAGCGACGCGCGCCAACATGGTCTTGCTAGAGAGCCGCGGCATCAGGCGCGTCGGTCCGAACGCCGGCGACCTCGCCTGCGGCGAGGTCGGTGCCGGCCGCATGGCCGAGCCGATGGAGATCCTGGGCGCCATCGAGTCCCATTTCGCGCAGGCGGTCGACCGGCCGCTCGCCGGCCTGAAGGCGCTGGTGACATCGGGCCCGACCTTCGAGGCGATCGACCCGGTGCGCTACATCGCCAACCGCAGCTCGGGCAAGCAGGGCCATGCCATCGCCGCGGCGCTTGCACGGCTGGGCGCCGCCACGACGCTGGTCAGCGGCCCGACGCGGCTGGCCGACCCGGCCGGCGTGTCGGTCGTGCCGATCGAATCGGCGCGCGACATGCTGGCGGCGTGCCAGGCGGCCCTGCCGGTCGACGTGGCGGTTTGCGCCGCGGCGGTCGCCGATTGGCGCGTGAAATCCGCGGCGCCGGGGAAGATCAAGAAGACCGGCGGCAGGCCGCCGAGCCTGGAGCTGGCCGAGAACCCCGACATCCTGGCGACGCTGTCGGCAGTGGGCAACGCGCGGCCGCGCCTGGTCGTGGGCTTCGCCGCCGAGACCGACAACGTCGTCGCCAACGCCGTCGAGAAGCGCAAGCGGAAGGGCTGCGACTGGATCGTCGCCAACGACGTGTCACCCAAGACCGGGACGTTCGGCGGCGACCGCAACACGGTGCACATCGTCGCGGCCGACGGCATCGAGGACTGGCCGCCCTTGTCCAAGGACGAGGTGGCGATGCGCCTGGCACGCCGCATCGGCCAGCATCTCGCGGCGCGGCGTCGATGAGCCCGCCGAAGCTCGCGGTCGCCATCAAGCGTCTGCCGCATGGCGTCGACCTGCCGCTGCCGAGCTACGCGACCACCGACAGCGCCGGCATGGACCTGGCGGCGGCGGTCGCGTCCGACCTGGTGCTGAAGCCTGGCGCGCGCGCGGTGGTACCGACCGGCTTCGTCATCGCGCTGCCGCGCGGGTTCGAGGCACAGGTGCGGCCGCGCTCAGGGCTGGCCGCCAGGCACGGCGTGACCGTCCTCAACGCGCCGGGCACGATCGACGCCGATTATCGCGGCGAGGTCGGCGTGATCCTGGTCAACCACGGCAGCGCCGACTTCACCGTCACGCGCGGCATGCGCATCGCCCAGATGGTGATCGCGCCGGTGAGCCTCGCGACCCTGGCCGAGGCGGCCGAACTGCCCGACACGGCGCGCGGCACCGGCGGCTTCGGTTCGACCGGGACCAGCTGACGCCATGCTGCGCCTGCCCCGTCGCGTGACCTTCGCCATCGAGGCCGTGCTCGACGTCGCCTACAACGCGGGCGAAACACCGGTGCGCAGCGGCGAGATCACCGAGCGCCAGGGCATCCCGGCGCGCTACCTGGAGCCCGTGCTGCAGCAGCTGGTGCGCGCCGGCATCCTGGTCGGCGTGCGCGGGCCGCGCGGCGGCTACCGCCTTGGCCGCGACCGGCGGCGGATCACCGTGGGCGACATCGTGCGCATCGCCGCCGGCGCAGACGACGAAGAAGCCGAGCGCGAACAGGGCGGCTCGGCCCTTGGCCGTGCCGTGGTGCGGCCGCTGGTGCTGGCGCTGGAGGCCGACGCGATGGCAAAGCTCGACGCCGTCACGATTGACGAGCTCTGCGTCAAGGCGCGCGCGGCCGGCGTCGAGAGCGCGTCCAACGTGCCGCTCGATTTCACGATCTGAAGAACAGTCACCCGAAAGGAAGCGCATGAGCGGGCCAGAATTCCGCGGCCGTATCTACGACAGCATCGCCGAGACGATCGGCGCCACGCCCGTGGTGCGCCTGGGCCGGCTGGCGGCCGACGCCGGCGTGAAGGCCGAGATCCTGGCAAAGTGCGAGTTCTTCAACCCGCTGTCCTCGGTCAAGGATCGCATCGGCGTGTCGATGATCGAGGCACTGGAGCAGGCCGGCGAGCTGGACGAGGACACGGTCGTCGTCGAACCGACCTCGGGCAACACCGGCATCGGGCTCGCCTTCGTATGCGCGGCCAAGGGCTACCGCCTGATCCTCACCATGCCGGAGAGCATGTCGATCGAGCGGCGCAAGATGCTGCGGCTCCTGGGCGCCCAGCTCGAACTGACCCCGGCGGAGAAGGGGATGAACGGCGCCATTGCGCGTGCCGAGGAGCTGCTGCGCACCTTGCCCAAAGCGGTCATGCCGCAGCAGTTCAAGAACCCGGCCAATCCCGCCATCCACCGCCGCACCACGGCCGAGGAGATCTGGCGCGATCTCGACGGCAGGCTCGACGCGATGGTCTCGGGCGTCGGCACCGGCGGCACCTTCACCGGGTGCGCCGAGGTCTTGAAGAAGCGGCTGCCGAACCTGCGCATGATCGCGGTCGAGCCGGACGAAAGCCCGGTGCTGTCCGGCGGGCCCCCGGGGCGGCACATGATCCAGGGCATCGGCGCAGGCTTCGTCCCGGATATCATGAACACCGCGGCGATCGACGAGATCATCCGCGTCCCGAGCCACGCCGCCTTCGCCATGGCGCGCAAGGTGGCGATGGTCGAGGGCATGCCCGTCGGCATCTCCTCGGGCGCCGCGCTCACCGCCGCGCTCGAGGTCGGCGCTCGACCGGAGATGGCCGGCAAGCGCATCTTGACCGTTCTGCCTTCGGCGGCGGAACGCTATCTGTCGACCGCGTTGTTCGAGGGATTGTGATCGTCGTCCTTCGACAAGCTCAGGACGAGGATGCTACACGTAGCCTCGTCCTGAGCTTGTCGAAGGACGAGGCGTAGTCACCATGACACTTACCGAAGCGCAGGAACTGCGCTATGCGCGCCACCTGATCCTCGACGAGGTCGGCGAGGAAGGCCAGGAGCGTCTGCTGCGAAGCCGCGTGCTGGTCGTGGGCGCCGGCGGGCTGGGCTCGCCGCTGCTGATGTACCTCGCGGCGGCCGGCGTCGGCACGCTGGGCGTGGTCGACGACGACCGCGTCGACGTGACCAACCTGCAGCGCCAGATCGTGCATCGCACCGAGGCGGTCGGCCACGCCAAGGTCGAGAGCGCCGCCGAGACGCTGCGCGGCCTCAATCCCGACGTCCAGGTGCTGCGCCACAACCTTCGTCTCAAGGCCGACAACGCGGAGTCGCTGGTCGTGCAATACGACCTGGTGGCCGACGGCAGCGACAATTTCGACACGCGCTACCTGCTGAACGACGTCTGCGCGCGGATGCGCAGGCCGCTGGTGTGGGCCGCACTCTATCGCTTCGAGGGCCAGATCACGACTTTCGCACCGTGGCGATCGAAGGACGCACCGTGCCTGCGCTGCATCTTCCGAGAGGCGCCGCCGCCCGGCGAGATCCCGCGCTGCGAGACCGCCGGCATCCTCGGCGCGGTCGCCGGCGTGCTGGGCACGATGCAGGCGACCGAGGTGCTGAAGGAACTGCTGGGTCTCGGCGATACGCTCTCCGGCCGGCTGCTGATGTACGACGCGCTGGCGGGCGAGACGCGCACCATTCGGTTGAAGCGCGACCCCGACTGTCCGACCTGCGGCGGCTGATGTCCACGACCTCGCTCCGGTCGATGCCGTGACGGAGCGGCCGGAACTCAGAACATCGCTTCGAGCACGCGGTCGGGCGGAGAATGGCCGTCGACGAAGGTCTTGATGTTGATGATGACCTTCTCTCCCATGTCCATGCGGCCCTCGATCGTGGCCGAGCCCATGTGCGGCAGCAGCACGACGTTGTCGAGCTTCATCAGCTTGGGGTTGATCGCCGGCTCGTTCTCGAACACGTCGAGACCGGCGCCGGCCAACTCACCCGCGACCAGCATGCGCGCGAGTGCGTTCTCGTCGATCACCTCGCCGCGCGAGGTGTTCACGATGAACGCGTGCGGGCGCAGCATCTTGAGCCGGCGCGCCGATAGCAGGTGATAGGTGGCCGGCGTGTGCGGACAGTTGATCGACACGATGTCGACCCGTGCCAGCATCTGGTCGAGGCTCTCCCAGTAGGTCGCGTCGAGCTCCGTCTCGGTGTCGGGGTGCACGCGCCGGCGGTTATGGTAGTGCACGGCAAGCCCGAAGCCGCGCGCGCGGCGCGCGACGGCGGTGCCGATCCGGCCCATGCCGACAATGCCCAGCCGCTTCCCCCAGATGCGATGCCCCAGCATGCTGGTCGGGCTCCAGCCGTGCCAGTTGCCGCCACGCACCAGCCGCTCGCCCTCGGCCAGGCGGCGCGGCACCGCCAGGATCAGGGCCATGGTCATGTCGGCCGTGTCCTCGGTCAGCACGCCGGGCGTGTTGGTAACGGTGATGCCGCGCTGGCGCGCCGTCTTCAGGTCGATATGGTCGACGCCGGTGCCGAACGAGGCGACCAGCTTCAGCTGCGGCCCGGACTGCGACAGGATGCCCGCGTCGATCCGGTCGGTGACCGTCGGCACGAGCACGTCGGCGACCTTCATCGCCTCGATCAGCTCGGTCGAGCCGAGCTTGTGGTCGTCCAAGTTCAGCTTGGCGTCGAACAGCTCCATCATCCGCGTCTCGATCGCGTCGGGCAGCTTGCGCGTCACGATCACGACGGGCTTCTTGCGATGCGGCGCCATGCCTGGGGGTTCCTCGATCGGCTGTCGCGGACGGCCATAGCAAGCCGCCCTGCGAATGTCCAGGGTCGGCGGCCTCACCGCCCGGGTCTCAGCCTTGACCCCCCGGAACCGCGACCGTATAAGCGAAACCCATGCCATCAATGGCGGAATTGCCTCGGCGCGCGCGGAAACCGGCGCCATGACGGTCCGCGGGCGGACGCTGGCGGGCGCGGCGGCGGTTCTGCTGACGCTGGCGGCGGCCTGCCCGCTCTATGCCCAAGCGGACAAGACCGACAAGGGCGCCAAGCTGCCGCGCTTCGCCTCGCTGCGCTCGGGCGAGGTCAACGTGCGCACGGGGCCGGGGCCGCGCTTCCCGGTCGACTGGGTGTTCGTGCGCCGCGACATGCCGGTCGAGATCGTCGCCGAGTTCGAGACCTGGCGGAAGATACGCGACTATGAGAACACCGAGGGCTGGGTGCACCAGAGCATGCTGTCGCCGCGGCGCTACGTGCTGGTCACGGGCGACGAGATGCGGCTTTTGCGCAAGTCGCCCAGCGACGATGCGCCGATGGCCGCCCGGGTCGAGCCCGGTGTGATCGGCCAGCTGCTGCAATGTGAAGAGGCCTGGTGCCGCATCCAGGTCGCCAAGGTAACGGGCTGGATCCGGCGTAATCTGGTCTGGGGCATCTACCAGGACGAGGACGTGAAGTGACCATCCGGCATTTCGACATCGCGGCGTCGGCCGAACCGGCCCGGCGCCGGCTGGGCCTGCTGGTGCCGGCCACCGACCATGTGAGCGAGCCGGCATTTCAGGAAATGCTGGCCGGACATCCGGTGGACGTGCTGGTCAACCGCGTGGCCCTGGCCAACCCGATCACCTTCGAGAACCTTTCGCGCATGATCGACGACGTCACGCGCGCCACGGCCCAGCTGCTGCCGGACGGGCGGATCGACGCGATCGCCTTCTCCTGCACCTCGGGCACGGTCGCCGTCGGGCCGGAGCATGTGGCGGCGGCCATCGCCGCGGGTCGCCCGGGTACGCCCTTCACCACGCCGATCACGGCGGCGGTGAAGGCGCTGATCGGCGCCGGCTGCCGGCGCATCGCGGTGCTTACTCCCTATCTCGACGAAGTGAACGAGCCGATCCGCGCCTTCCTCGAGGCGCATGGGCTCGAGGTCGCGGCCTTCGGCAGCTTCCACCTGCATACCGAGCCGCAGATCGCCGGAGTTCCGCCGCAGGCGATCCTCGACGCCGCCCGCGCCATGGACGGCGCCGGCACCGACGCGCTGTTCGTCTCGTGCACCGGCATGCGCGGCCATACCGTGCTAGACGTGCTGGAGCAGGCGACGGGCAAGCTCGCCCTGAGCAGCAACCAGGTGCAGCTCTGGGAGGCGCTGTCGTTGATCGGCTACGACCGGCCGGTCGAGGGATTCGGGCGGCTGCTGCGCTCGCTGGGGCAACGGTCCACCCGGGCGGCGGAGTAGGCTTCTTGCGCCTGAGCTGCGAGCAGATCGCGCAGTTCCGCCGCGACGGCTACGTCAATGGCATCCGCGCGATGAGCGCCGAACAGGTCGCAGTGTTCCGCGCCCGCGCCGAGGCGTTCGAGGCGGCGCATCCAGCCGATACCGGCTGGGCCTTCGACATCAAGTGCAACCTGCTTTTCGACTGGGTTTACGCTAACGCTACGCTGCCCGGCATACTCGAGCCGGTCGCCGACCTGATCGGCGGCGACGTGCTGCTGACGAACTCGATCTTCCGAATCAAGGAGCCGGGCTCGGCCGTGAACTACGGCTGGCACCAGGATTCGGCGCGCATTCTGGTCGATCCCTGCCCGGTCATCGCCTATGTCGCGATCTCCGACGCGACGGTGGAGAATGGCTGTCTTTCGGTGATCCCGGGCACGCAAGGCGCGGTCCTGCCCTTCGACCTGATAAGCAACCCGGGCCAACCCAACCGGAAGGTCGCGCGGGTGCGCGATCCCGCGGTCGGCCGCGCCGTGCCGCTGGAACTCCGCGCCGGCGAGGTCGCGATCTTCAGCGCCAACCTTGTGCACGGCTCGCCGCCTAACCGCGGCCGGTCGCGCCGCTTCGCCGTGCTGCACGACTACACACCGGCTTCGGCGCGCCAGTCGATCGGCCGCGGCTCGGGCCACCCGGTCCTGGGCCGGGACCGGTACGGGCATTTCGCGCTCGAGCCCGTGCCCGGGCCGGATTTCGAGGCCAACGCCGCGATGCGCCGGCGCATACTGGAGACCTATCCGGAGAACATCCTCATGGGCCCGCTGGAGCCGGGCCAGCGCCCGGACTTCCCGGACCGGCCGGGCGCAAGCGCGGCGTAAGGGGCGGCCTAGTCGAAATCGACCGTCAGCGCGGCGCGGGTCGCTTCGGGCATCACCGCCATGTGGCCGTATTGCGGATGCTTGAAGCCGACGATGACCTGAGTGTCCGGAACGCGGAACTTGGCGACCTGCTGGTCGGTGAAGGGGAAGTGCACGAAGTGGACCGAAGACGCCTTGCCCTGCTCGTTGGTCCGCTCGGTGTCGCCTTCCGGCACGGCCTGGATCGTCTCGCCGGCGAAGGACAGGAACATCGTGTGCTCGACGCCCCCGAGCCGCGCCAGGAAGTTGCGCCTCTGCACCTCGTCGGCGATCTCGAACATCACGGTGGCGACCAGCTCGCGCCCCTGCGGGATGAGCGCGTTGTAGGCGTCGAGCTCGTCGGCGATCTGCGCCTCGCCGCCCTTCTCGATGAAGAGCATCTCGTGCACCTGCAGCCACATCGTGTCGTAGTTCTCGAAGTAGAAGCAGGCCGAGGGGCCGACTTCGAGCCGGCGACGCTTCTTGGCCTCGATCATGGCGCGGCGGCGCTCGCGCCTGACCTTGCCGTAGTCCGACATCGGCAGCACGTCGGCGCGCACGATCGCGCGACGCGCGCTGGTACCCGTCGTCCGTGCTGCCGTCATGACCGGTCCTCGTTCCACAAGTTCATGCGAGCCCGTAGGCCCGGGCGAAGATCTGGATGGGATGCACGGGCTCGGGCGGCGTGCCGCCCTGGAGCCGGATGCCCTGGGCGATATGCGTGCCCGCAAGCGGGCATTCCGAAGCGAGGTGCTTCTTGTCCGCCTGCATCGCCTGGCGCGCGACCGGCTTGCCGACCTTCACCGCGACCTCGAAGTTGTCCTTCATGACGCCCCACGAGCCGCCATGGCCCGAGCAGCGCTCGATCACCTGGACGTCGGCGCCGGGGATCAGCCGCAGCATCTCGGCCGCCTTCTGCCCGACGTTCTGCGCGCGCGCGTGGCAGGCGATATGCAGGCTGACGCCGCCGTCGAGCGAGCGCAGCCCTTCGGCCAAGCCGTTGCGCTTGGCGATATCGACGACGTATTCGCTGATGTCAAAGGTGGACCGCGACAGGCGCTTGACGTCGGCGTCGTTCGGCATGATCAGCGGCCACTCGAATTTCAGCATCAGCGCGCAGGACGGCACCAGGGCGATGACGTCGTAGCCCTGATCGATATACGGCTTGAGCGCCGTTGCGACCTTGCGGGCGTTGGCCGCCACGCGCGCGATGTTGCCATGCTCGAGCTGGGGCATGCCGCAGCAGACGGGATAGACGACCTCGGTGTCGACGCCGTTGCGCGCCAGGACGGCACGCGCGGCCATGCCGATGTCGGGCCCGTTGTAGTTGACGAAGCAGGTCGCGTAGAGCACGGCCTTGCGCCCGAAGCCAGGGGCGCCGGCATTGATCGGCGGCTGCTCCGCCTTGGCGCGCACGGCGAAGGTGCGACCGTGGAACTTGGGCAGCTCGGCGTCGCGATGGATGCCGGCAACCTTCTCGGCGACCGGCCGCGTCAGGCGGTTGCCGGCTGTCGAGGCCCAGTTGGCCACGGGCGCCACCATGCCGGCCAACTTGCCGTTGCGGTCGGTCTCGGTGAGCTGGGCATCGACGAACGAGCCCTTGCCCTTCCTCAGCTCGATCGCGCGATAGCGCAGCATCAGGTGCGGAAAGTCGAGATTGAACTCGTGCGGCGGCACGTATGGGCACTTCGTCATGAAGCACATGTCGCAAAGCGTGCAGGCGTCGACGACGCCCTGGAACGCGGTGCTCGGCACGCCGTCGAGCTCGCCGGTTGGCGAGTTGTCGACCAGGTCGAACAGGCGCGGGAAGCTGTCGCACAGATTGAAGCAGCGCCGGCAGCCGTGGCAGATGTCGAAGACGCGGCGAAGCTCTTCCTCGAGCTTCTGCTCGTCGTAGAAATCCGGCTGGTCCCAGCCCAGCGGATGGCGAGTCGGTGCTTCCAGGCTGCCTTCGCGCATCGCGGTCTTCCCCGTCCGCCGCCTCGACGCTGCGGCGCATGTCAGTGGAATCGAACAGGCGAACGGCGTCCGCCCGCGCGGGCGGACGCCGTCAGCCGATCAGACGCGATCGAAAATCAGGATAGCGTATCGAGCGCCTTTTGGAACCGGCCGGCATGCGACTTCTCGGCCTTGGCCAGCGTCTCGAACCAGTCGGCGATCTCGTCGAAGCCTTCCTGACGCGCGGTGCGTGCCATGCCGGGGTACATGTCGGTGTACTCGTGCGTCTCGCCGGCGATCGCAGCCTTCAGGTTCTGCGACGTCGAGCCGATCGGCAAGCCGGTCGCCGGGTCGCCGACTGCCTCGAGAAACTCGAGATGGCCGTG
The DNA here is from genome assembly GCA_964557415.1 of uncultured Rhodospirillaceae bacterium. Taxonomy (GTDB): domain Bacteria; phylum Pseudomonadota; class Alphaproteobacteria; order JAEULC01; family JAEULC01; genus JAEULC01. Next base: position 60,716 of record CAZLBB010000003.1, read on the forward strand.
CGCGTGCCCGGTCTCGCCCTCGGCGGTCGAGCGGAACACCGCCGACACGTCGTTGTAGCCTTCGACATCGGCCTTCTGGGCGAAGTAGAGATAGCGCCGGTTGGCCTGGCTCTCGCCGGCGAATGCCTCCTTCAGGTGCTGCTCGGTCTTGCTTCCTTTGAGCGTCGCCATCGAATGTCTCCTCTCAGTCCCACGCAGTTGATTTCGAATCGCGGAACGGTCGCGCGCGTCCGTATTCGGACTGTCGTCAGGCGGACGATGTGCGACCCCCGCGCCCTCTATAGGCCCGCGCGGCGCGCGAGTCAACAGATTAGAATTGTTTTAATAAACGAAGTACTTGGCTGCCGCGGCAAAGTTAATTGGTGCCGTTCTTTAGCCGGATGATGACTTCGACGCGGTCGACCGTGGTCCCCGCAGGCGGCTCCGGCAGGGCGGCGACGTTGATCCGGCTGTGATGGATGTCCTCCAACCGGCCGTGGTCGACGTGGTAGAAGTGGTGATGGTCGCTGGTGTTTGTGTCGAAATAGGCGCGCCCCGACTCCACCACGACCTCGCGCAGCAAGCCGACGGCGGTGAACTGGTGCAGCGTGTTGTAGACCGTCGCCAAGCTGACGCGCATTTCGGCCGCCACGGCCTCGGCATGCAGCTGCTCGGCCGTCACATGCCGGTCCCCGGCGTCGAACAGCAGGCGCGCCAAGGCCAGCCGCTGCCGCGTGGGCCGCAAGCCCACGCCCTTCAGCCGATCCAGCGCACGCGCATAGGGACGATGTTCATTCATCGCGAACACAACCTCGCCAGCTTATATAGGCTGCAGCTTGGAACAAGTCAAACTCACTGATCAAATTATTGATATATAACAAGGCTAACAGAACTACTTAGTCGCCGGTGGCGATCCGTTCGACCAGCTGCCGGACGGTCGGGACGAACCCGTTCGAGTAGAACGGATCGCTCTTGAAGCGGAACGCGTTGTGGCCGGCGAACATCAGCTGGTTCTCGACATCGTCCGTGTGTGCGATGTCCTGCAGCGTTTTCTGGATGCAATAGGAGCGCGGGTCGGCCTTCTTGCCGGTGCTGCCCTGTTCGTTCTGCGCCCAGTTGGAGAACTGGCAGGCCGACAGGCAGCCCATGCAATTGATCTGGTCGATGCGGATCTCTTCCGCCTCCTTCGCCGTGACGAAGATGAGGGTCGAATCCGGCGTACGTAGCGCCTCGGTATAGCCCTCCGCCACCCAGCCGAGCGCGTGCGCGCGGTCGGTAGCCGCGACATAGACGAGGCGCCGCCGCGCGCCTACCGCGAGCTCCGTCATGTGCTCGCCGACCGGCTCGACCGTGAACGGAATCTGGCGCGCCGAGCGGCCCTTGAGGCGGCGCAGGAACCCGTTCTCCACCGCCGAGGAATAGAAGCCGGTCGGGCTGAAGCGGTTGAGGTAGATATCGCCCTCGTTCAACGTCATGAGCTTGCGCTTCCACGCGGCCGAGATCGGGCTTTCCTGGGTCAGGAGCGGGCGCGTGCCGAACTGGAACGCGACCGGGCCGACCTCCTTGTTGTCGAGCCAGTTCTCCCACTCGCGCAGGAACCACACCCCGCCGGCCATGAAGATCGGGATCTCGCCGAGTCCGAACTCGGCCATCTGGCTGCGCAGCTCGACCACGCGCGGATAGGGCCCTTCGGGACGTTCGGGATCTTCGCTGTTGGACAGGCCGTTGTGCCCGCCGGCAAGCCACGGATCCTCGTACACGACCCCGCCAAGAAGTTCGCGGAACTTGTGGTAGGCCCGCTTCCACAGCGCGCGGAAGGCGCGCGCGCTGGAGACGATCGGGTAGTAATGGACGTTGTACTGGGCGCAGATCTCGGCGATGCGATAGGGCATGCCGGCGCCGCAGGTGACGCCGTGGATCAGCCCCTTGGCGCCTTCCAGCACGCCGTGCAGCACGCGCTCGGACGCCGCCATCTCCCACAGCACGTTCATGTGGATGCGGCCCTTGCCGGCGGCGCGTTCCCAGGCGATGCGCGCCTGGTTGATGCCGCCCTTGACGGCGTAGGCGACCAGCTCCTCGTGGCGCTCGCGCCGCGTGCGCCCGTAGTAGAGCTGCGGGATCAGGTTGCCGCCGGCGTCGTAGCTGTCGGCGTTGACGCCGGAGAAGGTGCCTACCCCGCCGGCGGCGGCCCAGGCGCCGGAGCTCTCGCCGTTCGAGACCGAGATGCCCTTGCCGCCTTCGACCAGCGGCAGCACCTCGCGCCCCGATATGACGACTGGGTTCAGCGCCCGCACGGCGTCACCTCCGTCCCGCCGGCCCGTTGCGTCATCCCGCCCGAACGGCGGCGCCTTGCTTCGCGCGCAGCCCGTCTAGCGGCCGCCACGCGCGTGGCGGCGCGGACGATCCGGCTCGGTGCCGACCGGCCCGCCCAGATCGGCGCCCGTGGCCTGGTCGACCTGCTTCATGCTGAGCTTCACCTTGCCGCGGTCGTCGAAACCGATGACCTTGACCTTGACCATGTCGCCCAGCTTGACGACCTCGCCCACGGTCTGCGGCCGGCGGTCCGAAACGAGCTCGCTGATATGGACGAGGCCGTCGCGGCTGCCGAGGAAATTCACGAAGGCGCCGAAGTCGACGATCTTGACGACCTTGCCCGTGTAGATCACACCCAGCTCGGGCTCGGCCACGATGTTGCGGATCCAGTCGATCGCCGCCTGGCTGGCGCGCTCGTCGACCGCCGCCACCTTGACCGTGCCGTCGTCGTCGATGTCGATCTTGGCGCCGGTCACTTCGGTGATCTCTCGGATCACCTTGCCGCCGGTGCCGATCACTTCGCGGATCTTGTCCTTCGGGATCGAGATCACGGTGATGCGCGGCGCATTGGCGCTGACGGCCTCGCGCGCCGTGTCGATCGCCTTGCGCATCTCGCCCAGGATGTGCATGCGGCCTTCGGCCGCCTGGGCCAGCGCGACCTTCATGATCGCCTCGGTGATCGAGGTGATCTTGATGTCCATCTGCAGCGCGGTCACGCCCTTCTCGGTGCCGGCGACCTTGAAGTCCATGTCGCCCAGATGGTCCTCGTCGCCGATGATGTCGGAGAGCACGGCGTAGCCCTGGTCCTCCTTGATCAGCCCCATGGCGATGCCGGCGACGGGGCGCGCCAGCGGCACGCCGGCGTCCATCAGCGCGAGCGACGAGCCGCAGACCGACGCCATCGAGGACGAGCCGTTCGACTCGGTGATCTCGCTGACGACGCGCAGCGTGTAGGGGAAGCCTTCCTTGGTCGGCAGCAGCGGATGCACCGCGCGCCAGGCGAGCTTGCCGTGGCCGACCTCGCGCCGTCCCGGCGAGCCCATGCGCCCGGCCTCGCCGACCGAGTAGGGCGGGAAGTTGTAGTGCAGCAGGAAGTGCTCGCGGTACTCGCCCTCGAGCGCGTCGATGATCTGCTCGTCCTGTCCTGTGCCGAGCGTGGCGACGACCAGCGCCTGCGTCTCGCCGCGCGTGAACAGGGCCGAGCCGTGCGCGCGCGGCAGCACGCCGACCTCGCACACGATCGGGCGGACGGTCCGTCCGTCGCGTCCGTCGATGCGCCGCCCGGTCTGGAGGATCGAGTTGCGCACGACGTCGCTCTCGAGGTCGTGGAAGATCGAGGCGAAGAGGGTCTGGTCCGGCGCCGGCTCGCCCAGCGCCGCGAGCGTGGCGGTCTTGACTGCCGCGACCTTCTCCTGGCGCGCCTGCTTGGCCACGATCGAATAGGCCTCGGCGAGGCCGCGGGCGGCGAGTTCCTTGACCTTGGCGCGCAGCACCGCCGTGCCCTCGGCCTCGGCCGGGACGGGCCACGGCTCCTTGGCGCAGGCCTCGGCCAGCTGCACGATGGCCTGGATCACCGGCTGGAAGTGCTGGTGGCCGAACATCACCGCGCCGAGCATCACGTCCTCGGGCAGCTCCTGCGCTTCCGATTCGACCATCAGCACGCCGTCGCTGGTGCCGGCGACCACGAGGTCGAGCTTGGAGTTGGGCAGCTCGTCGCGCTGCGGATTGAGCACGTACTGGCCGTCGATGTAACCGACGCGCGCCGCGGCGATCGGCCCCAGGAATGGGATGCCGGAGATCGTCAGCGCCGCCGAGGTGCCGACCATGGCCACGATGTCCGGATCGTTCTCGAGATCGTGGCTCAAGACGGTGCAGATCACCTGCGTCTCGTTGCGGAAGCCCGGCATGAACAGCGGGCGGATCGGCCGGTCGATCAGGCGCGAGGTCAGCACCTCCTTCTCGCTCGGACGGCCTTCGCGCTTGAAGAAGCCGCCGGGGATCTTGCCGGCGGCGAAGGTCTTTTCCTGGTAGTGCACGGTGAGCGGGAAGAAATCCACGCCCGGCTTCGGGCTCTTGGCCCCGACCACGGTGCACAGGACCGCGGTCTCGCCGTAGGTTACGAGCACCGCGCCGTCGGCCTGGCGCGCCATCTTGCCGGTCTCCAGCACGAGGCGGCGTCCGCCCCAGTCCAATTCCTTGCGAAATACGTTGAACATCGTCCTCTTTCCTTCCACGTCCGTTACGCCGCGCGCCGGATTGCGCGCATGCGCCGGGGCGGCGCGTCACCGCCCCGTTCGCGCCTCTTCAGAAGGCGCACCGGGCGAACGCGCGGCGTCCGCCGCGCGTGCCCGGGAATTCCGTAGCGGGCACGACCTGCCGATCGCCGGCGAACGCGGTCCCGTGCGTGGGGCCCGTCCATCGGGCGCCAGTCCTGGGGCGTCGCCTTCAGCGGCGCAGCCCCAGTCGTGTGATGAGATCCTCATAGCGCTTGTTGTCCTTGCGCTTGAGGTAGTCGAGCAGGCGACGGCGCTGGCCGACCATGACCAGGAGGCCGCGGCGCGAGTGATGGTCCTTGTTGTGCGCGCCGAGATGGTCGGTCAGGTTCTTGATGCGCTCGCTCAAGATGGCGACCTGGACTTCGGGCGAGCCGGTGTCGCCGGACTTGGTCGCATATTCCTTTACGATGGCCTGCTTGCGATCAGCGGTGATCGACATCGTCCACTCCTTGATGGCCGGGATTGAGCACGCGAACCGGCTTGACCGTTGCGCCGTCGCGTCGGGCCAGCGCGACCGCGCGACCTTCCGCCATGACGCATAGTTCGGCGCCGTCCTCCAGGCCCTCGAGCCTTTCCAGGTCGGCACGGCGCAGAAGGGCGATCGGTTGCCCGCTGCGCAGTCGGTTCGCCTCGGCGCCGGTCACGGCCAATGCCGGGATGTCGTCCAGCACGGTCTCGACCGGCGCTATGGGCGGCGGAATATGCCCCAAAGCCTGTAGTTTATCCAGCGCTATTGCGCCCGCTTCGTCGAACGGCCCGACCCGCGTCCGGCGCAGCGCCGCGATATGGCCCGTGGTGCCGAGCGCCCGCGCCAGGTCGCGCGCCAGGGCCCGCATGTACGTGCCCGTACCGCAGTCGACGGTGAACTCGGCGTGGTCGGAATCGGGCACGGATACGAGTTCGAAGCGGTGAACGTTAACCTTGCGCGCGGACAGCGCGACCTTCTCCTTGGCGCGCGCCAAGTCATAGGCGCGCTCGCCGGCCACCTTGACCGCCGAGAAGGCGGGCGGCACCTGGTCGATCACGCCGGTGAAGCGCGGCAGCGCCGCCCGGATGGAAGCCGCATCGGGTCGGACGTCGCTGGTCGAGATGACCTCGCCCTCGATGTCGTCGGTCGCGCGCTCCTCGCCCCAGCGTACCCGGAACCAGTAGCTCTTCGAGCGCCCAGAGAGATGCGGGATGGTCTTGGTCGCGCGACCGAGCGCGATCGGCAGCACGCCGGTGGCGATCGGGTCGAGCGTGCCGGCGTGACCGGCCTTGGCCGCGCCGAGCAGCCGGCGTACCTCGTTCACCACATTGGTCGAGGTCATCCCTGCCGGCTTGTCGATCGTGATCCAGCCGTCGATCGCACGGCCGCGCCGCCTACGCGCCATCGCCCTCGTCCCTGTCCGTAACGGGGTCCATGGCGGGCTCGCCGGCGCCATCCGGGGCGATGTCGCGCAGGATCGTCTCGATCCGGCCGGCCTGGTCGAACGATTGGTCGAGCACGAAGCTGAAGCGCGGCGCGAAGCGCAGCCGCACCTCATGCGCGACCAGGCCGCGGATATAGGGTTGTGCCCGCTTCAGCGCCGCCAGCGCCTCGGCCTCGCCGCGGCCGCCCAGCGGCATGACGAAGACCGTGGCGTTCTTCAGGTCGGGGCTGACGCGGACCTCGGTCACGGTGATGGAGCGGCCGGCGAGATCGGGATCGTGCAGCTCGCCGCGCTCGAGCAACCGTGCGATGGCGTGGCGCAACTCCTCGCCGACGCGCAGCTGGCGTTGCGACGCGCCGGCTGGACGCGCCGCGGCGGCGCGCGATGCGCTCGTTTTCGATCTGGCCATCGGCATTCTCCCCCGGCGCTCGCGCCCGGAGGGAGCGCCGGTCCTTCAGCCGCCGCTCAGGCGAGCTGGCGCGCGACCTCTTCCATCTCGAAGCATTCGATCACGTCGCCTTCCTGGATGTCCTGGTAGTTCTCGAAGGCCATGCCGCACTCGAAGCCTTCCTTGACCTCGCGCACCTCGTCCTTGAAGCGCTTGAGCGTCTTCAGGCTGCCTTCGTGGATCACCACGTTGTCGCGCAGCAGGCGGACCTTGGCGCCTCGCCGGACGACGCCTTCGGTGATCTTGCAGCCCGCGACCTTGCCGGCCTTCGACACGCTGAACACCTGCAGGATCTGCGCGTTGCCGAGGAAGCGCTCGCGCACCGTCGGCGCCAAGAGGCCGCCGAGCAGCGACTTCACGTCGTCGATCACGTTGTAGATGATCGAGTAGTAGCGGATGTCGACGCCGTCGCGCCGCGCGAGCTCGCGCGCCTGCGGGTTGGCGCGCACGTTGAAGCCTATCACGATCGCGCGGCTGGCATTGGCGAGCGTCACGTCGGATTCGTTTATGCCGCCGACGCCCGAATGCAGGATGCGAACTGCCACTTCGTCGGTCGAAAGCTTCTGCAAGGTCGCGGCGATCGCCTCGATCGATCCCTGCACGTCGGCCTTGATCACGACCGGCAGCTCCTTCGCCTCGCCGGCGGCGATGCGCGAGAAGATCTGCTCGACCGTGCCGCGCGAGATGGCGGCCGCCGCGGCTGAGCGCCGCTTCTGCTGGCGGAAGGCGCTGACCTCGCGCGCGCGGCCCTCGCTCTCGACCACCAGGAACTCGTCGCCCGCCAGCGGGGTGGCGTTGAGGCCCAGCACCTCGACCGGCGTGGCAGGGCCGGCAACCTCGACCTTGCGGCCGTGGTCGTCGGTCATCGCGCGCACGCGGCCCCATTCGGCGCCGGCCACCACGATGTCGCCGACCTTGAGCGTGCCGCGCTGGACCAGCACCGTCGCGACGACGCCGCGGCCGCGGTCGAGCTTGGCCTCGATCACCGTGCCCTCGGCCGGGCGCGCCGGGTTCGACTTGAGGTCGAGGATTTCGGCCTGCAGCAGGATCGCCTCTTCCAGCTTGTCGAGGTTGATCTTCTTGGTCGCCGAGACTTCGACCGTCTGTACGTCGCCACCCAGCTGCTCCGCCTGGATCTCGTGCTGCAGCAGGTCTGTGCGCACGCGGTCGGGATTGGCTCCCGGCTTGTCCATCTTGTTGATGGCGACGATGATCGGCGCCTTGGCCGCCTTGGCGTGGCGGATCGCCTCGACCGTCTGCGCCATGATGCCGTCGTCGGCCGCCACCACCAGCACGACGATGTCGGTCACGTTGGCGCCGCGCGCACGCATCTCGGTGAAGGCGGCGTGGCCCGGCGTGTCGATGAAGGTGATCTTCTTGGCCGAGGGCAGGGTCACCTGGTAGGCGCCGATGTGCTGGGTGATGCCGCCGGCCTCGTGCTTGGCGACGTCGGTCTCGCGCAGCGCATCGAGCAGCGAGGTCTTGCCGTGGTCGACATGGCCCATGACCGTGACGACGGGCGGCCGCGGCTGCAGCTCGACCTCGGTGTCGGCCGCGCCCTTCAGCCCGATCTCGACGTCCGATTCGGCGACGCGGCGCAGCTTGTGGCCGAATTCGCCGACCACGAGCTCGGCCGTATCGGCGTCGATCACCTGGTTGATGGTCGCCATCACGCCCATCTTCATCAGCGCCTTGATCACGTCGGCGCCGCGCTCAGCCATGCGATTGGCCAGCTCCTGCACGGTGATGGTCTCGGGCACGACGACTTCGCGGATGACCTTGAGCTCGGCGGCCTGGGCCTGCAGCTGGCGCTGACGCTCCTTCTCGCGCGCGCGCTTGACCGCGGCGAGACTGCGCACGCGCTCCTCGGCGCTGTCGTCGAGCGCCTGGGCGACCGTCATCTTGCCCTGGCGGCGAACCTCGCCGGCGACACGGGCGGCCGGGCGCTTTGGCTTCGCCTCGACCTTGGCGCCGCGCTTGGCGCGCGCCGAAACTTCCTCTTCCTCTTCCTCGAGGACGCGCGCCGGCGCGACCGGAGCCGGGGCCGCTGGCGCCTTGGCGACACCGGGCGCGTGCGCGCCGGGCTTCGCCGCCTTCGGCTCGGCGGCGCGGCGTTCCTCGTCCGCTCGGCGGCGCTCTTCCTCGGCCTGGCGGCGGCGCTCCTCTTCCTCGGTCTTGCGGCGCGCTTCCTCGGCCGCCCGGCGCTCCTCGTCGGCCTTGCGCTTGCGCGTCTCTTCCTCTTGCCGGCGATGCTCCTCGATATCAGCGAGGCGCCGCGCCTCCTCGTCCTTGATCGCGCCCTGCAACGCCTTCAGGCGCCGCGCCTCTTCGCTCTTGGTCAGAACGTGTGCGTGCCGCGCCTGCTCGGCGGCGGCCTGCGCCGCCTCGCTGGCGTCCGCGCCGCGCGGCTGCGCTTCGGCGCCGGGCGCGCCCGGGGCGAAGGTACGCTTGCGCTTGACCTCGACCGTCACGGTCTTGCTGCGCCCATGCGAGAAGCTCTGGCGGACCTGTCCGGTCTCGACCGTCTTCTTCAACTCCAGCTTTCCCCGCGGCGCCAGGCTCAGCTTCTTCTTCTCCGCCGCCGCTTCCTTGGTTTCGTCCATGCTCATTCGCCGTCCCGTTCAACTGCTGCGGCCTTCGGGCGGAATCCCGAGAGCCGATAGGCATCATCGACCAGTCGATCCATCAGCGCACCGCGGTCGACCACGGCCTGCGCCGCGCGCGACCGGCCGAAGGCTTGGCCGATCTCGTCGCCGTCGAGCGCTTCGATCCGCGTCACGCCCGCCGGCGGCGAGCCCCAGCGCCTGCGCGCATCGGCGCCGGCGTCGCGCGCCAGCACCAGCAAGCCCCCGCGACCGGCGCGGGCCCACTGGCCGATCTGCGCTTCGACCTTCTCAGCCCCGCAAACCGCTTTGCCGGCGCGGCGCGCCAGTCCCAAGCCGTCGATCAGGCGCCGCGCCAGCAGCGCCTCGACGCGCGCGCCGAGATCGTCCGGCGCCGTGACCGGGCCGTGGAAGGCACGGGCGAACAGCTTACGCTTGATCGCCTGGCCGAGGATCGCCGCATCGGGCGAGATCCATGCGCCGCGACCCGGCAGGCGGGCCGCCACGTCCGGCGTCAGCACGCCCTCGGGCGAAACCACGAAGCGCAGGAGCCGCCCGCGCGGCGCATGCTCGCCGGTGACGATGCATCGGCGCACCGGCGCGGCGGCGGAACCACGCGTTCCCCCGGTCGCTTCGATCGTGCCCGTCGTTTCCACCAGCATCGCCTCGTTTGTCCTCCGCTCTGACCGCCTTTCAGGCGCCCTTCGCCTCGGCGCCTGCCTGCTCGCCCTGGAACCAGTGCTGACGCGCCGCCATGATCGCGGCATTGGCCTCTTGTTCGCTGAGCTCGATGCCCTTCAGCATCTCGAGCAGCTCGTCGCTGGCCAGGTCGCCGAAATCGTCCAGCGTCTTGACGCCGTTCTCGCCGAGCTTGGCCAGCATCTCGGAGGTCATGCCGGGCAGCGCCGCCACCTCGTCGCTCACGCCCAGCTCCTTGCGCTTGGCAGTGAAACGGGCTTCCTTCTCCTCGATGTAGGTCTGCGCGCGCGTCTTCAGCTCCTCGGCCACGCCTTCGTCGAAGCCCTCGATCGCCGCCAGCTCCTCAAGCGGCACCATGGCGATGTCCTCGACCGAGGTGAAGCCCTCGGTCACCAGCAGATGGGCGATGACGTCCTCGACGTCGAGCGCGTCGATGAACAGCTGCGAGCGCGTGCGGAACTCCTCCTGGCGGCGCTCGGATTCCTCGCGCTCGGTCAGGATGTCGATGTTCCAGCCGGTCAGCATCGAGGCGAGCCGCACGTTCTGGCCGCGCCGGCCGATCGCCAGGCTCAGCTGGTCGTCCGGCACGACCACGTCGATGCGGTGCGCGTCCTCGTCGAGCACCACCTTGGCCACCTCGGCCGGCGCCAGCGCGTTGACGACGAAGGTCGCCGGGTCCTGCGACCAGGGGATGATGTCGATCTTCTCGCCTTGCAGCTCGCTCACCACGGCCTGCACGCGGCTGCCGCGCATGCCGACGCAGGCGCCGACCGGGTCGATGCCGCTGTCGTTCGACAGCACGGCGATCTTGGCGCGGCTGCCGGGGTCGCGCGCGACCGCCTTGATCTCGATGATGTTGTCGTAGATCTCGGGCACTTCCTGCGCGAACAGCTTGGCCATGAACTGCGGATGCGTGCGCGACAGGAAGATCTGCGGACCGCGCTGCTCGCGCCTTACGTCGTAGATATAAGCGCGCACGCGGTCGCCGCGTCGGAAGTTCTCGCGCGGCAGCATCTCGTCGCGGCGCAGGATCGCCTCGGCGCGGCCAAGGTCGACCGTGACGTTGCCGAACTCCAGGCGCTTGACCAGGCCGTTGACGATCTCGCCGACGCGGTCCTTGTATTCCTCGAACTGGCGGTCGCGCTCGGCCTCGCGCACCTTCTGCACGATCACCTGCTTGGCCGTCTGCGCCGCGATGCGGCCGAAATCGATCGGCGGCAGCGCATCGACGATGAAGCCGCCGATCTCGATGCTCGGGTCCAGCTTCTTGGCCTCCGCGAGCGGAATCTGCGTCGCCTCGTTCTCGACCGGGTCTGCGGCCTGGCGATAGCGCGCCAGCTTGACCGAGCCGTTCGAGCGGTCGATCGCCGCGCGGATGTCGTGCTCGTGCCCGTATTTCGAGCGGCCGGCCTTCTGGATCGCCAGCTCCATGGCTTCCAGCACCTGCTCGCGCTCGATGCCCTTCTCGCGCGCCACCGCATCGGCCACCTGCAGCAGCTCGATCCGGGGGATCGTCACCGTCTCCAACGCGGCATCGTCTTTTTTCGCTGCCGTTTTCGCTGATCTCTTCGCCATCCTCATCCCTCGCGACGCAAACTCGCGGCTATCAATTCATCGGTCAGCACCAGCTTGGCGCGCTCGATCTCGCCGATCGGCAGCGCCACGTCTCCTTCCGGCGTGGCGACGCGCACCGCGTCGCCCTCGACCCCGGCCAGCTTGCCGCGGAAGCGGCGGCGGCCGCCGATCGGCCAGCGCGTCTCAAGCCGCGCCTCGTGCCCGGTGAAGCGCTCGAAGTCGCGCGGCTTCACCAGGGGCCGGTCGATGCCGGGCGAGGAGACCTCGAGCGTGTAGGCGCCCGGCACCGGATCGGCAACGTCGAGCAGGGCGGACACGGCGCGGCTGACATCGGCGCAGTCATCCACCGTCATGCCGGCGCCGTCGCTGCGCTCGGCCATGATCTGGAGGGTCGGCCGGTGATGGCCGCCGGACATCTGCACCCGCACCAGCTGGTAGCCCATCGCCTCCAGCGACGGCTCGATCAGCCGCGCGACCTCGCCTATCGGATCGCTCAACCCGCTCCTCGTTCGACGCGTCTTTACTGCTTCGCGCGTGGTTCCATTCTCGCGGCGCCCCGGCCCGGAATCGGGCCACAAAAAAATGGGCCGTCGGCCCATTCTTGTGTTTGGGGCCCGCCACATGCTGGACCCTATGCGAATGGCCGGTTTCCTATACCATTTCCCCCATGCCCGCAAGGAAAAGCGCGGCTTTTAACCTTTGTGCGGCGCAGCGCGCGGCCGGCGGCGCATCTCGAAAAACACCGGCTCGCGGCCGGCCCGGCGCGCCTTGGCCTCGTAGCGGCTGACCGGCGCATCGGCCGGCCGCCAGCCCGCTCCACCCCCGCAGCGCTCGAACGCCGCGTGCCCGGCGAGCATCTGGTCCATGGCTTGAGCATAGGTGGGATCGTCGGTCGCCAGACGCAAGCACCCGCCGTCAGCGAGCAGCCGGGCGAACGCGTCGAGCGTGGCCGGCGACACGAGCCGGCGCCTTTGGTGCCGCTTCTTCGGCCAGGGATCGGGGAACAGCACGAAAACGCGCGCGATGCTGGCATCCGCCAGCACATCGAGCAGCGGCCTCCCATCATCTGGCAGGATGCGGACATTACGGATGGCCTCGGCCGCGATGCGCCCGAGCAGGGCGGCGACGCCGTTTTCGAACGGTTCGCAGCCGATCAGGCCGATCTCGGGATGGTGCCGGGCCTGGGCGGCCAGATGCTCGCCGCCGCCGAAGCCGAGCTCGAGCCACACGGCCGGCACGGCGGGGGCGAACAAGGTTCGCGGGTCGACGCTGCCGGGCGGCGCCTCGAGGATCGCGGGCGGCACGTGCAGTCGCGGCAGCAAGTTCAGCACCAGGCCCGCCCGGTGCGGGCGCAACGGCCGCCCGCGGCGGCGGCCGTAGGTCCTAAGCTGCCCGTGCTTGGCGGGGTCGGTCACGGCCAGGCCCGTTCAGGCGAACCTGGCCGCCGGCGGTTGCGCCGCGGTCGGCGCCCGCCGGTCAGTGCCCGTTGAACGCCCGCTTCAGCTGCGGGGCGAGGTCGGTCTTCTCCCAGGAGAAGCCGCCGTCCTTGGTCGGCGTGCGGCCGAAATGGCCGTAGGCGGCGGTGCGCGCATAGATCGGCTTGTTGAGACCGAGATGTTCGCGGATGCCGCGCGGGGTCAGATTGACCATTTCCTGCAGCACCTTGGACAGGCGCTGCTCGTCGACCTCGCCCGTGCCCTGCGTGTCGACGTAGACGCTCAAGGGATGCGACACGCCAATGGCATAGGCGAGCTGGATGACGCAGCGCTGCGCCAGGCCGGCCGCGACGACATTCTTCGCCAGGTAGCGCGCGGCATAGGCCGCCGAGCGATCGACTTTGGTCGGGTCTTTGCCCGAGAACGCGCCACCGCCATGCGGTGCCGCGCCGCCATAGGTGTCGACGATGATCTTGCGGCCGGTCAGGCCGGTATCGCCGTCCGGACCGCCGATCACGAAGCGGCCCGTGGGATTGACGTAGAAATGGGTGTCGTCCTCGGGCATGCCGACGGCCGACAGCACCTTCTCGACATAGGGACGCACGATCGCCTTGATGTCGCCCGACTCCAGCTCGCGGCCCTTCTTGTCCTTGGCGACGTGCTGGGTCGACACGACCACGGCGGTGCAGGCGGCCGGGCGGCCGTGAACGTAGCGGAGCGTCACCTGCGATTTGGCGTCCGGCAGCAGGATCGGTTCCTTGCCGGCGTGGCGCGCCTCGGCAAGCGCGTGCAGGATATTGTGCGCGTACTGGATCGGCGCCGGCATCAGCTCGGGCGTCTCGTTGCAGGCGTAGCCGAACATGATGCCCTGGTCGCCGGCGCCCTCGTCCTTGTTGCCGGCGGCATCGACGCCCTGGGCGATGTCGGCGGACTGGCCGTGCAGCTTGATCTGGACCTTGGCGTTCTTCCAGTGGAAGCCCTTCTGCTCGTAGCCGATGTCCTTGACCGCGGCGCGGGCCATCTGCTCGATCCGCTTCTTGTTGACGGCGCCGTTCTTGAGCATCGGGGCGCGCGGGCCGCAGGCCTTCTTGTTCAGGCGGACCTCGCCGGCGATGCAGAGGAAATTCGTCGTCGCCAGCGTCTCGCAGGCGACGCGCGCCTGGGGATCCGCGGCAAGGAAGGCGTCGACGACCGTGTCGGAGATGCGGTCACACACCTTGTCCGGGTGGCCTTCGGACACGGATTCGCTGGTAAAGACGTAGTCGGTGAGAGGCAAGATCGTCCCCCTATCGCCGCAGCGGCTCAAGTGACGTGGATTGGCCCGCTGCCCATCCGGGAGATCGGCCACGCAGCAGCCGCCCGGCCGGCAGGCGCCGGGAGTTCGGACGGCCGGTCTTGTGCAGGGCTTTGCCGCGCCCGTCAAGCGAAATGGCTTGCGCGCCCGGAAGTTGCGGGCGCCGCGCGGCACAGCCTCGGCTCAGCCGTCGGCAGCGTCGACGTTCGTGAAGATCGCGGCGAGAATCTGGTCGACCGCAGCGCCGTCCGGGGACAGGGGCAGCGCGAGCTTGCTGATCGTGGCGTGCTCCTTGTCCGGGACAAGATGCGCCAGCCGCGAAGCCACGAGCGGCTGGCGCGAGCGATAGACGTCGCGATACTCCCGCAGCGCGATCGGGCCGATCTGCGCGACGCACTCGCTGACGCGCCGGCCGGTCAGGTCGAAGCGGAAGATCTTGGCCGGCTCTGACCCGAACAGGAGGTAGCGAAAATCGCCGCCGCCTTCGATCGCGTGGAGAATGACGCGGTGGCCGAGCCACGGGCGCAGCCTGTCGAGGCTGAAATCCGCGCGCGCCGGCATTGCGCGTGCGCCGCGGTTTTCCTCCTGCAACTCGGTCAGCCGCACGATGCGCTCGTCGGCGCGCGGCGACCGTAGTGGATTCTGCGCTCGAACCACGCCGGGCGGCATTGGCCGCTTCCCGGAGGTCTCCCGGCGGGGGACACGCGGCAAACGGCGTCTTTCGGCCTGCCGGCAGGTCCTCAGGCGGCGGCGGCGATGCCCATCGCCTTCACCAGATCGAAGACGCGCTTGCGCACCTCGGCGTCGTCGATGCGGTAATACGCGCGCACGAGCTCGAGCGTTTCGCGCTTGGCGATCGGCGCTCCGGACTGGCCGCCAGCGGCATGCGCCGCGCGCTCCTCTCCCGCCGCGCCGCGCCGGCGCGAGGGCCTGGCCGGCGGCTGCTCGTCCATGTCCTCGAAGAAGAACGACATCGGAACGTCGAGTACGCGGCTCAGGTCGAACAGTCGACTGGCGCCGACACGGTTCGAGCCGCGCTCGTATTTCTGCACCTGCTGGAAAGTAAGACCGATCATCTCGCCCAGCTTTTCCTGGCTGAGCCCCAACAGGGTCCGCCGCAGCCGGATGCGCCCGCCGACATGCACGTCGATCGGGTGCGGACCGCCTCCGCGACGGCGTCGCGGGCCGGCCCGCCTGGCTTTGCCACGGGTTGCCATTCTCAGAAAGTCCTCCGCTTCGTCTCGATCACTGCTCGGAAACCCGATGCAAACTGCATGTCCTGCGTCGGTCCCGGCAGCCACAACATTTCCACGATTTGGAAACGGGGCGAAACGCGTCAGGTTGTCGCGTTTCCGCTCCGGCTCGCGGGTGTAGTGCGGCCGTTGGCCGCCAGCATACATAGAATTGCGACCAGCGCCAGCATAACGAGCAATGTGCGGTCGCCAAATCGCGCGTAGATGACCGGCTCGGCCAGGGCGCGCGGCAACGGCGCATCGATCACGCCCGTGCGGCCGAGCGCCAGCGAGGCGACCACGCGCCCATAGGCGTCGACCACGCCGGATATGCCGGTGTTGGCGGAGCGCACCAGCGGCAGCCCTTCCTCGACCGAGCGCAGCCGCGCGATGGCGAAGTGCTGGCGTGGGCCCGGGCTGTCGCCGTACCAGCCGTCGTTGGTGATGTTGAGCAGCCAGGCCGGCCGGTCGGCACGGTCGACGACCTGGGCCGGGAAGATCACCTCGTAGCAGATCAGCGGGCTGAACGGCGGCAGGCCGGCCAAGCGCAAGGTGCGGGGACCCGGGCCGGCCGAGTAGTCGGACGCGCCCTGGACCACCTTGGTGAGCGGCAGATAGTCCTTGAGCGGAACGTATTCGCCAAGCGGCACGAGGTGGAACTTGTCGAAGCTGCCGACCACCCGCGCCGAGCCATCGATGGCGAGCAAGCTGTTCCACAGGCGCCGCTCACCATTTTGAACCGCGCGGCGCGGCGCGCCAGTCATGAGCAGGCCGCCTTGCGGCGCCGCCCGCGCGATCGCCTCGAGCGCAACCGGCTGCTCGGCGAGAAAGAACGTCGCCGCGGTTTCGGGCCAGATCGTGTGCGTGACCCGTTCCCAGCCCGGGCCGACGCTCAGCGCCAGGTGGTGCCGGAAATTCTCCTCGTGCCGCTCGCGGCTCCATTTGTTGACCTGCTCGACGTTGGGCTGGACAACGCGCAGCACCACGCCCGAGACGCGGTCGGAAGTCGGATCGTCGAGGCTGGCCAACGGCGGTGCCGAGGCCAGCCGCAGCGCGCCGAATCCGTAGGTCGCGAGCAGCGGCAGGGCACCAGCAATGACCGCTGCGATGGCGCCGCTCGTCGCCCGGCGTCGTTCGCGGGGCGATGGCCCCGCCACGATCGCCGGCATGCCGAGCGCGACGATGCTGAGGAGGCCGAGGCCATACACGCCGACGACCGAAGCGATTTGCAGCATCGGGTCGGAGAAAGCCCACATGTAGCCGGCAAGGTTCCAGGGAAATCCGCTGAACACGTTGCCGCGCAGCCATTCCGCCGCCGCCCAGGATCCGGCAAAGGCCAACACGCGCGCCGCTCCGGTTGCCGGCACCGCGCGGGCGGCCGCCGCCGCCAGCCCGATGAACACGGCCAGGATCGACGGCAGGAAGCCGACGACGATCGGATAGACGGGCAGATAGGCGAGGCCGAACAGCAGGAGAGCGTTGACGATCCAGTAGAGGCCGGCAAGGAAATGTCCGAACCCGAACAGCCAGCCGATGACGAAAGCGCCACGCGGGCCGGCGCTACCGTCGATCAGCCAGAGCACTCCGGTCAAGGCGATGACGGCGAGCGGGATCAGGTGGAAGGGCGGCAGCGCCAGCGCCAACAATGCGCCCAGCGTCAGGGCGAGCAGCGCCCGGCGCCAGCCGCCGAGCGCGGTCGTGCGCGCCTTCAGCGCGGCGAACGCGCCAATGACGCCGCCCGCCGATCCGTGGTCCACGCGCGCCGCCGCGCCTTCGACGGTGGCGTTGCGCGCCTCGGCGGCAGGGATCATGCCGCGTCCGCCGGTTTCGGCAGGTTGCGCACGCGCACGCGCTTGACGCGCCGGGGATCGGCTTCCAGCACCTCGAATTCCAGGCCCGAGGGATGGAAGACCAGCTCGCCCCGTCCCGGCACGCGGCCGGCCAACGCGAACACCAGCCCGCCCAGCGTGTCGATCTCCTCGCGCTCCTCGTCGCTGAGGACGAGCCCGACGCGGCTCTCGAATTCCTCGATCGTGGCGCGCGCGTCGGCCAAGAGCGTGCCGTCGTCGGCCGGCACGAGCTTCGGCCCTTCCTCGACGTCGTGCTCGTCCTCGATCTCGCCGACGATCTCCTCGACCAGGTCCTCGATCGTCACCAGCCCGTCGACGCCGCCGAACTCGTCGACCACCAGCGCCATATGCAGGCGCGTGCGGCGCATCTCCATCAGCAGGTCGAGCACGCGCATCGAAGGCGCCACAAACAGCACCTTGCGCAGGATCGAACGCAGCTCGAAGGCGCGGCCGGCGACCATCCCGGCCATCACGTCCTTGATGTGCACCATCCCGATCACGTCGTCGAGCGTCTCGCGGTAGACCGGCAAGCGTGAATGCTGCTGCGCCACGAACGTGCCGATCAGCTCGTCCTGCGTGACGCCCGCCTCGACCGCGACGATGTCGGCGCGCGGCACGCAGACGTCTTCGGCCGTGAGGGTGCGGAACTTCAGGACGTTCGCCAGCAGAACGCGCTCGTGCGGGTCCACCGTGGTGGCCGGCCGCTCCTGCGCCTCCATGATCTGGTCGATGGTGTCGCGCAGATGGTCGCCGGCGCCCGGCCGCCGCAAGCCCCGCAGCAGCTCGCGCCAGGCGCGCGCCAACCGGCCCTCGCCGCCGCGGATGTCCGCGCGCGATTCGACGCGATGCTCCGCGTTCTCCGGCGGCTCGACGAGCCGTGGCTGCGAAACCTGCTCGTTCATGCCGCGGCTCGCTTGAGTCCGCGCGCTGGGGCCGGCCCCGCGCGGCGATACGGATCGGCGATGCCGAGGCCGGCGAGGATGCGGCGCTCCAGCGCCGCCATGCGCCGCGCGTCTGCGTCCTTCTCGTGGTCGAAACCCAGAAGATGCAGCACGCCGTGCACCACGAGATGGCTCAAGTGATCGCCCGGGCGCTTGCCCTCGGCGGCAGCCTCGGCCAGCACCGTCTCGCGCGCCAGTATCACGTCGCCCAGCAGCCGGCATGGCGTGGTCGTCGCGTCGGCGAGCGGAAACGACAGCACGTTGGTCGGCTTGTCCTTGCGTCGGTAGTCGCGATTGAGCCGCTTGACCGTCGCGTCGTCGGACAGCACGACGGCGACTTCGCCGGGCTCCGCGGTCGCCGCCGCGAGGGCCGCGCGCGCGGCCCGGCGCGCCAGCGCGGCCGCGCCGGGAATGGCACGGGTCCAGGGCGCGCTGCCGATCAGCACGCCGATCCGTGCGTTCCTACCGCCCATGCTTGCCGTCGCCCAGGTCGAGCGCCGGATCCTCGGCGGCCTCGTAGGCGCGCACGATCCGCGTGACAAGCGGGTGGCGCACCACGTCCTTGTTGGTGAAGCGGACGAACTCCACCCCTTCGACCCCGGCCAGCACGTCCTGCGCGACGCTGAGGCCCGAGACGGCGTCGCGCGGCAGGTCGACCTGGCTGGGATCGCCGGTCACCGCCATGCGGCCGTTCTCGCCGAGCCGCGTGAGGAACATCTTCATCTGCGTCGGCGTCGTGTTCTGCGCCTCGTCGAGGATGACGAACGCGTTCGCCAGCGTGCGCCCGCGCATGAAGGCGAGCGGCGCCACCTCGATCTCGCCGCTGACCAGGCGCTTGGCGACCTGGTCGGCCGGCAGCATGTCGTAGAGCGCGTCGTAGAGCGGCCGCAGATAGGGATCGACCTTCTCGCGCAGGTCGCCGGGCAGGTACCCCAGCCGCTCCCCCGCCTCGACCGCCGGGCGCGACAGGATGATGCGGTCGACGCGCCCGGCCAACATCATGGCCACCGCCATGGCCACGGCCAGATAGGTCTTGCCGGTGCCGGCCGGCCCTAGCCCGAAGACCAGCTCGTGCTCCTGAAGCGCGCGGATATAGGCGCCTTGCGTCGCCGAGCGCGGAAAGACGTGGCGCCGGCGCGTCATGATCGAGTTGTCGGCGCCCACGAAGCGCGCCAGCGCGTCGCGGCCCGCCGGCGCGGTGCCGCCGGGCATCGCCGGAACCGGCGCGCCAGCCGCATCCTCGCCGGCGAGCGCCATGCGCAGCGCCGCGTCGACCTCGGCACCACCGACCGGCCGGCCCAGGCGCAGCCGCTCGTAGAGCGCGTTCAGCGTCGTCCGCGCCATCTCCTGCGCGCCGCTCGGGCCCTCGATCGCCAGGCGGTTGCCGCGCGAGATCAGCGACACGCCGAGGCGCTGTTCGATCCGGGCCAGGTGCTGGTCGTGCTCGCCATAGAGCATCGGCAGCAGCGAGTTGTCGTCGAACTGCAGCAGGATCGGCGCGCCCGCCAGCGCAGGGGTGGGTCCGCTCACGCCGGGACGCGCTCCGGCTCGCCCGTGCCCGGGGTCGCCGCGGCCGGGGCGGCCTGCGGCACCAGCTCGCCGGCCAGGCTGTTGGCATGCGCGGCGCGGATGCGCACGTCGCGCATCGCGCCCATGTCGACTGCTCCAGCATCGGCATGCACGGGCTGCAGCCACGGGCTGCGGCCGACCAGCTGGCCCGGCGACCGGCCCGGACGATCGAACAACACCGGCATCACCTTGCCGACGGCGGCGCGATTGAACTTGTCCTGCTGACGCTTGAGCAGCGCCTGGAGTTCCGCCAGCCGCTCGGCCTTGATCGGCTCGGCCACCTGGTCGGACATTTCGGCCGCCGGGGTGCCGGGTCGCGGACTGTACTTGAACGAGAAGGACTGCGCGTAGAAGACATCCGCGATCAGGCGCAGCGTGGCCGCGAAATCCGCATCGCTTTCGCCGGGGAATCCCACAATGAAGTCGGACGACAGCGCGAGGTCGGGCCGCGCGGCGCGCAGGCGATCGACCAGGCGCCGATACGCGTCGGCATCGTGCCGGCGGTTCATGCGCGCTAGCACGGCGTCCGACCCCGACTGTACCGGCAGGTGCAGGAACGGCATCAATGCCGGCACGTCGCGATGGGCCGCGATCAGCTCGTCGTCCATGTCGCGCGGATGCGACGTCGTATAGCGGATGCGGCACAGCCCGTCGAACGCGGCAAGCGCGCGTATCAGCCGGCCAAGCCCCCAGGTCGTCCCGCCAGTAGCCGATACGCTCGGCGCGGCGCCGTGATAGGCATTCACGTTCTGCCCGAGCAGCGTGATCTCGCGCGCGCCCTGATCGACCAGGCGGCGTGCCTCCGCCAGGACGGCTTCGACCGGACGCGACAGCTCGGCGCCGCGCGTGTAGGGAACGACGCAGAACGTGCAGAACTTGTCGCACCCCTCCTGCACCGACAGGAAGGCGCCGATGCCCTGCGGCGATGCCGCTTCGGGCAAGTGGTCGAACTTGGACTCGACGGGGAAATCCGTGTCGATCGCTCCGCGCGCAGGATCGTTCCTTGCGCGTTCGATCAACTCGGGCAGACGGTGATAGGCCTGGGGGCCGCACACGATATCGACGAACGGCGCCCGGCGCCGCATCTCCTCGCCCTCGGCCTGCGCGACGCATCCCGCCACCGCGATCAGGAACTCGCCGCCGCTGGCCCGGCGGCGGCGCTTCAGGCGGTTGAGCCGGCCCAGCTCGGAATAGACCTTCTCGGCCGCCTTCTCGCGGATATGACACGTGTTGAGGACGACCATGTCCGCTTCCTCGGGACCATCGGCCGCGGCAAACCCGAGCGGCGCCAGCACGTCCGCCATGCGGGCGGAGTCGTATACGTTCATCTGGCAGCCGTAGGTCTTGATATAGACGCGCTTCGTCACGTTGCTCGCGTCGCAGCCGTCACGCCGTACCCGAGATCCGGCGCGCGGACGGGTTGCCCCTGCCGGGCCCCGGTCCGGACGCGGACAAAAGGGCCAATGGCCATGGAAAGGGGCATCATTTGAGGACGATAGCACCTGACCGGGGGGAGTCAAGGAGCGCGCCGGCCGGGTTCGGAGCCTCCATCCGGGGACTGGAGGCTCGCCGGCCGCGGCCGCTTTCAGGGCTTCCGCTCGTTCTTGCCGTCGTCCCTCTTGATCGCCACGCCATAAAGCTCGAGACGGTGGTCGACCAGGCGATAGCCAAGTTTCTCCGCGACGGCGCGCTGCAGCGCCTCGATCTGCTCGTCGCGAAACTCGATCACCTTGCCCGACTCGATGTCGATCAGGTGGTCGTGATGCGACTCGGGAATCTCCTCGTAGCGCGAGCGGCCGTCGCCGAAATCATGCTTCTCGAGGATATTTGCCTCTTCGAACAGGCGGACGGTGCGGTAGACGGTGGCGATCGAGATGCGCGGGTCGATCGCCGTCGCGCGGCGATGCACCTGTTCGACGTCCGGATGGTCGGCGGACTCCGACAGCACGCGCGCGATGACGCGGCGCTGCTCGGTCATTTTCAGGCCCTTCTCGTTGCACAGCAGCTCGATTCTCGACGCCACGCGTTAGCCCTTCCCCGGGCCGGGCGCCGGTGCCCGGTCTGCATAACTTAATTTTTCTAATATAACGCGATGGCCTAGGGTCCCCAAGCGCGCAAACGCGACGCAACGCGCAGAAAACCAGCAATTCCGACGTTCTTGTATGCGACTAGTAATCAGGAGCGAGAGCGACGCTTCCCGGTACCCAGGCCGATTTCCTTCGCTAGCTTGCTGCGCGTCTTGGCGTAGTTGGGCGCAACCATTGGGTAGTCCGGTGCCAGGCCCCAGCGCTCGCGATATTGGGCCGGCGTCATGTCATATGCCGTCTTCAGGTGGCGCTTCAGCATCTTCAGCTTGCGCCCGTCCTCGAGGCAGATGATGTAGTCGGGGGTGATCGACTTCCTGATCGGCACGGCCGGTTCGGGCCGTTCCGGCTTGGCGGGCGTCGTGCCGAGGCCCGAAAGCGACCGGTACACTTCGTCGATTACCTTCGGCAGGTCGCCGGTCGGCAACTGGTTCCGGCCGACATGAGCGGCGACAATCTGTGCTGTCAGCGCCAGTATTTCCTTTGTATCGGGCCTATCGGCCATTTCGATTCTCCAGGGACAATATTGGGATAGCTACAGCCGCTTATAGGACAAGTAAACTTGTCGTTCAACCCTTTGGCCCAATTATCTTAGATTGATCATTCTCCGATTCATTCGCGCATACGGCATTGATCGCCACGGCCATGACCAGCGCGTCCTCGCGCGAACCGCCCGCGCGCGCGTAGTAGCCGAAGCGCCGTCCCACCGGAACGAAGCCGAAGGCGCGGTACAAGGCCTGGGCGGGCGCGTTGCCCGCGCCGACCTCGAGCACGAGCCGCTGCGCGTCGCGCAGATCCGCGGCAACCGCGCGCATCAGTTGAAGCCCGATGCCTTGACGGCGCCGAGCGCGGGCGACATTGATCGTCAGGATTTCGGCCTCGCCGCCGGCAGCGCGCGCCAGCACGAACCCGGCTGGCTCGCGGCCTTGCGCCGTCGCCACGACCGCCAACCGACCGACGGTACCGGGCAGCACCAGCAGCCGGGCGAACGCGTCGGCCGACCACGGCTCGTCCGGGCCTTGCGCGTGCAAGGCGGCGAGCACCGCGACATCGGCCAGCGTCACCGGCTGCAGCGTGATCCCTGGCCGCGTCATGGACGGCGGCCCTTCACCGGTGCCGGCGTTATCTCGGGAGCGCGCAGATAGATCGGCGTCAGGGGCTCCGGCTCCTTGCCGGTCGCCAGGCGCTCGGCGGCCAGTTCCGCGACCGCGACCGCATCGATGGCACCGGCGGTCCGCGCCACGATCGCGTCGCCTCGCTCGGCCGCAAGCGCCGCGGCCAGCGCCGCCGTCGCGTCGCCCGCCAGCACCAGCGCGCCGGCCGGCGCCGCCGCGGCGGCTTCCCGAACCGTCGCCAGGCTTCCGGGCCCGGTCGGCGCGAGGTGCTCGTCGTAGATGCGGACGAACAGATCGTCGCGCCGCGTGTCGATCGCCACGAGCACACTGCGGCCGAGCCGTTCGTCGGCGCCGACCCGGTGCGCAGCCGCATCGAACGTGGTGACGCCGACCGCCCTCAAGCCCGTGGCCAACGCGAGGCCGCGCGCCGCCGCGAGCCCGGCGCGAAGGCCCGTGAACGAGCCTGGCCCGAGGGTAGTGGCGATCGCGGTAAGCCCGGCATAGGCGAGACCGGCCGCTTCCATCGCCGCCTGGATCATCGGCAGCAGGCGCTCGGCCTGTCCGTGCGCCAGAGGCTCGGCGCGGCGCGCCAGCACCGCGCCGTCCCGCCACACGGCGACCGAGCAAGCGGCGCAGGCGCAGTCGAAGGCGAGGATGGTCGTCGCGCCGGGCTTCCGCCGCGTGCTATCGTGCCCGCGAGAGAGTCGATCGCTTGGCATCGACATCCGCTACCGGGTACCAAGGATCGGGAGGGAGGTTCGGCCCGCATGGCCCTGGTCGAGATCGCCGCGCCGGCGTTCGATGTGTTCGTCGATTTGCGCTACGCCACTGCCGAAAATCTGACAGGCAATCCGATCTACCGCCGCGCCGGATGCTACCTGCGCCGGGAGGCGGCGTCGCTGCTTAGGCGCGCGTGCGAACTGGCCAGGCCTCTCGGCCTCAAGCTGTGCATCTTCGACGCCTATCGCCCGCCGGCGGCGCAATGGGCTCTTTGGCGTCATGTGCCGAATCCCGAGTTCATCGCCGATCCGAAGCGCGGGTCGCATCACAGCCGCGGCGTGGCGGTCGACCTGACACTGGCCACGCCCGACGGACGCAGGCTGGAGATGGGTACGGATTTCGACGCGATCACGCCGCTGTCCTATCACGCCGACACCGCCGTGTCGCCCGAGGCGCAGCGCAATCGCCTCGTCCTCTTGGGGCTGATGTCGGCCGCCGGCTGGGATTTCTATGCCAAGGAATGGTGGCACTATCAGATGTTCCAGCCCCGCGGCTTTCCACTGATCGAGGACGGCGCCATGGTGCCGTCGCTCATGTAAGGCGCCCCGCGTTGCGACCCTGCCGATGACACGTCGCCGGGCAACGCATCCGCTCGCCATCGCCCTCGTCGCCGGAACCGCGATCGCTCTGGGCGATGTCGGCGGCGCGCGCGCGGCCGACTCCGCGGTCGTGCTGGCCTATCCCGACGTCGGCGGCGCGCGCATGGCGAGCTCGGTCACGCTGCAGCAGTTCGAGGCGCACATCGCCGAGCTGAAATCGGGGCGCTACAAGGTCCTGCCGCTCGCCCAGATCGTCCGCGCGCTCGGTGCGGGCAGTGCGCTTCCCGACCGCGCTGTGGCACTGACCTTCGATTCCGCGCATCGCTCGATCTATCGGCATGTCTGGCCACGGCTGCGCGAGGCCGGCATGCCCTTTACCGTGTTCGTACCGACCGACCGCGTGCAGCCGGGCAGCACCGACTATCTCGACTGGGACGAGCTACGCGCGATGGCGGCGGCGGGCGTGACCATCGGCAGCCAGGGCGCGGCCGACCTGCGCATGGCAGCGGCACCGATCGACCGGGTTGCCGCGGACATCGCGCGGTCGACAGAGAAGCTGCGCCAGGAGCTCGGTGCCGTCTTCGAGCGCCAGCCCATGCTGTTTGCGTATCCCTACGGCGAGTGGAGTGCGGTCGTGGCCGCCGAGGTCGAGGCGGCCGGATACGTCGCCGCCTTCGGCCAGCACTCGGGGGTCGCCCACGCCAGCGCCAACCGCTTTGGTTGGCCACGCTTCCTGTTCAACCAGAACTTCGGCGACCTGGAACGATTCCGCACGGCGGCGAACGCCCTGCCGCTGCCGATCCGCGATCTGGTGCCGTCGGACCCGCTGCTGAAGGAGAATCCGCCGGCCCTCGGCTTCACCGTCGACCCGATCGTCGGCAAGCTCGAGCAGTTCCGCTGCTTCGCCTCCGAGCAGGGACGCGTTCTCGTGGAGATGCTCGGCGACACGCGCGTCGAGGTGCGCATGCCGGGCGCCTTCTCGCCCGGGCGCGCGCGGGTCAACTGCACGATGCCCGGCCCCGACGGGCGCTGGCGCTGGCTGGGAATCCCGCTGTTCGTGCCGAAACAGTAGGTGTCAGCCGTCGGCTCTCAGCGCTCGGCCAAGGGATTTCCCGGCTGATAGCCGATTGCCGATGGCGGGTCGCTTCAGACCGCCCGGACTTCGGTGACCTCGGGGATGTAGTGCTTCAGCATGTTCTCGATCCCCATCTTCAGCGTGGCGGTCGAGCTGGGGCAGCCGGAGCATGAGCCCTGCATGTGCAGGTAGACCACGCCCGATTCGAACCCGTGGAAGACGATGTCGCCACCGTCCTGGGCCACGGCCGGGCGGACGCGGGTATCGAGCAGCTCCTTGATCTGCGTGACGATCTCGCTATCTTCGCCCGCTGCCGCGGCCTCACCAGGCGGCTCGGCCAGCATCACCGGGCGGTTGGCAGTGAAGTGCTCCATGATGACGCCGAGGATCGCCGGCTTCATCAGGTACCAGTCGCGGTCGACCGCCTTGGTGATGGTGATGAAGTCGCCGCCGAGGAAGACGCCGCTGACGCCCTCGATGTCGAACAGCCGCTCGGCGAGCGGCGAACGGGCGGCGTGCTCGGCGCTCGGGAAATTGGCCGTGCCGTTTTCCATGACCCCGCGTCCGGGAAGGAACTTCAGGGTCGCCGGATTCGGGGTCTCTTCGGTCTGGATGAACATCGGGTCGCTCCTTGGCCGATCAGGCAGCCGTTCCCACGCAAGTCTCCATCGACACATGAGCCCGGTCCAGGGCAAAATCAAGTGGTTCAAGACCTTGGCTAGAGTGTGGGTATGACGGCGGATACGCCCGTCCCGACCGCGGAATGCTTCGACCCAGACGTGCAGTGGCTGGTGACGACCGGCCGCACCGAGGCGGGCCCGCGCGAGCTCGTGGCGGAGCTGTGCAAGTACCTGGTGGCGACCGGCCTGCCGCTGGCGCGCATGATGCTGAGCGTTCGCACGCTGCATCCACTGGTGGCCGCGCGCGGCATCTTCTGGCGCCACGGCAACGCCGGCTGCACCGAACAGATCGACCGCGGCCACAGCATCCTCGGCGAGGAGGTCTACCTGAGGAGCCCGTTGCGCCCGGCCTACGAGCAGGGCCAGACCGTGCGGCGGCGCCTGGCCGGACCCGCCGCGCAGCTCGATTTTCCCGTCCTCGTTGAGCTGCGCGACGAGGGACTGACCGACTACCTGGTGCTCCCCGTACGCTTCACCGACGGGGTGCAGGCGGTGACGACCTGGGCGACCGACCGCGCCGGCGGATTCGCCGCCGCCGACATCGCCCGGCTGCGCGCGCTGATCCCGGTGCTCGCCCTGCTGATCGAGGTGCACGTCCGCCGCGAAGTGTCGAGCACGCTGCTCGACACCTATGTCGGCGGCGCCGCCGGACGGCGCGTGCTGAACGGACAGATCAAGCGCGGCGACAACGAAACCATCCGTGCCGTGCTGTGGTACTGCGACCTGCGCGGCTTCACGCCGCTGACCGAGCGGATGGACGGCGCCTCGCTCATCCGCATCCTGAACGAGTATTTCGAGCGCATGGTCAAGCCCGTGCGCGACCGCGGCGGCGAGGTGCTCAAGTTCATCGGCGACGCGATGCTGGCGATCTTCCCGTTGGCCGAGCGGGACGTCGACATCGCCTGCAATGCCGCCTTGAAGGCGGCCCGCGAGGCGTTGCTGGCGATGCGGGCGCACAGCCAGGCCTGCGCCGAGTGCGGCGTGCCCGACCTGCGTTTCGGAATCGCGCTGCATCTGGGCGACGTGATCTTCGGCAATATCGGCGCACCCGACCGTCTGGACTTCACGGTGATCGGCCCGGCCGTCAACCGCGTCGTCCGCATCGAGGAGATGTGCCGCACGCTCGAGCGCGACCTGCTGATTTCGGCTGACGTGGCGCGCCACGTGGACCACCCGCTGGTCTCGGTTGGCCGGCACGCGCTGCGCGGCGTCAGCGAGACGGTCGAGCTGTTCACCCTTCCGGATTACGCGGACACGCGCGCCGCGGCGGAGTAGCAGCGCTACTTGCGCAGGATGTCCGTGATCTCGCGCAGCCGGGCGCGCACGCGCAGCAGATAGAAGCCCTGCGCGGCAAGGTGACTCGGCAGCAGGTTGCTGTCGGGCGCGCCGTTGAGGACGACCCATGGATGCAGGCCGGCGGCTTCGCGCAGGCTCGCGACCATCTGCTGCCATGCCCGCGTGGCGCCCCGCTCGGCCAGAACACGCTCGAAGTCCTGGCCCAGCTCGCGCAGGATCATCGCATAGGCATAGAGCCGCCCCTTGGCATTGTAGAACACTTCGTCGGCGGAGAGATCGAAGAGATTGCCCGACTGCTCGGCCAGCTGGCGCTCGAGCGCGACGGAGATCGACTCGAGATCGGCGCCGACCCGATCGAGCACCGCCAGGAGACTGTCGGCGCGGCGCTCGAAGGCGACCGGCGCCTGCTTCTTCGCCAGCCGCTCGTTGTACTCGAGCAACGCCTTGCGCGCGGCGCGGTACTGCGTGGCGGCCGAGGCGGTCGGCGCGAACAGGTTGCCCAGATCGAAGCTCCACGCGTCGCCTGGGTATCTCAGCAGGCCCGCGGCACGGTCGAGGCGCTCGTCGACGCGGCCGGAACGCGGACGGCCGACCTGGTCGCGCACATCGGCGGCGAAGCGCGCCAGCGTGGCGATGATGCCCGTCTGGAAGCTCGGCATGTTGTCGAGCGCCGCGCCGGGCAGGAAGAACGGATCGCCGGCGGTCCAGCGATGCGTGTCGATTTCGCGTTCGATCAGCGCCGCGGCCATCGCGACGGCGCGGCTGGCTTCCGCCGGCGGCGGCTGGATGGCGAAATCGGGATCGTCGTCGACCATGTGCACGAAGGCCATGCCGATCAGGTAGTAGAGCGCCAGGACGACGGCGAGCACGATCGCCAGGCCGAGCGCGATCCGCCGCATCGCGCGGCCGCCCTCCTTGTCCGACAGGACCGCCGGTCGCGCTTCTTCCGCCATCGTCAGGCCCTCCCGGCATCGGCAACGCGCCGGAAAATCAGATTGATGGCGCGCTACTCGCCCATCTGCAACAGAAGCCCGCGCCGTCGCGCGACGCGCACCGCGAACAGGAAGGCGGCGACGCCGAGCATCATGTAGACTCCGTTGAGCCCCGCCGCCCAGGCGAGATGGTCGAGGCGGAAGGTCTGGTCGAACAGCACCGCGCGCATGCCTTCGAACACATGCGCCGACGGCAGGACCCAGCCGACCGCCTGCAGCCAGGACGGCAGGATCGACAGCGGGTAGTAGATCGCGCTGACCGGCGCCAGCAGGAACACGGCGAGCCAGGCAAGGCTCTCGGCGCTCTGCCCGAAGCGCAGAATCAGGCCCGACAGCATCAGCCCGAGCGCCCAGCCCATGACCAGCAGGTTGACGAAGAAGGCGATGAGCGGCAGCCCCATGGTGAAGATCGAGTACTGGTAGAGCGGGATCGCCAGCAGCGCCGCCGGCACGATGCCGATCAGGGTGCGGATCAGGCTCATCGTCATAAGCGCCACCGCCAGCTCGATCGGGCGCAAGGGACTGGTGAAGAGATGGCCGAGATTGCGCGACCACATCTCCTCCATGAACGAGACCGAGACGCCGAGCTGGCCGCGGAACAAGACGTCCCACAGCAGCACGCCCGCGATCAGCACGCCGCCGGCCTGCGCCACCCAGCTGGAGTTCTCGCGGAAGAACACGCTGATGAAGCCCCAGAGCACCATCTGGATGGTCGGCCAGTAGGCGAGCTCGAAGATGCGCGTCCAGGAGTTCTTCAAGAGCAGCGTATAGCGGACGACCATCGCGCCGATCCGGCGCAGCGAGCGCACGGAAGGCGAGGTCCAGGCGGCGCCGCTCATTGCGCGGCCTCCCGCGCCGCGACGCCGCGGCGCCGCGCGATGTCGAGGAACACCTCCTCGAGGTTCTGCCGGCCGTAGCGGCGGATCAGCTGCTCGGGCGCGCCGCGATCGACGATGCGGCCGGCGCGCATCATCAGCACCTGGTCGCACAACCGCTCGACCTCGGCCATGTTGTGCGAGGCCAAGAGGATCGTGGCACCGGTCGCGCGGCGATAGGCCTCGAGATAGCCGCGCACCCAGTCCGCCGTGTCGGGATCGAGCGATGCCGTCGGCTCGTCCAGGAGCAGGAGCGCGGGGGTGTTGAGCAGCGCCTTCGCGAGCGCCACGCGCGTCTTCTGCCCCGCCGAGAGCTTGCCGGCCTCGCGGTCGATGAAATCCTCGAGCTGCAGGTCGCGCGCCAGCGCCTGCACCCGCGAACGCACGTCGGGCAGGCCGTAGAGGTGGCCGTAGACGGCGAGATTCTCCCGCACGGTGAGCCGGTGCGGCAGGTCGACATAGGGGCTGGAGAAGTTCATGCGCGGCAGCACGCGGTAGCGCCGGCGCACCATGTCCTGGCCCAGCACGGTGATGCGCCCTTCGGTCGGCAGCAGGAGGCCGAGCAGCATGGAGATGGTGGTCGTCTTGCCCGCGCCGTTGCCGCCCAAAAGGGCGCTGCACGCGCCATGGGGCACGTCGAAGTCGATCCGGTCCACCGCGACCACGTCGCCGTAGCGCTTGGTCAGGCCCTGGACCGAGACGACTGGTGAACTCGAGCCGGTCATGGGCGCGCATCATGCCCCGACGCGCCGGCGCGTTCCAGCCAGCGCCTCGCGGCGAAGCCCGCCCGGCACCCGGCGGAGAAGCGGTTTCGACGGCGATAGTTCGACCGCGGCCGAACCATCGCGGCATGACAACACACGACACCTCGTCCAGGCTCCGCCGCATCAGCGCCAGAGGGTGTCTCGATGATTCCGCCGTCGAACCCGATCGAAGCCGTCACGCATCCCCATCCTTACGGCTACTACGCCCGCCTGGTGGCCGAGCGGCCGATCCATCGCGACGACGTCCTCGGCCTCTGGGTCGCCGCCGGCGCCGCGGAAGTCACATCGGTCCTGACCAGCGACGCTTGCCGGGTGCGGCCGGCGCAGGAGCCGGTTCCGAAGGCCCTGCACGGCTCGCCCGCGGCGGAGATCTTCCGCCATCTGGTGCGCATGAACGACGGCGCGGGGCATTGCCCGTTCAAGCAAGCCGTCGCGACGACGCTCGGCTCGATCGATCCGGCGGACGCAAACGCCGAAGCCGCTTGCCCAGCAATCCGCCTCGCGAAGGAGGCGCAGCGGAGCGGCGACCTCGCGCAGTTCGCCTTCGCCTTGCCGGCGCATGTCATGGGCAGGCTGCTCGGCATCCCCAACGCACGGCTCGGCGATGTCGCCGCGTGGACGGGCCATTTCGTGCGCTGCCTGTCGCCCGCGAGCGGCGCGACCGAGATCGCCGCGGGCGCGCTCGCGGCCGGCCGGCTGCTCGAGCTGTTCGACTCGTTGCTGGCCGCCGCGCCCGCCGGCAGCGCGCTGCTAGGAAGGCTGGCGCGGGAAGCGAGACGGATCGGATGCGAAGATTCGGACGTGATCGTCGCGAACGCAATCGGCTTCCTGTCCCAGGCCTACGAGGCGACCGCGGGATTGATCGGCAACACGCTGGTGCTCCTGGCCGCTGAGCCCGAGCGGCGCGTGGGTGCGCCGGACGAGCTCGACGCAATGATCGCGGAAGTGGCGCGCTGGGACCCGCCGGTGCAGAGCACGCGCCGCTTCCTGGCGCGCGATGCCGTCGTGGCCGGCCAGGCGATGAAGCAGGGAGAAGCGATCCTGGTCGTGCTGGCCGCCGCCAACCGCGATCCCGCGGCCAATCCTGCGCCGGCGCGCTTCGACCCGTACCGGACGGAGCGGCGGAGCTTCACCTTCGGCTTGGGTCCCCATGCCTGCCCGGGCGAGA
The DNA here is from genome assembly GCA_964557415.1 of uncultured Rhodospirillaceae bacterium. GTDB lineage: Bacteria > Pseudomonadota > Alphaproteobacteria > JAEULC01 > JAEULC01 > JAEULC01. Next base: position 91,711 of record CAZLBB010000003.1, read on the forward strand.
AGCTGGCCATCGGCATCGCCGCAGCCGGTGTCGCCGCACTCCTGGCGCGCGGTCTGGTGCCGCGCGGCCTTGCGGCGGCGCGGCGCTATCGCCCGTCGCCGAACACGCGTATTCCTGTCTTCGCGGAGTGACGAGAGGACGCACGATGATCGCAGTGATTTTCGAGGTCTGGCCCAAGGCCGAGCGCAAGCAGGAATACCTGGACATCGCCGCCGGCCTGAAGCCTCTTCTGGAGAAGATCGACGGGTTCATCTCGATCGAGCGGTTCGAGAGCCTGGTCGAGCCGGGCAAGATCCTCTCGCTGTCGATCTGGCGCGACGAGCAGGCCGTCGCCGCCTGGCGCCAGCTCGAGCAGCACCGCACGGCGCAGGCCAGGGGACGCGCCGGCATCTTCAAGGACTACCGTCTGCGCGTCGCGGGCGTCATCCGCGACTACGGCATGACGCGGCGGGAGGAGGCGCCGAAGGACAGCCGCACGCGTCACGGCTGACGCGCGCCGGCGCCGGGCGCGATCGGCCGCCCCTTGCTCCGGAGCGGCTTCCATGCTGCTTTCCGGCCGATGACGGACCCGCTTCGCGCCGAACGCCGGGCGGCGGCGACGCAGACGATGGCGCCGGGCTTCAGCGCCGGACGCCTGCGTCTGCGCACGCTGGTACTGATCCGTTGGGTCGCGGTGCTGGGCCAGGCCGGCACGGTGCTGGTCGTGCACCTGGGTCTGGGCTTCGACCTGCCTCTGGCGCCGGTCGCTGCGACCATCTTCGCCGCCGCGGTGTCGAACGTGATCATCGCCATGGTCCGTCCGCCGCAGGCGCGGCTGTCCGACCGCGACGGCGCCTTCTACCTGGCCTTCGACATCCTGCAGCTGGCCCTGCTGCTGTTCCTGACCGGCGGCGTCGAGAACCCATTCGCGATCCTGCTGCTGGCCCCGGTCGCGATCGCCGCGGCGACGCTGTCCGGCCCGTCGACGATCGGCTTGAGCGGCCTCGCCCTCGTTTCCATCTGCGTCCTGGGCTTCGTGCACCTGCCGCTGCCCTGGATCGGCGCGCCCGTGCAGCTACCGCCGATCTATCAGCTCGGCATCACCGTCGCGCTGATCGTGGCGACGCTGTTCATCGCGTTCTACGCATGGAGCCTCTCGAATGCGCAGCGCCGGATGCAGGACGCGCTGGCCGCCGCGCAGGCCGCCTTGGCGCGCGAGCAGCGCCTGTCGGCCCTGGGCGGGCTCGCTGCCGCCGCGGCGCACGAGCTCGGCAGCCCGCTGTCGACCATCGCCGTGGTGGCCAGCGAGCTCAAGCGCAGCCTGCCGCCCGGCAGTCCCATGGCGGAGGACATCGCGCTGCTCGACAGCCAGAGCCGGCGCTGCCGCGATATCCTGGCGCGCCTGGCGCAGCGGCCCGAGCAGGCGGGCGGCGCGCCCTACGAACTGCTGCCGGTAGCCGCCCTGGTGCGCGCGGCCATGACCGAGCCGGACCGGCCCGGCGCCGCGGTGGTGTTCACTGAAGCCGCCGAGGACGGCACGCCGGAGCCGACCGTGCGGCGCAGCCCGGAGATCCTGCACGCGCTCGGCAATCTGATCGAGAACGCGCGCGAGTTCGCCCGCGCCGAGGTGAGCGTGACGACGCGCTGGAACGCCCGCACGGTCACCGTGGTGGTCGCCGACGACGGCCCCGGCTTCGCGCCGGACATCCTGGGCGAACTGGGCGAGCCCTACCTCACCAGCCGGCGGGCGAGCGGGCACATGGGCCTTGGGCTGTTCATCGCGAAGACGCTCCTGGAGCACACCGGGGCGCGCCTCAGGTTCGCGAACCGCCCGCAGGGCGGCGCGGAGATTGCCATCTCCTGGCCGCGCGACGATATTCAAGCGTCCGATTGAACAGGGAAGGGGAACCAACCGGCATGGCGGACCCGGCAGGGCCGAACGAGCCAAGCCCGACGGTGACGGGCGAGCGCAGCCTCTTGATCGTCGACGACGACACCCCTTTGCGCGAGCGTCTGGCGCGCGCCCTGGCGCAACGCGGCTTCACCGTCACCGCGGCCGAGAGCGTGAAATCCGGCGTTGCGGCCGCGGAAGCGTCGGCGCCGGCCTATGCCGTCGTCGATCTGCGCCTGGGCGACGGCAGCGGGCTGGACGTGGTCGCGGCCTTGCGCCGGGTACGGCCGGATGTGCGCGTGGTCATGCTGACGGGCTACGGCAACATCGCCACGGCCGTCGCGGCGGTGAAGGCCGGCGCTGTCGACTACCTGCCCAAGCCGGCGGACGCCGACGTCATCGTCGCGGCGCTCCTGGCCAAGGGCTCGGCCCTGCCGCCGCCGCCGGAGGAGCCGATGTCGGCCGATCGCGTGCGCTGGGAGCACATCCAGCGCGTCTACGAACAATGCGACCGCAACGTGTCGGAGACGGCGCGACGCCTGCGCATGCATCGGCGCACGCTGCAGCGCATCCTGGGCAAGCACGCGCCGCGCGACTGATCGTCCTTCGACCCGCTTGGAGGCGGGGCCTGCTAGGAAGCCCGCGCCCTCGCCGGCTGGATCACGGGACCGCCGCGACGGCCCTGGTCGGCGAGCATGGTGTCGACCTGACGGCCCTGGAACAGGGTGATGCCCAGCGACTGGCCGAAGGCGATGGCCGCCGCCTCGCCGCAGCGGTTGAGGATGACGCGCGCGAGGCCCGCGCGCTGGATAAACTGGCGCAGATCGTTGACCAGCGCCGGGTTCGTGCCCTCGGCCATCTCCGGCCGCCACATCAGCTTCACCAGATCGACGCCCAGACGCTCGCGGTCGATCAGCGGCAGCGTCTGGTGGTCGACGCCATCGACGCAGATGCGATAGCCGCGGTCGCGCAGCACCTCGCGGGCGAACTGAAAGCCCGCCATGTCCGCCATGATGTCGATCAGGTCGAACTCGATCACGATCGTGCCGCGCGCGTTCGAACCGATGGTGCGGTCGAACGCCAGGAAATGCGGCGTCGAGATCGTGCCGACGTTGAGGTTGAGGCTGAAGGCGCTGGCGATGTCGCGATCGTCGTTGCGCGCGAGGAGCGACAGCATGCGTTGGTCGAGCACTTGCGTCAGGTGCCGGAACAGCCACTTGTTGCCGGCCAAGTCGATGTCCGGCGACACGGCGGCGGCCAGGCTCGAGATGGCGATGTACAGCTCGCGATAGACCGGCTTGATCGAGTGGTCGGGTGCGATCAGGCAGATCGGCTGGCGGCGCATGAGCCCGGACAGGTCGGCCTGCGACAGATAGGCCTCGATGCGGGTGAGCTGCGCCGGATTGATCGGCTTCTGCGGCGTGGCGTTCAGGTGCGCGCGCGCGGCGGCCAGGCGGCGCTGGCGCGCACGCTCGGCATCGCCGGTCTGGCGCGCCCAGGCCATGAACTCGTCGAAGCGGGTGGTGAGGTTGATCCAGGAGCAGAAATCGTCGGTGACGCTGACATCCGCGACCGGCCCAGCCTGATCCTCGGAGAACATGCCGCGCAGACGCTCGACCGCGTCGGTCAGAGCCTCGATGTCCTTGTTGTGACCGACGAAGACGATGTCGGAGTTGCGCAGGACGAAGCCCTGACCCTGCAACGGCCGCACCAAGTCGGCAAAGGTGCTCGTGGCCAGCCGCAGATGCTGCTCGCGGCGCTGCCACGGCCGCAGACGCGAGAGATGGACATGGACGGCCACGCGGCCGTCGCGATTGCGCGACAGACGCTCGAGGAACTCGACCAGCTGGATTTCCTGGCTGATCTGCTGCTCGTCGGCTCGGCCCTGGTCGGCCACCGTGCGGCTCCCTTCCTGCTTCCCCCGCTTGGGACCAAGGCCGGGCCTATGGTCCTGGAAAGAAAGCTATTAGCCTCCATATCGCTAACAAATGCTTAGCGCTGCGATGTCGTTGCTGTTTCGTTCCGAGGCATAGTCGATGGCCGTACCAGCAACCGATCTGGTCTATGCGGTCGGCGATGTGCACGGCCGATCCGACCTGCTCGCGCGCCTGCACCGGCTGATCCGCGAGGATGCCGCTGGGCGGCCGCCGGGCCGGCGCACCCTGGTGCATCTTGGCGACTTCGTCGACCGCGGGCACGACAGCAAGGGCGTGATCGACCTTCTCTTGGCGCCGGACTTGCCGGACTTCGAGTGCGTCGCGCTGCTCGGCAACCACGACTGGATGATGCGCGAGTTCCTCGGCAACCCGCTCGGGGCCGGGCCGGGCTGGATGATGAACGGCGCGCGCGCCACGCTGCAGAGCTATGGCGTGGAGCCGCCGCGCACGGCGCACGACCTGGGCGGCATGCTGGCGGCGCGCGACGCGCTGGCCGAAGCCCTGCCGCCGGCACATGGCGAGTTCCTCGCGGAGCTGCGCCATTACCTGCTGAGGCCCGGCTACCTGTTCGTGCATGCCGGCATCCGGCCGGGCCTTCCGGCCGACGAGCAGACGGTCGAGGACCTGATCTGGATCCGCGAGGAATTCCTTGATTCGCAGGCCGACCACGGCGCCATCGTCGTGCACGGCCACACGATCGCGCCCGCGCCCGAAGTCCGGCGCAACCGCATCGGCATCGACACCGGCGCCTATTTCAGCGGGCGCCTGACCGCGGTCGCGCTCGACGGCATGACGACGTCGTTCCTGTCGACATGATCGCAGGCATCGCGCCGATTGTTATTTTCTTTCACCGCGCCTGCCTCTGACCGGCTGCGGCTCGCGGGCTCTATTCATCCGAATTTAATCTCTCTTGTCCAAATACCGTGCGCGACGCGTCCGCCCCGCAGCCGGCCGGGCTTCGGGGCATGCGCTGTCCGGATAAGCGATGGAATGCAGACCGCGCGCGCGATCGGCTGTGAAAAGGAACACGGGCTCGGCGCATGGCTGCCGGCCATGGCGCTGCTGGTGCTGAGCCTGCCTCTCCTCCTGCTTTCCGCATCCCCTGTGCCGACGAACGAGGCGCTGGTGATATTTCGGCCGGGAGTCTCCGCGCGCGACGCCTTCCTGCTGGCGACCGGCGCGGGCGCCTCGGTGATCGGGCAGGGGATGCTCTCCAACAGCGTCGTCGTCGCTCCCGGCGCCGACGCCGGCAGCCTGCGCGAGGCAGGCGCCTTGGTCATTCTCGCTGCGAGCGGCTTCCTTTGCGGCACGCAGGAAAGGGTTGTGCGATGAACCAGAACTTCGACGGATTGCGCCGCGTTGCCAGCCTCGGCTTCACCGGCCTGGCGTGGCTGCATGTGCTCCTCGTCGCGGGCCTGACGCTGGCTCTCGGCGCCGCGTGGACGGGCACCGCCCTGGCCGCGCTGGCCGCCACGATGCTGTCGGGGCTCTTGGCGATGCAGGGCGGCGCGGCCGCCGCCGTCCGCTTCACTGCGGCCATGACCATGGTGGTGCAGGTATCGTCGATCCTCGCGGTGATGTCCGGGCACGCGTGGATGATCGACATCCACATGTATTACTTCGCGGCGCTGGCGATGCTGGCGATCTATTGCGACTGGCGGGTCCTGATCCTGGCGGCGGGAGCAACGGCCGTGCACCATCTCGGCCTCGGCCTACTGGTGCCCGCGCTCGTCTTCGACCGTGGCGCCGATCTCGGTCGGGTCGTGCTGCACGCGGTGATCGTCGTGCTGGAAACCGGCGTGCTCGTCTGGCTGACCACGGCGCTGCCCGCGATGCTGGCGCGCTGGAACGAAGAGCAGCTTGCCACCCAGATGGAGCTGGAGCGCAATCGCACCGAAGCGCAGGCCGAGCAGGCCAAGGCGCAGGCCGAGCAGGAAGCGGAGAAACGCCGCATGACCGACGAGCACGCGCAGGAAACCGAGCGCAAGCTCAAGGAGCTCGAGGAGCGCATGCGCCGCACCGCCGCGGAGCAGAAGGCGGCCGAGGCGAGAATGCGCTCCGAGGCGGACGAGCGGCGCAGGGCCGAGATGCAGGCGCTTGCCGACGGATTCGAAAAGACCGTCAGCGCGATGGTCGAAACCGTGTCGTCGTCCGCCAGCGAGATGCAGACCTCGTCGACCACGATGTCGGCCACGGCCGAGAAAACCAGCCGCCAGGCGACCGCCGTGGCCGCCGCCTCCGAGGAGGCCGCCACCAGCGTCGAAACCGTGGCGTCGGCGGCCGAGGAGCTCAGCTCGTCGATCCAGGAGATCGCGCGGCAGGTCGGCGAATCCACGCAGATGGCGCAGCGCGCCGTCGCTCAGGCGCAATCGGCCGGCCAGAAGGTGGACGGCCTCAAGCAGGCGGCGCAGAAGATCGGCGACGTGGTGAAGCTGATCACCGACATTGCCGCGCAGACCAATCTGCTGGCGCTCAATGCCACGATCGAGGCGGCGCGCGCGGGCGAGGCGGGCAAAGGCTTCGCGGTCGTGGCCTCGGAGGTCAAGTCGCTGGCGACGCAGACCGCCAAGGCGACCGAGGAGATCGCCAGGCAGATCGAGGCGGTGCAGTCGGCGACCGGCGAGGCGGTCGGCGCGATTCAGTCGATCGGCACGGCGATCGAGCAGGTGAATGAGGTGTCGTCGGCGATCGCGGCGGCGGTCGAGGAGCAGGGCGCGGCGACGCAGGAGATCAGCCGCAACGTGCAGCAGGCGGCTTCCGGCACGCAGGCGGTCAACAGGAACATCGCCAGCGTCACGCAGGTCTCGGCCGAGGTCGGCGCGGCGGCGGCTGGGATGAACGGCGCCTCGGCCGAGCTCGCGCGCGAGGCCGAGATACTGCGCCGCGAGGTGGACCAGTTCATCGCCAGGGTACGCGCCGCCTGAACCGTGGCGGCGCACGGGTCGCGCCGCTTTATTCGCTCTCGGTGCGGTGGTAGGAGTGTCCTGGCCGGGCCGAAGTCGTGGTCCGGCCGCATCATTCTCGCCAAATGGTTCTCAGCCGGATCGGGGCATGATCTCACGCAAGAAGGTTCTGGTGACCGGCGGGGCGGGGTTTCTCGGCTCGCACCTGTGCGAGCGCCTGCTGGCCGAAGGCCACGACGTGCTGTGCGTCGACAACTACTTCACGGGCACGCGCGACAACATCCTTAAGCTGCTGTCGAACCCGCATTTCGAGATGATGCGGCACGACGTGACCTTCCCGCTCTACGTCGAGGTCGACGAGATCTACAACCTCGCCTGCCCCGCCTCGCCGATCCACTACCAGTTCGACCCGGTGCAGACGACCAAGACCTCGGTGCACGGCGCGATCAACATGCTGGGCCTTGCCAAGCGCGTGAAGGCGCGCATCCTGCAGGCCTCGACCAGCGAGGTGTACGGCGACCCGACGCACCATCCGCAGGAGGAGGAGTACTGGGGCAACGTCAATCCGATCGGGCCGCGCGCCTGCTACGACGAGGGTAAGCGCTGCGCCGAGACGCTGTTCTTCGACTACCACCGCCAGCACAACCTGCCGATCCGGGTCGCGCGCATCTTCAACACCTACGGGCCGCGCATGCACCCGAACGACGGGCGCGTCGTGTCGAACTTCATCATGCAGGCGTTGAAAAGCGAGCCGATCACGATCTTCGGCGACGGCAGCCAGACTCGCGCCTTCTGCTACGTCGACGACCTGATCGACGGACTCGTGCGGCTGATGGGGGCGCCCGACGAGGTGACCGGCCCGATCAACCTGGGCAACCCGGTCGAGATGACCGTGCGCGAGCTGGCGGAAATGATCATCGCCATGACCGGCTCGCGCTCCAGGCTTTCGTTCAAGCCGCTGCCGGTCAACGATCCGACCCAGCGATGTCCCGACATCACCAAGGCCAGGACGGTGCTGGGCTGGCAGCCGACCGTGGATCTGGAGACCGGGCTCGGCCTTACCATCGACTATTTCCGCGGCATCACCCGGCCCTGACGGAGCTTGGCGCATGGACCTGGATGCCTTCTTCGCATCCGAGCTCGAGCAGCACGCGGACGTGCTGGCGCGGACCCGGGCCGAGACGCGCGATGCTTTCGTCCGCCTCGTCCAGGCCGCTGTCGCATCCGTTCGCGGCGGCGGCAAGCTGATGTTCTTCGGCAACGGCGGCAGTGCCGCCGACGCGCAGCATCTGGCGACGGAGCTCGCCGTCCGCTACGTCAAGGACCGGGCGCCGATCGCGGCCATCGCGCTGACCACCGACAGCTCGGCCTTGACCGCCATCGCCAACGACATGGGCGTCGAGCCGATGTTCGCCCGCCAGGTACGCGCGCTCGGCCGCAAGGGCGACCTCGCCATCGGCATCTCGACCTCGGGCACCAGCCCGAACGTGATCGCGGGCCTCAGGGCTGCGCAGGAGCTTGGCCTCGTGGTCGCCGGCCTGACCGGGCAATCGGGCGGCAAGATGCTGGGGCTGTGCGACCCGCTGATCCGCGTGCCGTCGACCGTGACCGCGCGCATCCAGGAGATGCACATCACGCTCGGCCAGATGCTGTGCGGCGCGCTCGAGCGCGAGCTGGGGCTGGTGTGAGCGACCGCTCTAGCCTCGCCGCCTTGCTGGCGCGCCTGCAGGGCGCGCGCGTCACCTGCATCGGCGACGCGATGCTCGACCGTTACGTCTACGGCCAGGTCGAGCGCGTATCGCCCGAGGCGCCGATCCCGGTGCTGCGGGTCGAACGCGAGCAGGCGATGCTCGGCGGCGCCGGCAACGTGGTGCGCAACCTGGCGGCGCTGAGCGTCAAGACGCGCTTCGTCGCCGTGGTCGGCGACGATGCGGCGGGCAGCGAGATCGCGCGGCTCGTCGCCGCGCTCGACGGCGTGGAGGCCGGTCTCGTCGTCGAGCCGGGGCGGCGCACCACGATCAAGACCCGCTTCATCGCCGGCGCGCAGCAGCTGCTGCGCGCCGACCGCGAGGCCGCGCCCGCGGTGGGACCGCTGAGCGAGGCGCAGCTGGTGGCGCGCGCCGGCGCGATCGACGGCGCCCTGGTGCTGTCGGACTACGGCAAGGGCGTGCTGGGCGGCGCCATGCTGAACGCGGCGATCTCCGCCGCACGCGCGGCCGGACATGCCGTGGTCGTCGATCCCAAGGGCACCGACTTCACCTGCTACCGCGGCGCCAGCGTGGTGACGCCGAACCGCAAGGAGCTGGCGGCGGCGAGTGGCATGCCGGTCGGGACCGACGCCGAGATCGCTGCGGCCGCGCGCCGCCTGATCGCGCAATGCGGCATCGAGCACGTGCTGGTCACGCGCAGCGAGCAGGGCATGAGCCTGGTCGCGGCGAACGGCGAGCCGGTGCATCTGCCGGCCGAGGCGCGCGAGGTGTTCGACGTTTCCGGGGCCGGCGACACGGTCGTGGCGGTGCTCGCCGCGGCGCTGGCGGCAGGCGCCTCGCTCGAGGATGCGGCGCGCCTGGCCAATGTCGCGGCCGGCATCGTGGTAGGCAAGGTCGGCACGGCCGTCGCCTATCCCGACGAGATCCGGCACCAGCTGCACGCCCAGGACGTCATGGACGCCGAGGCCAAGGTCTTGAGCCGCTCGGCCGCGCTCGACCGCATCCAGGGCTGGCGGCGCAAGGGCCTGAAGATCGGCTTCACCAACGGCTGCTTCGACCTCCTGCATCCGGGCCATGTTTCGTTGCTGGCGCAGGCGCGCGCCGCCTGCGACCGTCTGGTCGTCGGCCTGAACAGCGACGCCTCGGTCAGGCGCCTCAAGGGCGCCGACCGCCCGGTGCAGGCCGAGGCCGCGCGAGCGCTGGTGCTGGGCTCGCTGCAATCGGTCGACCTCGTCGTCGTGTTCGACGAGGACACGCCCGAAGCGCTGATCCGGGCGGTCCTGCCCGACGTGCTGGTCAAGGGCGCGGACTACACGGTCGAGACCGTGGTCGGCGCCGACATCGTCCAGGCCCATGGCGGCAGGGTGCTGCTGGCCGAGTTGCTGCCCGGCCACAGCACCAGCGCGACCATCAAGCGCATGGCGCGCTGAAGGTCACGCTTCCGGGTCAGTGAGCCCGCGCAGGCGGTCGGCGGCGATCGTGGCGAAGCGCAGCAGCAGGGCGCGCCGCCGCGCGCCGGCGACCGGCGCCTCGGCGCAGTCGCGCAGCATGGCGGCGCCGTAGGCATCGGCGACGAACAGGCCGCAGACGGGCGGGATCAGCTCGCGCGGGAAGCTCCCGGCCACGGCAAAGAAGAACCGGTCGCAGTAATCGCGATACTCCTGCCATTTGCGGTCACTGCGGTAGTCCTCGACCGAGGACTTGACCTCGGCCACGAGAATCTTGCCGGCCCGGTCGACTGCGATCACATCCACGCGACGACCGTTCGGCAGGATGAGCTCGGTCAAGGTGCTGAACCCTGCCTGCGCCAAGTGACGGCACAGGCCGCGCGCAATCTCTTGAGCCGATGGGGAAAGCAGTCCGGCGTCCGGCATGGCCGGCAAGCCTAGCACAGGAGTCGGCCCGAGCGGAACAAAACGGGGACAGTTGAATCCGCTGTTAACTGTGGGTGGAATCGGCTATGTTCATTAATGGTCTGTGGGCAGGCGATGCCGACGTATCGCTCTTCTCCTACAGCGAAGAGCATGGTTTGAGCCGTTCGCTGCGAGTTTTCTCCTTCAAGAACCGGGCCTCTCCGCCGCCCGCTAGGCTTTGCTTTGCGGGCAGGGTTCGTTCGCGTATCGGGCCGGACGCGGGATTACCGTGCCGGTCGACCCAATCCCATGGACCATCTTCCGTTTTTCGTCACGTAAGGACCGAGTCTGATGTCGAATAGCAAGCTCTTCGTCGGCAATCTGCCACACGCCCATACTTCGAAGGAACTTGAGACGATGTTCGCCCCCTTCGGGACGGTGAAGTCGGCCCAGGTGATCGTGGACCGCATGACAGGCCAATCCCGCGGGTTTGGGTTCGTCGAAATGGAAACCCCGGAACAGGCAGAGGCTGCCAAGGCGGCGCTCAACGGCTCGGTTGTCGGTGGGCGTACGCTCACCGTGAACGAGGCGCGCGAGCGTACGCCCGGCGGTTTCGGTGACCGTCCGCGCGGCCCGCGCCCGGGCGGCGGCGGTGGCGGCTATGGTGACCGTGGCGGCTACGGCGGCGGCGGTGGTCGCGGCGGCTACGGCGGCGGCGGTGGCGGCGGTTATGGCGACCGCGGCGGCGGCGGTGGCGGGTATGGCGGCGGCGGCGGGTACGGCGACCGTCCGCGTGGCCCGCGCGGCGGCGGCGGCGGCGGATACGGCGGCGGTGGTGGCGGCGGCTACGGCGGCCGCTAAACTCCCCGTTTCCTGCAACCGAATGTCCGATTAGGCACGCCGGCCGGCGTCACCGGTCGGCGTTGTCCTTCGTGAACAGCAGATTGGCGTAGGCCTGCGGGTCGCTGAGATCGATCCGGCGCAGCGCGTCGATATCGGCGAGCGAACGGACATGGCCGGGATGGCCACGGTCGACCACGGCCATGCGATAGCCAAGGCCGAGCATCCGTTCGACTAGATGCTTCGGTTCCCCGCCGCGCGCACGGATGCCATGCGGCCAGAATTCCACCAGCAGATCGGGGCCGTCGCGCGCGAGCGTCGCGGCCGCGCCGGTCAGCACCTCCGCCTCGGCGCCCTGCACATCGATCTTGATGAAGCCGACGCGCCTTCCCGCCAGGCGCTCGCGCGCGTAGGCGTCGAGCGTCGTCACGGCGATGCGGCTTTCGCCGCCGGGCTTCTGCACGTTCGCCGCCGCCAGCGAATGCCCGCCGCGATTGGCCTCGTCGCGATAGAGGATCGCCTCGCCCGGCGCGGCGCCCAGCGCCAGAAGCTCCGCCGTCGCGTGGCGAAAGCCGTTCAGCGCCAGGTTGGCCGTGAGCGCTTCGTGGTTCTCGCCATCCGGCTCGAACGCGATGACGCGTCCTTCCGGCCCGACCGCCGCCGCGGCGATCATGGCGTAATGGCCGATATTGGCGCCGACGTCGATCACCGTCATGCCGGGCCGGAGCCTCGCCAGGACGATCGCGGTCTCGATCGGCTCGTAGCAGCCGCGATGCAGGATGCTGCGCGCGATGTCCTTCCGCCTGGCGGGATCGACCCGCAGGCGGTAGCGCGCGGTGCGCATCACGAACGGCGCCGGCGGCCCGATGAGATAGAACAGCGTCTTCCACAGCCGGCGCAGCGCCAGGCTGTGCTCGATGGCCGGGCTGGGAAAGCGGTCGGCGACCCATTGGAACAGCCGCGTGCGCGGATCGGCGGCGCGGGCGGTCATCGCATGATCGTCGGTCGGCCCGTCATAGCGGATCACCATAGACGTTCGCGTTGAACCGCTCCATCTGCCAGTCCGGCCGCACCAACGGCGCGAATCCGAACTGCGCGTAGAGCGCCTGCGCGTCGCGCGTGGCGAGCGTCAGGCGACGGAAGCCCTCGAGGCCGGAATGCGCGAGGATCGCTTCCATCAGGCGCTTGGACAGGCCGCGGCCGCGCCATTCCGGGAGAACGAACACATCGGCGACGTAGCCGTAGGTGGCATAGTCGGTCACCACGCGGGCGAAGCCGACCTGCGCTCCCGATAGCGTGTAGGCGCCGAAGCACAGCGAGTTGGCAACCGCGCGCTCGACGACGCCGCGCGGGATGCCGCGGCACCAGTAGCTCCGGCGCGACAGGAAACCGTGCACGACGTCGAGATCGATGCGGGCGCGGTCGCTGCTGACGACGAACCCGGCATCGGCCCGGTCGCGGTCGAAGGCGCTCATGGCCGCACGCCCGCGCGGCCGATCATGGGCACCGGCGCGTCAGGCAGCTTCGCGAACCGACCTCCAGGGCTGGACGGCGCCGAGGACGCCGTCGAGCGCGCCGGCATCGAGCCCGCGCACCATCAGCCGCTCGACCCGCTCGCCGGGCATGGCCAGCCCGTAGGGCCAGGCGGCCTCGAACCCGAACCGCGCGTAGTAGCCGCGATCGCCGACCAGCACCACGATGCGGTGCCGCGCCCACAGCGCCATGTCGAGCCCTTGGCGCATCAGCGCGCCGCCGATGCCCTCGCCCTGCCGCGCCGGCGCCACCGCGAGCGGCCCCAGCAGCAGCGCCGGCGTCCCAGCCAGCCCGATGGCGACAGGCCAGAAGCGCAGCGTGCCCACGATCCGGCCGGCGTCGCGCGCGACCAGCTTGAGGTCGGCCACCGGGTCGACGTCCTCGCGAAAGCGATAGGATGTCTTGGACTGCCGGTTGGCGCCGAAGGCCTTGTCGAGCAGAAGCTCGATCGCGGCCTCGTCTTCCGGCCGCTCGGTGCTGATCTGGTACATGGGGCGAAGGTCCGTTGCAGGAGAACGACAAACGACACGCAAGGACCGGCGCAATCCTGCGCGCGGCGCATCGTCGGGACCTGTCGTGGAATCAGGAGCGGATGGGAATCAGGCTCGACGACCGCCTAGCGCCGGGGCGCCGGGGCAGTACGTCGTCGTCGCGGAATCCTGTTCGGCGCGTGAGCCATGACTCACGCATAAGGGCAGAAGGTTGAGAAGTCAATAATTTCGTGGCTCGGCGCCCGCGCCCTTCGACAGGCTCACGGCGAGGTGGAACCAAGCCCAACCAGGTTCCTCACCCTGAGCTTGTCGAAGGGTGAGCCCGTCGAAGGGTAGATCCCTAGACCTGCCGGAACGGCTCGCGCGACAGCACGCGGCGGAGCGCCGGCTCGAAGGCCTCGATCGGCATCGTGTCGTAGCGGGGGTCGAATGCCGTCTGGTCCCAGCGTTCGCAGAACCGGGCGCAGGCCTCGAAATGCGGATGGCCGCGGAAACGCTCGCGCTCGTTGCGGTCCTGGCCGATGTGGTGGAAGTAGTAGTAGCCCTGGAAGATGCCGTGATGCAGGACGACCCAATGCGTCTTCTCCGACACGTAGGGCCGCAGCACCGCGGCGGCGAGCTGCGAGTGGTTGTCGGGCGCCAGCGTGTCGCCGATGTCGTGCAGCAGGGCGGCGACCACGGTCTCGTCGTCCTCGCCGTCGCGGAAGGCGCGGGTCGCGGTCTGCAGCGAGTGCCCGTACCGGGTGATCTGGTAGCCGCTGTCCGGCAAGTCGAGCGTCTTCAGCTGCGCCATCAGGAACTCTGGCAGGCGCGCGATCAGCGCCTTCTCGCGCTCGCACAGCAGCGCGTACTCTTGCTTGGTGCCATCCTCCATGCGGGTGAAGGCGACGGGCGCGGGCAGGGCGGTATCGGGCATCGACGTCCTCCGGATCTCGCGGTCAACTTAGCATGATGATGGGCGGCGTCGAAGATACGGCCGACGGCCGAGGCCGGTCGCGCACGGCGGCGTCAACCCCCGCGCTTCAGCGCATCCAGGCGCTCGCGCAGGGCGCCGTATTCGGGCGAGGCTGGGTTGAACTGGCCGAGCAGGCGGCCCCAGAATTCGGCGGCGGCGATGCGGTTGCCGGCGGCGGCTTCGGCGAGGCCGAGCTGGAACAGCGCTTCGCGGTCGTTCGGGTTGCCGTCGAGGCGCCGGCGCATCGCGCCGAGATCGCCGGCCGGCGCACCGGCGCGGATCGCGGCGGCGTCGAGCGGACGCGGTTGCGTTGTCGCTGGCGCAGCCGCGACGGACACGCCGAGCTGCTGCGCCGTGGCGGCGATCTGCGGCCGCGCGGCCGGATTGGCGGCAAGCGCCTTCGCTGCCGCCTCCGTCGCCTTGGCATCGTCGCCCATCACCTTGTAGGCGCGGATCAGGCGCAGCCAGCCGTCCACGTCGTTGGGCTGCTGCTCCATGCGCTGCGCCAAGCCATCGACCATGCCGCGGATCATCTGCTGGCGCTGCTCGGGCGTCATCTGCTGCGCTGCCGCCATATCGGCGGCGGTGGGCCCGCGCGGCGCGGCGGGCGGCGAAGCGGCGGCCGGGGCGTCGGCGACCGTAACCCCAAGCTGCTGCGCGCCGGCAACGATGCGTGGCCGCGCCAGCGGATTGGCGGTGATCGCCTTCGCGGCCGCCTCCGTCGCCTTGGCGTCGTCGCCCATGACCTTGTAGGCGCGGATCAGGCGCAGCCAGCCATCGATATCGGCGGGCGACTGCTCGAGCCGCTGCGCCAGGCCGGCGACCATCCCCTGGATCATCTGCTGGCGCTGCTCGGGCGACATCTGCGCCGCGGCAGCCATGTCGGCCGGGGTCGGGCCGCGCTCGGCGCCCGGCGCCGCGGGCGGCGTCTGGGCCTGCGCCGGCGCCCGGGGCTGCGGCAGGCCGGCCAGCACGCTGGCTGGATCCTGCTTCAGCTCGCGCGCGAGGCCGGCGACGCGGTCGCGCACCATAGGCAGGAACGGTGCATCGGCCGGCGTGTCCTTGGCGAGCGCCACCAAGCGGTCGAGCGATTGCTGCAGCCGTCCCGCCTGGCCCTCTGCCATCGCGATGTAGAATCGCGCACGCGGATCCTTGGCATCGAGCCGCAGCACCTCCTCGAACTCGGCGCGCGCCTGCTCGGGCACGGTGCCGTCGGCGGCCGTGACGCGCGCCTCGGCCAGCGCTGAGAGCAATCCGGGCTCGCGGTTGGTGAGCGCCACGGCGCGCTCGAGCGCGCCCACGGCCTCGCGGTGCCGCTCGAGCTGCTGGTACGACCGCGCCAGCAGCGACCAGCCCTCGGGATCGCCGGGATTGGCTTCCATGCGCTTGGCCAGGCGCTCGGTCAGCGCCTGCATCGATTCGGTGCCGCCCGCCCCACCCGGGTGAGGGTCGGCCACCTGCGCCGACGGCGCCGAACGCAGGTCGCGCCGCTCAGCCAGGGGCTGGCCCGGCAGGCCGGGACGGCCGAGCTGGGCATAGAGCGCGATGGCCAGCGCCGGCACGGCGACCGCAAGCCCGGCCGCGATCAGCGGCGCCGCGCCGGAGCGCGCTGAAGCCGGCGACGCGCCGCGCGCCTCGGCGGCCGCGAGCAGGCGGCGCTCGACCTCG
>CAZLBB010000004.1:0-101214 GCA_964557415.1 uncultured Rhodospirillaceae bacterium
TGCCGGCATGAGCGAACCCGCGGACGTGCTGGGTTCGATGCTAGACGAGTACAAGCAGCTCTGGACCGAGGTCTCGTTCCGCGCGGGCGCCATCAATCCCGGCGGCCGCATCGACCCGCTGTGGCGCGCCGTGTTCGAGCGCCATCCCGACCGCGTGATGATCGGCACCGACACCTATGTCACCTCGCGCTGGGGCGACTACGAAGGCCTGATCGAGGAGCATCGCGGCTGGCTCAAGCAACTGCCGCGCCTGCTCGCGGAGCGGATCGCCTTCCGCAACGCCGTCGCGCTGTTCGGCGCAGGCAACCGGGTGGAGCTGCAGGAATAGGAGGAGGCCCGAGCGGGCGCTCGCCTACGGCGTCAGCAGCACGCGCCCAACATGGAAGTTCTGCTCGAGCGCCCGGTGGGCGTCCGCCGCGGCCTCGAGCGGGAAGCGCGTCACCGGCGGCGGCGGCAGGGAGCCCCGCCGCATCAGGCTGGTCAGCCGGCCGATGGCGGAGCGGAGCGCCGCGCCGTCGAGCGACTCCGAGCTCCAGCCGCCCAGCACGATCCCCTCCGTCAGCGACCAGGCGGAGAAGGAAACGGCGTCGCCGGCAGCGCCGCCGAGGAAGCACAGCTTGCCGCCGGGCAGCAGCGTCCCGACCAACGTCCCGAACAGCGCGCCCCCGACCATGTCGAGCACCCCGGTCACCTTGGGCAGGTCCGGGCTGCCGCCAGCGGCCGGCGCCACGACGACATGGTCGGCGCCAAGCGCCTTCAGCGACTTCGCCTTGCCGACGTCGCGGGTGAGCGCGACGATGTCGCAGCCCAGCGCCTTGCCGATGCGCACGGCGCAGCTGCCGACGCCGCCGGCGGCGCCGGTCACCAGCACGCGGCGATCGACCCCCGCGCCGACGAAATCGAAACCGGCGAGCGCCGTGACGCCCGCCACGCCCATCGCGGCAACCGCGAGCGGGTCGAGGTCGACCGGCAGCAGCGAGCAGTCGGCGGCGCGCAGGACGACCTCCTCCTGGTAGCCGCCGGGATGCTCGGCGCGCACGCCGCCCATGCCCATCATCATGGCGATGACGGCGTCGCCCTTGCGGAAGGTCGCGACCGAGGCGCCGACCTCGATCACCTGGCCGACGACCTCGATGCCCGGCACATAGGGGAACGGGTTCTGCTTCTGGATCGGCCAATTGCCGACGCGGATCTCGATGTCCGTGCGGTTGACGCCGGCCGCCAGCATGCGCGCGCGCAGCTCGCCGGCCGCGAGTTTCGGCCGCGCGAGCTCGACCAGCTCGAGTGCCTCGGGCGGGCCATAGCCGCGCAGGATTACCGCGCGTGGCATGGCCCGTTTCCCGGGGGCCCCTGCGCCGGCGTCAGACGCCGATCTGCGTCACGAACTTGGTGATCAGATAGGCGTCGAGCCCCTCGATGCCGCCCTCGTGGCCATAGCCGCTTTCCTTGACGCCGCCGAACGGCGTCTCGGGCAGCGAGATGCCGAGGTGGTTCACGCCGACCATGCCGCTTTCCAGCGCGTCGGCAACCGCCGTCGCCGTCGTCGTCGAGTGGGTGAAGGCATAGGCGGCGAGACCGTACTCCAGCGCGTTGGCGCGCTTGACGACCTCGTCGAAAGTCTTGAACGGCACGATCGGCGCCACCGGTCCGAACGGCTCGTCGCGCATCAGCTTCGACTTCTCGTCGACATTGGTCACGACGGTCGGCTGGAAGAAGTAGCCCTGGTTGCCGATGCGCTTGCCGCCCGCCTGAATCTTGGCGCCGTTGCCTTGCGCGTCGGCGACGATCGCCTCCATGGCGTTGATGCGGCGGACATTGGCGAGCGGGCCCATCTGCGTGCCGCTTTCCAGGCCGTTGCCGACCTTGAGGCTCTTGGCAATATCGATGAACTTATCGGCGAACTTGTCGAACACCTTCTCCTGCACGAAGAAGCGCGTCGGCGAGATGCAGACCTGGCCGGCATTGCGGTACTTGCCGGCGGCGGCGATCTCGGCCGTCTTCACCGGATCGACGTCGTCGAACACGATCACCGGCGAGTGGCCGCCCAGCTCCATCGTCGCCTTCTTCATGCCGTCCGCCGCCATGCGCGCCAAGTGCTTGCCGACGGGGATGGAGCCCGTGAACGAGATCTTGCGGATGACCGGCGAGGCGATCAGGTGGGTGGACACGTCGTTCGGGACGCCGAACACCAGGTTCAGCACGCCGGGCGGCAGGCCGGCCTCCTGGAAGCAGCGCACCATGGCGATACAGGTGCCGGGCGTCTCTTCCGAGGCCTTGATGATGATGGAGCAGCCGGCCGCGACGGCGCCGCCGATCTTGCGCGCGGGCGTGACGGCCGGGAAATTCCAGGGCGTGAAGGCGGCGACCGGGCCGACCGGCTCGCGTACGGCCATCTGGCGCACGCCCGCCGTGCGGCCGGGGATGATGCGGCCGTAGGCGCGGCGCCCTTCCTCCGCATACCACTCGATGATGTCGGCCGAGACGCCGACCTCGAGCTTGGCCTCGCCCAGCACCTTGCCCTGCTCCATGGTCAAGGTCGCCGCGATGGCATCGCCGCGCTGCCGGAACAGGTCCGCCGCCTTGCGGATCACCTTGGCCCGGTCGTAGGCCGAGGTCTTGCGCCAAGTCTCGAAGCCCTTCTGCGCCGCGGCCAGGGCGCGGTCGAGATCGGCCTTGGAGGCGTGCGGCAGCTTGCCGAGCGGCTGTTCGGTCGCAGGGTTGACGACGTCCTCGGTCTTGCCTTCGCTGCCCTGGCACCACTTGCCGTCGATAAACATCTCGAGCTTCTCGTAAACGGGCGCGCGCGAACCATCCATCGGCCAGGCTCCTTCGGGATTCGGGATTTGCTCTAATAGGGGCCGGCTACACTATCGGCGGCGCGGTTTCATGTCGAGGCATGGGCCTCCCGCCGCAATTTTCGCCCTGCGCAAGATCCGGCGCCCGCCCCAGGCCCGAGGAAACGCCGGCAGGCCGCATACCGTATTGCGTGAATCGCGTTACTCGACCATTCGGGCAGTTTTGCTAAATCTTGTGGGACATCGCAGGGGCCGACCGCAATGGGTCGAAATCATACCAAAGCAAGTTGTCGGATCGCCCGAGCATTAATAGGGCAGATGCTTGAGCCGCCTCACGTTTCTCAACCCGTTTAATGGGTTCTTAAGGAAGGGCCGCTACCTATTGGTTTCAGAACGGAAATGCACCTCTGAGAGTATCGTCAAGATGCCGCTCGCTCAGACGGTCAAGCTGACGCCCAGGTCAAGCCCGCTCGAGGACGTCGTCCTCAGGCGGCCGCAACCGCTGTCCAGCCTCGAAAGCCTGGACCCCGAGCTGTTCCAGGTCTTCGAATACTGGCAGTCGCGGCGGCAGGAAGGGCTCCTGCCCCGCCGCAAGGACATAGACGTCCTGCAGCTCAAGCCGGTGCTCGGCCACACCCATCTTGTCGACGTCAGCGCCCAGGACCCGGCGGAGTACCGCTTTCGCCTATACGGGTCGAAGGTGCGGCTGGATCGATTCCGCAACTACACCAACTCGAAGGTCGGCGACTACCCCTCCGAGCCCTATCGCAACGCGCTGATCGAGGACTATTCCAGCGTCGTGTGGACCGGCACGCCGCTCTACCAGCACATCGTCGCGCGGCTGCAGTCGATCCCCTACAGCTACAGCCGGCTGCTACTGCCGCTGGCTGAGGACGGCCGCAAGGTCAACATGCTGGTGGTGTGCACCCGGGACCGGGTCTATACCGATTTCTCCGCATAGTATCTGGTCGAGCGACACCGGGAATTGCGGATGGCGCGGCAAGGCGCGCAGCCGTTGGACCGCCTCGTCCTGCGAAATCCAGCACAGATAGACCTGCTCCATCTTCTCGGTCGGCGGGAAGTAGCCGTCCAGGCAAAGGTCGACATGGGGGTAACCGTAGTACTCGGTCGGCACCTTGCTGCCGGCGAGGCTCTTGAACACCAAGCCGGTGTGGAACTGCGTGTCGAAATTGCGCAGACACAGCGAGCGGCTGAGATAGGGCAGATAGAGCGACAGGCCCTGGCCGCGATAAGCCTTCTCCACCCACAGCGCGCCGGAATGCCCGATCCGACCTGACAGGCGCACGTTCGGCCGCTGCACGCGCGAGAACGGCACCTTGCGGCGATGGGTGTTGCCGCCAAACCAGAGTTCGCCCGTTTCCATCAGGCGGCAGAAATCGTCGGACTGAAGGATGCGGTCAGCATGCGAGGCGACGGTGCGTCCGTGCGTGTCGGTCAAGCGGAACCAGAAGCACTCGCCCTCCAGGTCGCAGCGGTCCGGATCGAAGCTCGGATACACGAAGGCGTCGTGGCGCCTGAGGAATGCGACGAGATCGCGGAAGTCGGTCTCAACCACCAGCGAGAGATGAAGCGACGCGATCTTCTCCATGATCGCGTCGATGCTGTTCTGCAACAGCGCGAAGTCCTTGTTCGACAACGGCATAGGCGGCTGCTCCGGTTGTTCTTGGCGTCGAATTCACGTCGCCCACTCCCGCCCGCGATTGGAGTTTGGTTTAATTTTTCCTAACATATAGCGGATTGTTCCTGGCTACGCTACTACTAGTTTAAAGAAAAAATTAACCATAACGACTGTCCATTTGTTGAGCCCATGGCGGCGTTCACGCGCATTTGTTGAGCATTTGAGGTAATTTACTATGGCTCTGTTCCAAGCCGCTCAGTGCTGCCACATGCCGCCGGTGATGTTGATTGCCTGACCGGTCATGTAGCCGGCTTCATCGGACGCCAGGAAGGCCACGACCCGGGCGACGTCCTCGGGCGTGCCGGCGCGGCGCAGCGGGATGGCTTGGACCCGGTCCTTCGCCGCCGGGATGCCGAGCGCCTTCGACTGCGCCTCGGCGCTCTCGCGCATCGGTGTGCCCTCGATCATGCCCGGGCACACCGCGTTGACGCGCACGCCGTGCGGCGCGACTTCGAGCGCCAGGGCCTGGGTCAGCGCCAGCACCGCCGCTTTCGACGCCGAGTACATGCCGAAGAACGGCCGTCCGGCCTTGCCGAGCCAGGACGAAAGGTTCACCACACATCCGCCGCGACGCTGCACCATACCGGGTACCACGATCTTCAGCATGTTCAGCACGCCCTCGGCGTTGATGCGCATGATCTCGCGCCAGTCCTCGGGCCTGGTGTCGAGCACGGCGGCCATGCGCACGATGCCGGCGTTGTTTACCAGCACGTCGAACGGTCCGCGCTTGGTCTCGAGCGCCTTGGCAGCGCGCGCCGCCGCCTGGTAGTCGCCAACGTCGCCGTAGGCGACCTCGCAGCGCCGGCCGAGCTGCTTGACGGAAGCGGCGGTCACCTCCATGCCCGCTTCGTGCACGTCGATGATGGCGATATCGGCGCCCTCTTCCGCCAGACGAATCGCGATCGCCCGCCCGATCCCGTTGCCGCCGCCGGTCACCAGCGCGATCCTGCCGTCCAGTCCCCGCATCGATCTCCTCCCCGTTTGGCGCTTCCGCGCCAAGCGACGATACATGCTCCCCGCCTCGAGCCGCTCCCGCGCCCGGTGCAGCCGTACCATGCGACAGGCTCAGGGCTGGCCGTGCACCGAACCGCGGTTTCACTGTTATCTTGCGCCGGCATGCCCACCCGAACCGCGATTCCCGTGCCGATCGTGGCCGCGCTCTGGTACGCGGCGGCGCTCGGCTGCTGGGGCCTGGCGGCCGGACTCATCCGCTATGCCGCGGTCGACATGCCGGCGCTGCAGATCGGATTCTTGCGCGCGCTGTTCGGCGCGCTGCTGATGCTGCCCTGGCTCGTGCCGCAGCGCATCGCGCCGGTGCCGCGCCGGCACATGGGACTTTACATGGTGCGCGGCCTGCTCGAAGTCGTGGCGATCGCGTGCTGGTTCAGCGCGCTGGCGCTGATGCAGGCGGCCGACGTGGTCGCCCTCGGCTTCACGCTGCCGCTGTTCGCGACCCTGCTGGCGGCGCTGTTCCTCGGCGAACGCCTGCGGCTGCGCCGGAGCCTGGCGATCCTGGTCGGGCTCGTCGGTGCGGTCCTGGTGATGAAACCAGGCGGGCAGAGCGTCGCCTGGATCGCCGTGCTGCCGATCGTGACATCGATCTGCGCCGCCGCCTCGCGCATCATCAGCCGCCACCTGGCGCAGAAGGGCGAGCCGCTGGTGACGCTGGTCGCGTCGCTCGGATTCATCACGGCGCCCCTGCTTTTTCCCCTGTCCCTGTGGGGCTGGGAACCCCTGACGCTGGCCGGCGTCGCGATCGGCTTCGTCATCGCGACGCTGTCGCTGATCGGCCACGTCTTCATGGTGCGGGCCCTGCGCTTGGAGGAGGCTTCCGCGCTGGCGCCGTACGAGTTCTCGCAACTCCTCGTCGCGGTCGCCTTCGGCATCGCCGTGCTCGGCGAATGGCCGGACCGCTGGACCTGGATCGGCAGCGCCGTGATCCTGGGCGCGGCGGTCTACATCGTCAGGCGCGAGGCGGCCCTCGCCCGCCAACGCGCGCATGCCGCTCCGTGATTCGAGGATACGCGATCCACAGTTGCCAAGTTGAGGGGCATCACTGGAGAATGATCAATATTCGATAACAACGGTCTGTACCCAATCGCCTTATCGGCATCGATCCGCCTCCGCCTCGGAGGGCTGATCCTCGTCGACCTCGATGCCGGTGACGGCGGTACGGACCATCCGCCTGGATACCGCCTGGCTGCCGCCTCCGCGCAAGCCTCGTCGAACTGCCAGACCGTCGCCACCGCGGCGGACGAGCTACGCTCGTCGATCCGGGAGATCGCGCGCCAGATCGACGAGGTACAGGCAGCAACCGGCCTGTTGGGCGGCACCGTCCGTCCGATCGGCGAGACGACGGAGCGGATGAACGAGACTGCCGCCGCGATCACGGCCGCGATGGAGAAAATGGGCGCAGCGGCAGTGCTGATGAACGCCGCCTCGCCCGAGCGCGCCGAGCCGGCAGAAACCCTGGGCGCCGAAGTCGAGAATTTCATCAAAAAGGTCGGAAGGCGCCATCATCCCGCCGAACTCCGCTTCGAGCCCGAACAGGCGTCCGCCAGCCCGGCGCTGGCGGCGGTCGCTCCTTTTTCAGGACCGACCACAGCCGGACGTGAGCCGCTCGAACTCTTTTGATTTCACTGCATTAACAGACGAGCGCACATCTCGCGCACACACGGAAATATCTCCGGCAATTGATTTACATTGTGTTCATTCATGTTTGTCATGCTTCCGCAAATCCCATTCCTTCTACGGTTATCGTTGTTCTGCCACATCCTGGGCGCATTGCGACTCCGCGGCGACAGTGAGCATCGTCCAGACGAGAGGAAAAGCCATGGCATTCCGTCTCACGATCCGTACCACCCTCGTGTCGCTGGTTTCCGCCCTCGCCCTGGGCGCCATCGGTCTGGCGTCGATGCATGCCGTCAATGCCATCCAGCAGCGCGCCCACGCGCTTCATGCGGTCGATTCGAACATCGCCTCGGACCATCTGCTGCAGGCGGCGGCGATCTGGGCGCTCGAACGCGGCCTCACCGCCGTGGCACTGGCGAACGAAGCCGTGGTGCTGCCGAACGTGCTGGCCGATATCAACAAGGCACGCCAGGATGCCGACCGGGAGTTCGCCGCCGGCGTCGCCCGCGTGCGACACGGCAAAGTCTTCACCGGTAAGGATGCGATGATCGCGGACGCCGAAACCGCGCACCGCAAGCTCAACGAATATCGGAGCCTCGTCGATTCCGAGCTGACCCGGCCGCGGGCCGCGCGCGCAACGGCGACGTCGGCGGGCTGGGTGCCGGCGGCGACGGCGGCGATCGATGGCGCCAAAGCGATCCGCCTAGCCTCGGATTTCACAACCGATAACGCCGCATCGGCAGACACGGCCTACGTGCAGATCAAGCACAATCTCTGGGTGATGAGCGAGTTCACCGGGCGGCAGCGCGCGATGCTCGGCCGGCATATCGCCGAGCAGCGGCCGCTTTCCGCCGAGACACAGCGAGAGATCGCCGCGTTTCAGGGCCGCGTCGAGCAAGCCTACGAGATGGTCGACACGCTTGTCCGTCGTCCCCTCGTCGCGCAGGCCTTGCAGCAGGACACGGCGCAGATGCGCCGCGCGTTGTTCGACGAGCTCGGCGCCGTCCGGCGCGCGGTGATCGAGGCAGGCACAAAAGGAGCCGAGTACCCGTTGAGCGCGGCGGCCTGGATGGCCGCCGCGACCAAGGGC
Organism: uncultured Rhodospirillaceae bacterium; assembly: GCA_964557415.1. Classification (GTDB taxonomy): domain Bacteria; phylum Pseudomonadota; class Alphaproteobacteria; order JAEULC01; family JAEULC01; genus JAEULC01. The sequence continues at coordinate 8,216 of CAZLBB010000004.1, forward strand.
ATCGACGCCGTCGTCGCGCTCGCCGACACGGCATCGCGCGCTGCACGCGCGCTCAGCGCCCGCTCCGCCGCGGCGGAAGCACGGAGCCTGACGCTGAGTCTTGCCCTGCTCGTCATCATCCTCGCCGTTGCCGCGCTCTCGTTCTACGTCGCAATCGGACGCGTCACCAAACCGATCGCCGCAATGACGGCGGCCATGACCCGGGTGGCGAGCAGGGATTGGTCGACCGATGTCCCGGCCAAACACCGGACCGACGAGATCGGAGAGATGGCCAGGACCGTTCAGGTATTCAAGGACAATGGCATCGAGAACGAGCGTCTGCAGCACGAGGCCGAGGAGGCCCGCCGGCGCGAAGCGAAGCAGGAACTCGAGAAGCGCCGCCTGGCCGACGAGGCGGCGGCCGAGAGCGAGCGCAAGCTGATGGACCTCGAGGAGCGGATGCGCCGAAGCGCCGAGGAGCAGCGCGCTGCGGAAGACCAACAGCGCCGCGAGCGCGCCCAGCGGCTCGCCACGGAGATGAACGCCCTGGCCGACGGGTTCGAGGCGGCGGTCAAGGGCGTGGTCGACACGGTGTCGTCCTCGGCGTCGGAAATGCGCTCGTCCTCGACAACCATGTCGGCGACGGCGGAGGAAACCAGCCGCCAGGCGACCGCCGTGGCGGCAGCCTCGGAACAAGCCTCATCGAACGTGCAGACCGTGGCCGCAGCCTCGGAGGAGCTGGCATCGTCGATCCAGGAGATCACGCGCCAGGTAACCGAGTCGTCGAAGATGGCCAAGGAAGCAGTCGACCAGGCGCGATCGACCGGCGCCACGGTCGACGGCCTGGCACGGGCTTCGCAGAAGATCGGCGACGTGGTGAAGCTGATCAGCGACATCGCCTCGCAGACCAACCTGCTGGCGCTGAACGCCACGATCGAGGCAGCGCGCGCCGGCGAGGCCGGCAAGGGTTTCGCCGTGGTGGCCTCCGAGGTCAAGTCGCTGGCCACCCAGACGGCCAAGGCGACCGAGGAGATCGCTCGTCAGATCGACGAGGTGCAGTCGAAGACCGGCGAGGCGGTCGGCGCCATCCAGTCGATCGGCAAGACGATCGAGCGGGTGAACGAGATCGCCACCTCGATCGCGACGGCGATGGAGGAACAGGGCGCGGCGACGCAGGAGATCAGCCGCAACGTGCAGCAGGCCGCGGCCGGGACGCAGGAGGTGAACAAGAACATCGCCACGGTGACCCAGGCCTCGGGCGAGGTCGGCGCGGCAGCCGTACAGATGAATGGTGCCGCGTCCGAGCTCGCCAGACAGGCCGAGATCCTGCGTGCCGAGTTCGACAAATTTATCGTAAGGGTTCGTCGTCGGTCGTGAGCGGAATCGGTCGCCGCGCGGCGACCGACTCACGGCGGTGCGTCAGCCGTCCGAGCCAGCGACTGGCGAGGTCCACCCGTGCGGGTCGTTCGACTCGCCGTACTGGATGCCCACGATGGTGTCGTAGAGCTTCTGCGTCAGCGCCCCGGTCTTGCCGCCGTTGATGGTGATGCGCTCGCCCTTGTAGCCGAGCTCGCCGACCGGCGAGACGACCGCGGCCGTACCGGTACCCCACATTTCGGCAAGGCTGCCCTTGCGCGATGCCTCGAACACCTCGTCGATCGAGATCGGCCGCTCCGACGTCTTGACGCCCCAGTCCTTCAGAAGCTGGAGGATCGAGTCACGTGTGATGCCCGGCAGGATGGTGCCGCTGAGCGGCGGCGTGAACACCTCGTCGCCGATCTTGACCATGATGTTCATGGTGCCGACCTCGTCGATAAAGCGGCGATGCACGCCGTCGAGCCACAGCACCTGGGTAAAACCCTGCTTCTTGGCCACCTCGGCCGCATACAGGCTCGCGGCGTAGTTGCCGGCGGTCTTGGCGGCGCCGAGGCCGCCCTGCACGGCGCGCACATACTGGTCGGTCGCCAGGATCTTCACCGGGTTGATGCCCTCGGCGTAATAAGCGCCCACGGGCGACAGGATCAGGAAATACTTGTAGGTCTTCGCCGGGCGCACGCCGAGGAACGGCTCGGTCGCGATGACTGTCGGCCGCAGATAGATCGAGGTGCCGCGCTTCCTCGGGACCCACGCCTCGTCGACCCCGATCAGCGCATGGAACGAGCGCAGCACCATGGCCGGGTCGAGCTGCGGGATGCACAACCGCTCGCAGGAGCGGTTGAGCCGCGCCACGTGGGCGGGCGCGCGAAACAGCCGGACGACGCCGTCGGCGCCGCGGAATCCCTTCAGCCCGTCGAACACCGCCTGCGCGTAGTGCAGCACGGCCGCGGCCGGCTCGAGCGCGAAGGGCTGATACGGCACGACCTGTGGGCCGTGCCAGCCCCGCTCTTCCGTGTAATCCAGTACGAACATGTGGTCGGTGAAGACGGTGCCGAACTGCAGCGCGTCGTCGGCCGGCCGGGCCTTGAGCTTGGCCGCGCGCGTGATCGCGATCTGGTCGTTCGCCGGTTGGCTGGTCTTGGTTTTGGTCAGGGGCGCGGACATGGTCGTTCCTTCACGGATAGGGGCGTTTGCGCCGATTATACGATGCGGGCGATCGGGCGGCCAATCGCCCGGCGGCGAGCCTAGATCGCGCGCCCGGACCCGCCGTCGGCATCGACGATGGCGCCGCGGATGAACTCCGCCGGCGCGCCAGCCAGGTAGCAGACCATGTAGGCGATGTCCTCGGGCCGGCCGATGCGCGCCTGGCCGAGCTCGTGGCCGAGCTCGGTGCGGGCGCGGTCCTCGTCGACGTTGAGGCGCTGCATCTTCTCGCGGATACGCACCTTCAGCCGGTCGGTCTCGACCGCGGCCGGGCTGACGGCGTTGACGCGCACCCCGTCCTTGACGCCGCGCCGGGCCATGACCTTGGTGAAGTTGTAGAGCGCGGCGTTGACCGAGCCGCCGATCGCGAACTCGGTATCGGCGTAGCGGCCGCCCTGGCCGATGATGTTCACGACCGCACCCGATGACCCCATCAGCTGCGGCCAGGCCGCGCGCGTGAGCCTGACGGCGCACATGAACTTGAGCGCGAAGCCGTCGTGGAAATCCTCGTCCGTCAGCGCCAGGAAGTCGCCGCGCTTGGTGGCGCCCGCGTTGTTGACGACCACGTCGATGCGGCCGAATTGTCTGAGGCAGGCCTCGGCCAGTCCGGCGGGTGCCTTGGGTTCGCGCAGGTCGGCGGGGTGCGCGATTGCCCGGCGGCCGAGGGCACGGATCGCGCCGACCGTCTCGTCCAGGAGATTCGCGTCGCGCGCGGCGATCGCCAGGTCGCAGCCCTCGCGCGCCAGCTCGATGGCGATGGCGCGGCCGATGCCGCGGCTGGCGCCGGTCACGATCGCGATCTTTCCCGTCAGTCCCAGGTCCATGCTTCCCCCGAATGTCTAGAGCGGCAGCACCGTGCCGCGCCCGGCCGCCCGGGCACGCTCGTATACGAGTATAGCCGCCGCCAGGTCGCCGAGGGCAAATCCGGGGAACAGGAAGGCGATGCGCTGCCGGTCGCTCGTGCGGCCGGGGTGAACGCCGGTGGCGAGATCGCCGAGATCGGCGAGGATCGGGCCGGCGAACCTGATGCGCCCGCTCTTGCGCACGTACTCGCATTGCACGCGGTCATCGGTCGCGACCAGATCAAGTTGCCCCAGGCTGTCCGCCAGCCAGGAGCGGCCGAGGTCGACCATCGACACGAACGCGCCCGGCGCCACGTCCGCCGCATCGAGCGCCGGCAGCTCGCCGACGCCCTCGGGCACCGACGTGATGACGATGTCCTGGTCGCGCACCGCGTCGCGCGGAGCCGCGGCTGTCACCGCCTGCAAGCCGCGCTGGCGGCACATCGCGGCGAACGCCTCCGCGGTTTCGCTGCGGCGGCTATGGGCTGTGACCGACATGAGCGGGAACAGCGCCTGGAACACAGCGAGGTGGCTCTCCGCCTGCACGCCGCAGGCGACGAAGCCGATGCGGCGGCTGTCCTTGCGCGCGAGCCGCCTGGCCGCGGCCCCCGACATGGCGGCGGTGCGCATGCCGGTGATCCAGGTGCCGTCCATCACCGCGACCGGCGCGCCGGTCGCGCCGTCGAGCAGCGTCACCAGCGACCCGATCGCCGGCAGCCCGAGCGCCGCATTGCCGGGCGACAGGCCGACGGTCTTGGTCGCGGCGAATCGCGGCTCGTCGCTCGCCGCCACAAGGGTCTGGAACAGCTTGCCGCCGCCCGGATAGATGCCGAGCTTGGGCGGGCTCTGCGCCCGGCCCCTGGCCTTGGCCGCGAACAGGGCGTCGACCGCGTCGACCAGGTCGACCGGCGCGATCGCCAGCGCCTCGACCGCCGCGCGCGACAGGTAGAGCAGCGAGCGACCCACGACCGGACTGTCCATTGCTCTACTCCGCCGCGCGCACGGATTGCGTCTGGTGTTCGATCAGCCTTGCATAGAGCCCGCGCCGCGCCAACAGCTCGCCATGCGTGCCCGCCTCGCGCACGCGACCCTCGTCCAATACCACGATCAGCTGGGCGTCGCGCACGGTAGACAGGCGGTGCGCGATGACGATCGTCGTGCGGTCGCGCTTGAGCGCATCGAGCGCCGTGCGCACCGCGCGCTCGCTCACGGCGTCGAGATGGGAGGTCGCCTCGTCGAGCACCAGCACGGGCGCGTTCTTCAGGAGCGCGCGGGCGATGGCGATGCGCTGGCGCTGGCCGCCCGACAGCTGCATGCCGCGCTCGCCGACGCGCGTCTTCAAGCCCTCGGGCAGCGACGCGACGAAATCGCCGAGCGCCGCGCGCTCGACCGCCGCCGTGACCTCCGCGGCGGTCGCATCGGGCCGGCCGATGCGGATGTTCGCCTCGAGGTCGTCGTTGAACAGATACGTGTCCTGCGCGACCAGCCCGATCTGGCCGCGCACCGCGTCGAGCTGCAACTCGCGCAGGTCGACACCGTTGAGTCGGATCGTGCCCTCGGCCGGATCCCAGAAGCGCAGCAGCAGCTGCGCGACCGTGGTCTTGCCGGCGCCCGACGGCCCGACCAGCGCCACGGTCGCCCCGGCCGGCACGGCAAAGCCGGCATCGACCAGCGCGTCGCGCGTCGCGGCGGGATAGCGGAACCGCACCCGGTCAAGGGCGAGCGCCGGCACGCCGGCCTGCGGCGGCGCATCGGCGCGTGGGCCGTCGGCGACGACGGGCCTTTCCTCGTGCACCTGGGTCAGCCGCTGCGTCGCGCCGAGCGTATCCGCCAGCTGCCGCCCGACCTGCGCGATCTCGGACACGGGCAGGAACGCCGCCATGGCCAGCAGCGCGGCCAGGGGCAGCAAGCCGGGCGGAACATCACCGCCGGCGGCCAGCGCCGCGCCGGCCAGTACGACTGCCAGGCCGCCGAGCCCGGTCAGGAGGTCGAGCGACGCGGACTGCCGCGACAAGTCGGCCATGAAGGCGGTGCGCTTGTGGCCAAGCGCACCGGACAGCGACGCCAGGGCGGCGCGGCGCGTCGGCTCGGCCTGAAAGGCGGCGATTTCCGCGATGCCCTGGATCGTGTCGACGGCGTGCGCGTTGAGCGCGCCCAGAGCCGCGCGGCTCTCGGCACCCAGCGCGTCGATGCGCCGTCGTGCCAGCAGGGGACCAAGCGCCGCCAGGAGCAGGAAGGGCAGCAGCGCGAGGGCGAGCCAGGGATGCATGAGTCCGAGCGCGATGAGCACGGCCGCCGGCACCAGCACGGCGACAAAGGCCGGCGCCAGCGTGTGGGCGAAGAAATACTCGACCATCTCGATGTCGTGCGTCGCCATCGCGACCAGGTCGCCGCTGCGCCGGCGCAGGAGATAGGCGGGCGCCAGCGTGTCGAGCTTGGCGAACAGCGCGATGCGCATCTCTGCCAGAAGGCGAAAAGCCACGTCGTGCGCCAGCCACGATTCCGCCCAATGCAGCAGCCCCGCGGCCGCCGACGCCGCGGCCAGGCCGATCAGCAACCAGCCGACCGGCTCGCCCGCCTGCACCGCACGCACGGCCGTCGCGCCCAGCACGCCGACGCCGATAAAGGCCATGACGCGCGCGATTCCCAGCAGCAGGGTGACGGCCAGCGGCGCACGCCACGGCCGCACCAGGCCGAGCAGCGCGGCAACCACCGCGAGCCAGCCCATCTTCCTGCCGCGCAGCACGTCGTCGGCCGGGTGGTCGGAAGCAATGTCGCTCTGCTCGGCGGCGGCCGGCGCGACGTCTTCTTCCGACGCGGCAAGGTCCGGCCCGTCGGACCCGACGATGCGATCGTCGCCTTCCGCCTGCTCGCGCATCAGCGCGTGGTAGGCGCCGCGTTTCGCCATCAGCTCGCCGTGCCGGCCGCTCTCGGCAACGCCGCCGTCGGCCAGCGCCAGGATACGGTCGGCGCCGATCACGCTGGACAGGCGATGCGCGAAGATCAGCGTCGTGCGTCCCTGCATCAAGCGGTCGAGCGCCTGCTGGATCACCGCCTCGTTTTCGGCATCGACCGCCGACAGCGCCTCGTCCAGGATCAGGATCGGCGCGTCGCGCAGCAGCGCGCGCGCGATCGCGATGCGCTGGCGCTGGCCGCCGGAGAGGCGCAGGCCACGCTCGCCGATCACCGTCGCGTAGCCCTGTGGCAGGCGCGTGATGAAGCCGTGGGCATTGGCGGCGCGCGCCGCGGACTCGATCTCGTCCTCGGACGCGTCGGGCTTGGCCAGGCGCAGGTTGTCCTCGATCGAGCCGTGGAACAGCATCGTGTCCTGGCCGACCACGGCGATATGGCGGCGGATCTCGTCCAGGCTCAGCTCGCGCAGGTCCACGCCGCCCAGCCGCACAACACCCGATTGCGGATCGTGGAAGCGCAGCAGCAGGCGCATGATGGTCGATTTGCCGCTTCCGCTCGGCCCCACGATGCCGACGCGCTCGCCCGCTGCGACGGTGAAGCTCATGCCGCGATGCGCCGGGCCGCGCCCGCCCGGATAGGCGAAGCGCACGTCCTCGAACGACACGGTCGGCGGCAGAAGGCGCGGCGTCGGCGGCGAGGATCGCGCCTCGATCAGCGGGCGCTGCGCAAGCAGATCGAGAATCCCCTCGGCGCTCGACTGGCCGAGCATGCCCGTGTGCAGCAGCTCGCGCAGCTCGCGCAAGGGCCGAAATACCTCCACGCCGAGCATAAGCACGACGACGAGGCTCGCGAAGGGCATCGCCCCTTCCGCTACGCGCCACACGCCGAGCGCCAGCGCGCCGGCCGCGCCGGCCGCGATGCCGAAATCGGTGACCAGCCGCGTCATGGTGCTGGCGGCCAGCACCCACATGGTCGAGCGATGGACCTGGCGCGCCATCGCGGCCATACGCCGCCCGCGCTCGGCGCTCTGGCCGAAGGCCTTGAGCGTGGCGAGGCCCTGGATCGAATCGAGCAGCTCGGCGGCGAACGCCTTGTAGTCGCGCGAGCGCGCGACGGCGCCGCGGCTGTTCATGCGATGCAGCGCCGCTGGCGCCAGCAGCGTTGCCAGCGCCGCGACCAGCATTACCAGCGCCACCGGCAGGTCGAGGAAGGCAAGGAAGACGAAGATGGCGAGCGGAGTCAGCGCGGCGACGGCGAGCTGCGGCAGGTAGCGCCCGAAATAGGTGTGCAGCTGCTCGACGCCTTCGGTCAGGACGACCACGATGTCGCCGGAGCGGGCGGCGCCGATGCGCGCGGGGCCGAGACGCACGAGTTGGCCGTGGAGCTCGAGCCGGAGCCGCGACTGCACCCTGGCCGCGGTCCGGTTGGCGATGAGCGTCCGCCAATGATCGAAGGACGCGCGCGCGATCATGGCTGCCGCCGTCGCCAGCGCCAGCAGCGCGAGATCGCCGATCGGCCTGCCGGCGATCGCCGCCGCGATCAGCCAGCCGAGCAGCGCCAGCCGCGCAATGCCGGCCAGCGCGCTCAAGAGCCCGATCGCGGTCGAGGCGGCGATGTCGCCGCGCACCCCTTCGGTGAACCGCCACAGGCGACGGTCGAAATACATGCGTCCTCCGCTTCCGCCCACCTTGGCATCGCGAACGCGAGGGGTAAACCGCCGCCGGGCTCCTGACAATCGGTGTTCGATTCCTGGGCTATGCCCAATCCGCAGCCAAGCTCGTGTCGCTTTTCTCGCCAGCTCAGTCGGCGGAACCGCGCCTCGATCGCTGGCCCGACTCTTGCTGGCTTGCCCGTGATCCGGCCCAGCCCGGGTCGGGGGGCATTTCGGAACGGAGGTTCATAATGGGCGTAACCAGCAAGGTACTGGGGGGCGTGGCCGCAGCGGCGGTTTCCGCCGCGTTGGCCATCCCGGCAATGGCGCAGGGCACGATCAAGGTCGGCGTATTGCACTCGCTGTCCGGCACGATGGCGATCAGCGAGACGACACTGAAGGACACGATCCAGATGATGGTCGAGGACCAGAACAAGAAGGGCGGCCTGCTCGGCAAGAAGCTCGAGGCGGTCGTCGTCGACCCGGCCTCGAACTGGCCGCTGTTCGCCGAGAAGGCGCGCGAGCTGATCCAGAAAGAGAAGGTCGCGGTCGTCTTCGGCTGCTGGACTTCGGTGTCGCGCAAGTCCGTGCTGCCGGTGTTCGAGGAGCTGAACGGCCTCTTGTTCTATCCGGTGCAGTACGAGGGCGAGGAGAGCTCGCGCAACGTGTTCTATACCGGCGCCGCGCCGAACCAGCAGGCGATCCCGGCCGTCGAATACCTGATGAGCAAGGAAGGCGGCGAGGTCAAGCGCTGGGTGCTGGCCGGCACCGACTACGTCTATCCGCGCACGACAAACAAGATCCTCGAGGCGTTCCTCAAGGCGAAGGGCGTCTCGGCCGACGACATGATGATCAACTACACGCCGTTCGGCCATTCCGACTGGCAGACGATCGTCGCCGACATCAAGAAGTTCGCATCGGCCGGCAAGAAGACCGCCGTGGTCTCGACCATCAACGGCGATGCCAACGTGCCGTTCTACAAGGAGCTGGCCAACGCGGGCATCAAGGCGTCGGACATCCCGGTGGTCGCCTTCTCTGTCGGCGAGGAAGAGCTGGCGGGCATCGACACCAAGAACCTGGTCGGCCACCTGGCCGCCTGGAACTACTTCCAGTCGGTCAAGAATCCGACCAACGACGCCTTCATCAAGGAATGGCACACGTTCATCAAGAACCCGAAGCGCGTGACCAACGACCCGATGGAAGCGCACTACATCGGCTTCAAGATGTGGGTGCAGGCCGTGCAGCAGGCCGGCTCGACCGACGTCGACGCCGTGCGCCAGGCGATGTACGGGCAGAAGGTCAAGGCGCCGAGCGGCTTCACGTCGGTGATGAACACCAACCATCACCTCTCGAAGCCGGTCTATATCGGCGAGATCCGCCCGGACGGCCAGTTCAACGTCGTCTGGAAGACCAAGGGCCCGGTCAAGGCTGATGCCTGGTCCAAGTACATCCCCGAGAGCGCCAAGCTCACGGCGGATTGGTCCTATCCCTGGGTCTGCGGCAACTGCGAGAAGCCGAAGTTCGCGGCCAATTGAGCCGCGTGCGGTGGCCCTCCCTCGGCGGGATCGCGCCGGGGGAGGAACCCGCTCCCGCAGGAGCAGGACAGTGAATCCGCTCAAGCGCCTTCTTCTGGTCGGTCTGATCTGGCTGCTGCCGGCAGCGACCTCGGGGCAGGAGCAAGCCGGGCAGCTCGCTGGACTGGCCGATGCCGATCCCAGGCCCGCGATCGAAGCGCTGGCCCGGAGCGACGACGCCAAAGGCAAGGCGGCGCTCGCCGCGCTTGCCGAAGGGCGGCTGTTCAAGCGTCTGGCCGACGGCGCGGTAGTCATCGGCGAGAGGGACGGCCCGATGTACGTCGTCACCAATGCAGCGTCGGGCGAGATCGAGGACATGGCCAGGGAGGAAGAGCTCGAGGCGATCAAGCTCGACGACGACGCGAAAGCGCTGCTCGCCCGCGCGGGCGCGGCACCGGAGCAGAAGAAGGAGGCGCCGCTCGATTTCGCCGGCGCCGTGAGGGCACTCGACGCCGAGTCCTTCGGCGCGAAGGCCAAGGCGATCGAACGCCTGACCGCGCTCGGCGACGCGCGCGCCGTGCCGGTGCTGGAGGCGCTGGCGGATGGCCGCCTCTTCAGCCGTCGCAGCGATGGCACGCTCGTGATCGGCGCCCGCGCCGGCAACGACATGCGCCTTACCGCGGCGGCGACGCTGGAGCGCGGCGAAACCGTCAAGCCGGGCGAAATCGAGCCGGTCGTCATCAACAACAATCTGCGCAACGTCGTCCGCGAAGCGGTCGGCCGGCTGGGGCTGGTCAACCCGGATGCCGCCGTGCGCCGGCGTGCCGCCGACGCGCTGATCGGCACGGCGACACCGGAAGCGGTGGCGCTGCTGCGCGAGGCGGCCGCCAAGGAGAAGGACCGCGGCGCCGCGGCGACGATGGCGCTGGCGATCGCGGCCGCCGACCTCAGCGGCACGGACAAGGCGCCGCGCCTCGCCGCGCTCGACGTGCTGTCGGGCTCGACCGACCTGCGCGTCCGCTCGCTGCTGCAGGCGCGCCTCGCCGCCGAGGTCGACCCCGAGATCAAGGCCGCGCTCGACGAGGCCTTCGCCGGCGTGCAGCGCAAGCTGATGGTCATCGGCGTGGCGGAGAACCTGTTCCAGGGGATCAGCCTGGGCTCGGTGCTGCTGCTCGCCGCGATCGGGCTTGCCATCACCTTCGGCGTCATGGGCGTCATCAACATGGCGCATGGCGAGATGATCATGCTCGGCGCCTACACGACCTTCGTGGTGCAGGAGGTCTTCCGCGCCTGGATGCCGCCCTCTTGGCTCGACTACTACCTGCTCTACGCCATCCCGGCCGGATTCGCGGTCGCGGGCCTCGCCGGCATCGCGCTCGAACGCTCGGTCATCCGCTTCCTCTATGGACGGCCGCTCGAGACGCTGCTCGCGACCTGGGGCATCAGCCTGGTGCTGCAGCAGGTCGTGCGCACGGTCTTCGGCGCGCCCAACAAGGAAGTGGCCAACCCCAGCTGGATGACTGGTGGGTTCGAGCTGACCGGCGGATTCCTGGTGGTCTACAACCGGCTCTGCATCGTCGTGTTCTGCTTCGCCGTGCTGGCTGCGATAGCGGTGATCCTGCGCCACACGACCTTCGGCCTCAACATGCGCGCGGTGACCCAGAACCGCGACATGGCCTCGGCCATGGGCATCGCGACCGGCCGCGTCGACATGCTGACCTTCGGCCTCGGCTCCGGCGTCGCCGGCACGGCGGGCGTGGCGCTCAGCCAGATCGGCAACGTCAGCCCCAATCTCGGCCAGCTCTACATCGTCGACAGCTTCATGGTCGTCGTGTTCGGCGGCGTCGGCAACCTCTTCGGCACGCTGATCGGCGCCATGAGCCTGGGCGTCGCCAACAAGCTGCTCGAGCCCTTCGCCGGCGCGGTGCTGGGCAAGATCGCCGTGCTGGTCGCGATCATCCTGTTCATCCAGAAGCGGCCGTGCGGCCTGTTCGCGCTCAACGGCCGCGCCGTGGAGGCATGAGGCCATGACGCTGCTCAACGCCCGCCTCGCCCGCCTGCTCGATCCCCGCGGCTGGGTCGCCTTCGCCGCGATCATCGCCGCCGCCGCCGTGGTCGTGCCGCTCTTGAACACCGCCCTGCCCACCGGCCACCCGCTCCGGCTGCCCGACTACATGGTGCCGCTGCTCGGCAAGTACGCGTGCTATGCCATCCTGGCGCTCGCGCTCGACCTGTGCTGGGGATATGCAGGCATCCTGTCGCTCGGCCACGGCGCATTCTTCGCGCTTGGGGGGTACTGCATGGGCATGTACCTGATGCGCCAGATCGGCACGCGCGGCGTGTACGGCCATCCGGTGCTGCCGGACTTCATGGTGTTCCTGAACTGGAAGGAGCTGCCGGTCTACTGGTATGGCTTCGACATGTTCTGGTACGCGGCACTGATGGTGATGCTGGTGCCGGGCGTGCTCGCATTCGTGTTCGGCTTCCTCGCCTTTCGCTCACGCGTCACCGGCGTCTATCTTTCGATAATCACCCAGGCGCTCACCTTCGCCATGATGCTGGGATTCTTCCGCAACGATTACGGCTTCGGCGGCAACAACGGGCTGACCGACTTCAAGGAGCTGCTGGGATTCGACGTCCAGGCGCGCAGCACCCGGATCGGCCTCTACGTCGCCTCGGTGCTGGCGCTCGCTCTCGCCTTCCTCGTCTGCCGCTTCGTTGTCACCTCCAAGCTCGGCCGAGTCATCCTGGCGCTGCGCGACGCCGAGAGCCGCGTGCGCTTCCTGGGGTACTCCGTCACCTCGGCCAAGCTGTTCGCCTTCACGCTCTCGGCCGTTCTCGCCGGCATCGCCGGCGCGCTCTACGTGCCGCAGGTCGGCATCATCAACCCGAGCGAATTCTCTCCTGCCAATTCGATCGAGGTCGCGATCTGGGTCGCGGTCGGCGGGCGCGGCACGCTCGTGGGAGCCCTGCTCGGCGCCTTCCTCGTCAACTTCGCCAAGACCTGGCTGACCGGCGCCGCGCCCGAGGTCTGGCTGTTCTTCCTCGGTGCGCTGTTCATCGGGGTGACGCTGTTCCTGCCGCGCGGCCTCGCGGGCCTGGCCGGCCGGTGGCGCGCCGGTTTCGGCTGGTCGTCGAGGCGCCGGCCTGCCGCGGAGGCGCGCGATGCCTGACGGCCACCGGCCGGCCGCCGTCTCGGTCGCAGCCGAGGACCGCCGGCTCTATCTCGACGGCGTGACGGTCAGCTTCGACGGGTTCAAGGCGCTCAACGACCTGTCGCTCGTCGTGGCCAAGGGGGAGCTGCGCAGCATCATCGGCCCGAACGGCGCCGGCAAGACGACGATGATGGACGTCGTCACCGGCAAGACGCGGCCGGACTCCGGCAAGGCCTTTTTCGCCGGCGACGTCGACCTCACCCGGCTCGACGAGGCCGCCATCGCCACGCTCGGCATCGGCCGCAAGTTCCAGAAGCCGACCGTCTTCGAGAACCTGAGCGTGTTCGAGAACCTCGAGCTGGCCCTGAGCGGCCCGCGCGGCGCCTGGGCCGCGCTGTTCGCGCAGCTCACGCCGCCCCAGACCGCGCGCATCGACGCCATGCTCGAACGCATCGCGCTCAAGGACCGCCGCTTCGTCCTGGCCGGCGCGCTCAGCCACGGCCAGAAGCAGTGGCTCGAGATCGGCATGCTGCTGATGCAGGAGCCGCAGCTGCTGTTGCTCGACGAGCCGGTGGCCGGCATGACCGACCACGAGACCGAGGAGACGGCGAAGCTGGTCCTGAGCCTGGCCGGGCAGCGCACCGTCGTGGTGGTCGAGCACGACATGGAGTTCGTGCGCGCGCTCGGCGCCCGCGTCACCGTGCTGCACGAAGGCCGCGTGCTGGCCGAGGGCTCGATCGACCACGTGCAGAGCGACCCGCGCGTGGTCGAGGTATATCTGGGGCGATGATGATGCTCGAGGCAATCTCCATCGACCTTTACTACGGCGCCAGCCGTGCGCTGCGCGACGTGTCGCTCAAGGCCGAGCTCGGCAAGGTCACCTGCGTGCTCGGCCGCAACGGCGTCGGCAAGACCAGCCTCTTGCGTGCCGTCTTCGGGCTCGAACGCGTGCGCGCCGGCAAGGTCAACCTTGGCGGCGACGACCTGACCGGTCTGCCACCATACGAGCGCGCGCGCCGCGGCATGGCGCTGGTGCCGCAAGGCCGGGAAATCTTTCCGCGCCTGACGGTCCTGGAAAACCTGATGACCGGCTTCGCGCCCTTGCCGCGCGGCCAGCGCCGTGTCCCTGACGACATCTACGCGCTGTTCCCGGTGCTGCAAGGCATGCTGCGGCGGCGCGGCGGCGATTTGTCGGGCGGCCAGCAGCAGCAGCTCGCCATCGGGCGCGCGCTCGTGACACGACCCAAGCTGCTGGTGCTGGACGAGCCGACCGAGGGCATCCAGCCCTCGATCATCAAGGACATCGGCCGCGCGCTGAAGACCCTGGCCGCCCGCGGCGACATGGCGATCCTGCTGGTCGAGCAGTGTTTCGACTTCGCCCGCGAGCTCGGCGACGTCTTCCACGTCATGAGCCGCGGCAACATCGTGCTGTCGCAGACGGCGGCGGAAGCGAAGGACGACGAGATCAGGCGGCTGCTGACGGTGTAGCGCCTTCATCCTTCGACAGGCTCAGGATGAGGCTGGGCGGGAACGCAGTGCCGCATGCGACACAAGACAAGAGTCCTCATCCTGAGCCTGTCGAAGGATGAGCCTGCCTATCGCTTCGCCTCCCCCTTCAGCCGCTTCATCTCCTCGTACCGATCCGTCACGTCGCGGATGATGGCGCCGAGGCCGCGCATCACGCCGTTGTCGTCCTTGATCGGCACGATCGTGAACTCGACCGAGATGCGCTTGCCGTCCTTGCGCAGGGCGGGCACGGCCATCAGGCGGTCGGCGGCGTAGCGCGAGCTCCCGGTCAGCATCACGTCGCGGTAGCCGGCCCAATGCCGCGCGCGCAGGTTCTCGGGGATGATGAGGTCGAGCGAGCGGCCGACCGCCTCGCGCGCGGAGAAGCCGAACACGCGCTCGGCGCCCGCGTTCCAGAAGCGGATGATCCCTTCGGCGTCGGCGTAGATAATCGCGTCCGGCGCGTGCGCGACCAGCGCTTCCGGGAATCGTTCCGTCTTCTGTGCCGGCATCGTGCCGCTCCGCATTCCGTCCGGTCCCGCCGCTGTGGCATGGTAGCCGGCGAGGACGGGGAGACAAAGAGATGGCCGACCGCACGACCGTGATCCGCAACGCCGCCTGGATCGTCGCCTGGAATCCGGAAGCCGGACAGCACCGGTACCTGCGCGACGCCGATTTCGCCTTCCGCGGCCGCGACATCGTCTTCGTCGGCAAACGCTACGACGGCCCGGCCGACGCGACGATCGACGGCTGCGACACGATGCTGATGCCGGGGCTGGTCAACGTGCATTCTCACCCGACCTCGGAGCCCGCCAACAAGGGTCTCCTGGAGGAACTCGGCAGCCCGGCCCTTGGTCAGAGCTCGCTCTACGAATTCATGCCGGTGTTCCGCATTTCGGAGGCGGCGGCGACCGCGGCGACCCAGGTCGCGGTGGCCGAGCTGCTGCTGAGCGGCGTCACCACGATCTGCGATCTCTCCGGCGCGCGCGCGAACTGGGCCGACGACCTCGCCGCCACCGGCATCCGCGCCGTGCTGTGCCCGATGTACCGCTCTGCCGGCTGGCGCACGCCTGATGGACATTCGGTCGAGTACACGTGGGACGAGGCGGCCGGCGAGCGAGGGCTGCGCCGCGCGCTGGAGACCATCGACCGCGCGGGGCAGCACCCGAGCGGCCGCGTCTCGGGCATCCTGGGCCCGTCGCAGATCGACACCTGCACCGCGGGCCTCTTGAAGGAAAGCTTGGCCGAGGCAAGGCGACGCAACGTGCCGATCCAGCTGCACGCGGCGCAGAGCCTGGTCGAGTTCGGCGAGATCACCCGCCGCCACGGGCGGACGCCGATCGAATGGCTCGATTCCATTGGGCTCCTGGGTCCCGACACCATCATCGGCCACGGCATCTTCCTTAATGATCATCCCTGGATCACCTGGCCGCACGCCGACGACTTCGCGCTGCTGCGGCGCTCGGGCGCGCAGGTCGCGCATTGCCCGACCGTGTTCGTACGGCGGGGCATCGTCCTCAACACCCTCGGCCGCTACATGGACGCCGGAATCACCTGCGGCATGGGCACCGACACCTTCCCGCACAACATGATCGACGAGATGCGCACGGCCTGCTACGCCGGCCGCGTGATCGCCGGCAGCTTCAAGGCGGTTTCGACCGCGCACGCCTTCACCGCCGCCACGGTCGGCGGCGCGTCGATCCTGCGCCGCCCGGATCTCGGGCGGCTCGCCGCCGGCTGCCGCGCCGATTTCTCGGTCGTCAACCTCAATCATCCCTACATGCAGCCGGTGCGCGATCCGCTGCGCAGCCTGGTTTATTCCGCCGGCGAGCGCGCGATCCGCGACGTCTATGTCGACGGCCAGCAGGTCGTCGCCGACGGCCGGGTGCTGACCTTCGACGTTGCGCCCGCCCTGGCGACGCTGGCTGCGGCGCAGCGGGCGGCGCTGGAAGAGGCGCCGCGGCGCGACTGGGCCGGCCGCAGCGTCGCCGCAATGTCGCCGCCGGTATTCCCGCCGGCGGAATAAATGCCATCCATCCAGCGTTGGGATTCGTATCGATAACGAGGATAGCAGTACTGAACCACGGGCGGCCGGGAGGAATCATGCCGATCGCATCCAAGGCAGCACGGTTGTTGGGTACGGCGGCGCTCGGCATCGGGTTGGCATTGCCCGTGATCGAAGAGGCCGAGGCCCAGGGGCGCCGCGGCGGCGGACAGACCCAAGTCGGCCGCGGTATCGGCCATCATGGCGGCTATCGCCACCAGGGGCGGCATCATCGCAGCCACCACCGGCATCACGGCCACCGTCACCACCACCGCCACCATGGGGGCTACGCTTTCTACGGGCTGGGCCTGGGGTTCGGCCTCGGCGCATTGGCCTATGCCGACCCGGTCTATCGCTACGACCCGCCGCCGGCCTATTACGTGCCGCCGGCCGCCTATCCGCCGCCGGTCGAACTACCGATGGATCCGCCCTACCCGCCGGTGCCGGCCTATCCGCCGCCCGTTCCTCCGGCGAACGCGGCGAACGGCGCGGGCGGCAGCGGCAAGACGGCGCTGGCGGCGAGCCAGGACGACCCCGCCAACTGGCCGTTGCCGTAGCCACCCAGTATCCTTGTTCAGGTGGCGTTCAGCTTCGTTGCCTTATCGTCGATGGTGGTGTGGTGCGGCTCGGGGCCGCTGGTCGCGTGAACTGGTTGAAAAAACAGGAGATTTGGAGATGATCGGCATGCGGGGACGTTGGCTGGCCACGATCGCCCTGGCCACGGGTCTGGCGCTTGCCGCCGCACCGATGGCGGAGGCGCGCAGCCGGGGCCATCGCGGTGGGCACCATCACGGCGGCGGTTGCTGCAGCTCGGCCGAGTGGGCCGCGATCGGCTTGGGCGCTGCGGCTCTGGGCGGCTTTGCCTATCTGGCGGCCACGCGGTCGAGCGCGCCGGTCGCAACCTACTACGCCCCGCCGCCGGCTTATTACCCGGGTTACTATGGACCGGCCTATTACTACGGACCGGCGTACTATCCGGCGTATTACGCACCGGCCTACTACTACGCCCCGCCACCGTCGGCCCCCGTGCCGGTGCCGGCCGCCGCGCCCGCCTATCCGCCGCAACCGGCCTACACGACGATAAACTACTATTATGATCCCGGTTACCGCGCGCCGGCGACGGCAGCGGGCCCCTACGGCAGCACGCCCTACAGCAGCACCACGAACGGCACCATCGTCAATCCGCCTAGTCCATATCCGACCGGGACGAACTACCAGACGGTCGCCGCGCCCCGCGCGACGCCCACGGTTCCGGTCACGCGCGCGACGCTGGCCACGGTGCCCTGATCGCGCTGAAACGCCGGTAAACCGAGAATTTCAGGAATCGCCGCCCGGCCAAGCCGGGCGGCGAATTTCGTTCAGACGAGGTTCAGCTTCCGCTCCCTAGCATCGGGTCTGACAAGAAGTGCCGGACATCCGTCGGGGACAGGACGATCCGGTCAAGCCAACAACCGGGGCAGAGCCCCGGGAGGAGAAGCGACATGAAGCTCGTGAAGTCCCCTCTTCGGATCCTCACCGCCGGCGCGCTAGGCGTGGCGTTGACCCTGCCCATGATGTCCGACGCCTTCGCCCGCGATCGCCATCATCGCGGTCACCACCGCCATCACGGCGGCAGCGACACCGGCGCCTATGTCGCGCTCGGCCTCGGCGTCGCGGCCATCGGCGGCCTCCTCGCCTACTCGGCGACGCAGCCGCGCTACGTCCACGAGCCGCCGCCGGCCTACTACGCGCCGCCGCCCGCGTATTACCACCCGCCCGGGCCGAGCTATTACTACGCCCACCCGGCCGACGCGCCCTATGAACGGCCGCGCGAGTGGGGCAACTGAGCATCCGCTCCCGCCATCACGTCTCCGTCCGACGGCGCCGCGAGGCGCCGTCGCTGTTTCGGGCCGGCGAAAGCCGCGGTGTGATCGCCCCCGGCATCGGCAAGCACGGACATCGCTGCGCCGCGAGAATTTTGATGCATGATTGCCTCAAATACTCGGAGTCTTGTCGCGATTACTGCTGCCAAGAAGTGAACTGTCTGTTAACGCGAATTTCATCATTGCCAGTCTATTCATTTGGGTTATGGTCGAGCATGCCCACGAGCGTTGGGCATTCGGTAGACGTGGCCCAGGTAGGGAAACAGGATCATGAAGGTCATCGCGGTCACTTCGCAGAAGGGCGGCACCGGCAAGACCACCTTGTCCGGTCACATCGCCGTCCAGGCGGAACGCGCGGGCGCCGGACCGGTGGCGCTGATCGATTGCGATCCGCAGGGTAGCCTGACCAAGTGGTGGAATTCGCGCCAGGCCGAGACGCCGGTGCTGGTGCAGACCACGATGCCCCAGCTCGCGGATCACGTCGCGGCGCTGCGCCAATCCGGCACGAAGCTCCTGGTCATCGACACGCCGCCGGCGATCACCTGGACGATCCACGACGTGCTCAAGGTCTGCGACCTGGCCGTGATCCCGGTGCGCCCGAGCCCGCACGACCTCGCCGCCACCGGACCGACCGTCGATCTGGTCGAGAGCCTCGACAAGCCGATGGTGTTCGTCATCAGCAGCGCCGCGCCGCGCGCGCGCATCACGACTGAGGCCGCCGTGGCGCTGTCGCAGCACGGCACCGTCGCGCCGACCATCGTCTACAACCGCACCGAATACGCCTCGAGCATGATCGACGGCCGCACCGTCATGGAGATCAGCGGCGCGCAGCGCTCCAGCGAGGAGATCGAGATGCTGTGGCGCTATCTCGCCGGACGGCTCGAGCGGCTGGACGGCAAGCCGGCCGCCACGCAGCCGATGCCGGAGCGCCCGAGCGGCATGATCCCGACCCACGCCGCGTATGACGGCATGTCGGGAGTCGGCAAGTGAGCAACAGCGCCCCGGCTTCGCTGACCAGCGCGCTGCTCGCCCGCAAGGGCCACGCCGTCCCGGCGACCTTCAGCGCGCCCGGCCCGTTCGGCGCCGGTCTGGCCGCCAAGACGACGATTTCGTTCCTGTCGCCGGCGGCGCCGGGCGCGCCACGGACGCCGGTCGCCGCCGTCGCGCAGGAAATGGTCCCGCCGCCGAACGGCGCGACGACGCCGGCCTTCGTCGCGGAGGCGCAGGCGATGTCCGCCGCCGAGACGGCGTTGCGCGCGCGTGTCCGCATGACACTGCGCGCGCAGCCCGACCTGCACCACAAGGTCAAGCTCAGCGCGCGGCATCTCCATCGCAGCATGAACGACCTGATCACCGAAGCGGTGACCCGGTACATCGACCAGCTCGGGCCCGAGGTCATGACGCAGGACTGGGTCCACGCCTCGCTGGCCGACGGCAACCCGCAGTCCTGAAGGACGGAGGTTCGAGCCATGACCGCCGAGCTCACCGCCGAAGCCGATTTCCCCGAGCCGCCGGTTCTGGCCGTGAAAGGCCGCGCGGCGCCGATGGCCGCAGCCGGCTCGTTGACCGCGGGCCTGATCCAGCGCCGCAAGACGACGGGAACGCCGGGCGCCGAGATGCCCTTGGTCGGGCTCGAGCGTCCGATCGAGCCGTCGCTGCCGCCGGTCCAGAAGCCCACCGCCTCTTCCGTTCCGCCCGCGAACGTCGCGACCGCGCCCATGGAACCACCGGCGCCGGCCAAACCGCCGATGCCGGATCTCGTCGCCCATGCCAACGACGCGGCAACCGGGGCACCGAGCGGTGCCCGCGCCTTGCGGCGCGACCTGAACGCCCAGCGCCAGTCCGGCGGCATGCTGCGCTCCGGCGGGCTGTTCCTCGTGATCTACGTGGTTTCCTGCGCGCTGATGATCTACGCACTGATCTGACCGAAGCTCACTGCCGCGCCGAGGCGTAGTACTCCACGCGCCGCTCCAGCCGCGCGAACACGCCGTCGATGGCGAAGGCGAGCGCGAACAGCACCAGCAGCAGCGCCCACATGTGCTCCATCAGGAAGTTCGAGGAATAGATCTCGAACATGTGGCCGAAGCCGACCACCGAGACCAGCAGCTGGCCGATGATCACGCCCTTGACGGCGCGCACGAGGCCGAGGCGGATGCCGGCGAGAATCTCGGGCAAGGCGGCGCGCAGGTAGACCTTGGCGAAGGCCTGCAACGGCCGGGCGCCGTAGCTCAGCGCCATCTCGCTCAAGGACGGCGACACGGCGCGCGCACCGGCGCGCGCGTCGAGCACGATGATCCAGATCGCGAACAGCACGACGGTCAGGACGATCGTCAGCTCGCCGAAGCCGAACAGCGCCATGATCACGGGCACCAGCGCCGACAAGGGCGCGCTGACGAACACGTTGACCCAGGGCAGCATCAGCCGGTCGGCCGGCTCCCAGCGCCCCATCAGCACGCCGAGCGGCACGCCGACGAGGACCGCGATCCCGGTGCCGAGCACGAAGGCCCGCGCCGTCAGCCCCAGCGCCTCGGCGAAGCTCTCGGTCGGCACGATCTCGACCAGGCGCACGAGCACGTGCGAGAGCGGCGGGATCAGGATGGTCACGCCCGCCTGGCCGACGATCTCCCACAGCGCCGCCCACAGCAGCAGCGAGGCCGCCATCGGCACGCGAAAGCCGAAGAGGGTCATGCCCGCCCTACTCCAGATACCGCTTCAACCCCTGCCAGATCTCCTCGACCGTGTCGACGTAGGCGGAATGCCGGCGGATGCGGTCGGGCGGCAGGTCGCGCGGGATGTCGGGCTCGATGATCTCGGACACGCGGCTGGGGCGGCGCGACAGGAGAACGATGCGGTTGGAGACGTAGACCGCTTCCTCGATGCTGTGCGTCACGAACAGGAAGGTCTTGCCCTTGCCCGCGACCAGGGCCAGCAGGTCCTCTTGGAACTTGCGGCGGGTCTGCTCGTCGACGGCGGAGAACGGCTCGTCCATCAGCAGCACATCGGCGTCAACCGCGAGCGCGCGGGCAAGGCCGACGCGCTGGCGCATGCCGCCGGACAGCTGGTGCGGATAGGCGTCCTCGAAGCCCTTGAGGCCGACCTCCTCGATGTGGCGCCGGGCGATCGCCTCGCGCTCCGCGCGCGCCATGCCGCGCAGCTCGAGGCCGAAGGCAACGTTGCGCAGCACCGTCGCCCACGGCAGCAGCGCGAAATCCTGGAACACGAAGGCGCGCTCCGGCCCGGGACCGGTCACCTTGCGTCCGCCGACGCTGACTTCGCCCGAAGTTGCGGGAATCAGCCCGGCGACGATCTTCAACAGCGTGGTCTTGCCGCAGCCGGACGGCCCGAGCAGCGTGGTCAGCTTGCCCTTGGGGAAGTCGAGCGTGATGTCATTGAGCGCCTCGACCCCGCCCGGATAGACCTTCGACAGGCCGCGCAGCTCGACCATCGGCTCGGGCACGGCGGGATCTGCGCGGAGCGCGACGACCCGGTTCATCTCGCGGCTCTCCGCTCGGGCCGGAACAAGGCGATCTCGGCGCGGTCGAGCAGACCGATGAACAGCACGGAAAGCACGATCACGGTGGCGATGGCGGCATACATTTTCGGGTAATCCGCGACGGACTGGTGATAGGTGATGAGGTCGCCGATGCCGGTCGGGCTGATCAGCAGTTCGGCCAAGATCGCGCCGATGAAGCCGGCGGCCAGCCCCAGGCGGAGGCCGGCGAAGATCACCGGGCTCGCCGCCGGCAGGATCACCTTGGCGATGATCTGGCGGCGGTTGCCGAGGAACGAGTGGCCCATCTCGATCAGCGAGCTGGGCGCGTGACGGATCGCCTTGAACGAGTTCAGCACGATCACCGGCATGGCCATGATGCAGACGGTCATCACCTTGCTGAGCAGACCGACGCCGTAGGCCAGCACGAGGATCGGGATCAAGGCAGCGAGCGGCGCCGCCTGCAGCACGATGAAGACCGGCACGAAGAGCCATTCCGCGCGCCGGCTGAGGCCCATCGCCACGCCGGCCGCTACCCCGGCGAGCGACGACAGCGCGACGCCGACGGCGAGCGGCCACAGCGTGACGCCGAGCGCCGCGACCAGGGAAAGGTCGGCGACCATCTCGCCGGCGGCGACGAGCGTCTCGCTGAACGGCGGAAAGGCCGGGTTGACCGGCAGGCGCCCGGCATATTCCCAGGCGGCGAAGACGACGGCGAACGAGGCTGCGCGCAACGCCCAGGGCGCCGCCGCCCAGCGCCGCAAGGGGGCGGGCCGGAGCGGCCCGCCCTCCGTCTCCGGCCGTGCGGTCGCGAGACTCAGCTGCCCACCTTCTTGCGGGCCTTCTCGAGCGGCCCGAGCGTCCAGTAGTCCTCGACCTTGAGCGCGCTGGCCGGGCCTTTCAGGTGCCCGGCCTCGACGTAGAAGTCGAAGTCGGACTTCACCGCTTCGGCCCCGCCGCCGTTCTTGCTGAACACGCCTTCCTGCACGCCCTGGGTGTAGAACTTGGTGACGTTGGCCAGCACTTCCTTCGGCTGGTCCTTGAGCAGGCCGCGCTTGGCGCGCTCGGCCTCGATCATCGCCGGGTTCTTCGCCATCTCGGTCCACAGGCGATAGTACTCCTCGACGATCGTGTCGACCTTGGCTCCGTTCTTCCCGATCCACGCCGTCGAGGCGTAGAGGATCTCGTCGCTCGCCGGATTGGGCAGGCCGGGCAGGACATGGAACTTGTCGCCGCCCTTCTGCAGCAGCAGGTTCTTGTTGGCGAGGTCGAGGATGGTCGCCTTGATCTGGGCGTTCATCATGGCGACCAGGCGGTTCTCGGAGCCGGCAATGTAGTTGCGCTGGCCGAATTTGATGCCGTTGCGCGCCGCCAGGATGTTGCCGATCGCCTCGGTGCCGCTGCCGCGCGCGTGGAAGGTCATGGGCTGGCCGTCGAGCGCCTTCCAGTCCTTGACCGACTTGTCGGCGACGGCGAAGAAGACGAGATGGGTCAGCTGGAACAGGCCGCGCAGCGGCGCCTTGGTCTTCTCCATCACCGCATAGGGCGTGGCGATGCCGAGATCGGCCTGGCCGCCGATCACCGCCTGGATCGCGAGATCCTCCTTCGCGAACGAGGTCAGCTTGTAGTCGACGCCCTTCTCCTTGGCGCGCTCGAGCGCGATCACCATCGCGAGGGTTTCGACCGAGACCGTGTCGCCCAGCGATACGTGGACCGGCTGCGCCGCGGACGGCGCCGTCTGGACCGAAAGACCGAACAGGAGCGCGGCCGAGGCAAGCGCCAGCCGCGCCGAGCGGATCGCCTTCATCGTTCCCTCCGTTGCTCGCACTCTCTACCGACGCCCGTGCGCCGCGGTTGCGAGTCGGGCGCAGTCTAGCCTGGAATACCAGAGCGTGTCGCGCACGGGCCGGTGAGCCGGCGCGGGTCGCGGCCGACTGGCCTCCGGCATCCGGGCTTTTGCGCGTCCGGGGCAATCCGTATACTCTTTTCCGGGGATTGCAGTGACCGCAGCCCCGTTATCTCGGGAATTGTCAACAATCTGCCTGTTTGAGGGAGGAACCATGTTACGCAGAGCACTGCTGGCCAGCGCTGTCGCGCTCGCCGCCGCGACCGGCCTCGCGGCCGGCCCCGCCCTGGCCCAGGGGATCACGCTGAACGGCGCGTCCCAGTTCAACGACGACCATGCCTTCACCAAGGCCATGGTGCGCTTCGAGGAACTGGTGAAGAAGTACTACGGCAAGCCCGTCAACTTCGTGCTGCACAAGAACAGCCAGCTCGGCCTCGAGAAGCAGTATTTCGAGTACATGGCTCAAGGGCGCGCGGTCGACTACGCCATCGTCTCGCCGGCGCACATGTCGACCTTCTCCAAGGCGGCGCCCTTCATCGACGCGCCGTTCCTGTTCCGCGACCTCGCCCACTGGAACAAGGTGCTCGATTCCGACGTGCTCAAGCCGGTGGCGGACGAGATCGAGCAGAAGGCCGAGGTGATGCTGATCGGCTTTGCCGGCGGTGGCACGCGAAACGTGTTCGCCAACAAGCCGGTCAAGAACCTGGCCGAGATGAAGGGCCTCAAGGTGCGCGTGCAGGGCGCGCCGATCTGGTCCAAGACCTTCGCCGCCACGGGTATGGCGCCGACCGTGATCGCCTACAACGAGGTCTACAACGCCATCCAGAACGGTGTGATCGAGGCCGGCGAGAACGAGGCCGCGGGCGTCGAGCAGATGAAGTTCTACGAGGTCGGCCCGAACCTCAACATGACGCAGCACGCCATTACCATCCGGCCGCTGTGCTTCTCGGTGAAGACCTTCAAGAAGCTCGACAAGGACCTGCAGGCCGCGATCCTCAAGGCCGGCAAGGAAGCCGGCGCCTATGGCCGCCAGGTCGAATCGAGCGAGGACGAAGCCAAGCTCGTGGCGCTGGAGAAGGCCGGCAAGCTGAAGCGCATTCCCTTCGCCGATCGCGACCAGATGAAGAAGCTGGTCGATCCGGTCATGGAAGCCTACGCCAAGGAGATCGGCGCCGAGCAGATCCTGGCGAAGATCAACGCGATCAAGTAGCGTCTCCGTGCGCCGGCGGGGCCGCAAGCGGCTCCGCCGGCGGCGTTCTTGCGACCGCTTCCGTAGGGTTTTCTCATGACCATCAGCGAGCCGCGGACGCTGGCCCGCCGCGTGACCCATTGGTACAGCCAGGCGCTGTCCTGGCTGCTGGTCCTGAGCGTGGCGATCCTCATCGTCCCGGTCAGCTTGCAGATCTTCTCGCGCTTCACCGAGATCATCCCGCGCTACATCTGGACCGAGGAGATGGCGCGCTTCCTGTTCGTGTGGCTGATCATGCTGGGCTCGAACGTCGGCATCCGCGAGGGCGCGCATTTCACCGTCGACCTGTGGCCGCGGCTCGGCGCCCGCGCCGAGGCCGCGCTCAACCTGCTGGCCGGCGCGTTCATCCTGGTGTTCGCGCTCGTGTTCCTGTGGTGGGGCATCGAGTTCACGCAGTTCGCCATGAACCGCATCTCCGAGCTGGCGGAGCTGCCGCTCTGGTACATTCACATCGCCTGGCCAGTGACGGGCGCCACCTGGATCGTGTTCCAGGGCGAGCGCATGTACGACAGCCTGTTGGTGCTCATGGGGCGCGCGCCATGACCGCCGCCACCGTGCTGACGGCCGGCCAGGCCAGCCTGATCCTGTTCGGCGTCTTCTTCGGGCTTCTGGCGCTGCGCGTGCCGGTGGCGGTCGCGCTCGGACTCGCCTGCCTGCCGATCATGCTGATCGAGCCGCATCTCTCGCCCATGAACATGGTCGGCGAGACTTTCAACGCGTTCAACTCGTTCATCCTGCTTGCGGTGCCGTTCTTTCTTCTGACCGCGAACCTGATGAACGTCGGCGGCATCACCGACCGCCTGGTGCGGCTGTCGCGCGCGCTGGTCGGCCATCTGCCGGGCGGCCTCGCGCAGATCAACGTCGTGCTGTCGATCTTCTTCGCCGGAATCTCGGGCTCGTCGACCGCCGACGCCGCCAGCCAGTCCAAGATCTTCATCGACGCGCAGACCAAGGAGGGCTACGACCTCAGCTTCTCGGTCGCCATCACCGCCGTATCGGCCGTGTTGGCGGTGATCGTGCCGCCCTCGATCCTGATGATCGTCTGGGGCGGCGTCCTGACCGTGTCGATCGGCGGGCTGTTCCTGGCCGGCATCGTGCCGGGCTTGCTCATCGGCTTCGTGCAGATGGGCACCGTCTATGCCTATGCCAAGCGCCGCGGCTATCCCACCTACAAGCGCGCGACCTTCCTCGAGCTCCTGCGATCGATCGTCGTCTCCGTGCCGGCGCTGATGACGCCGGTGATCATCATCGGCGGCAAGATCTTCGGCTGGTTCACCGCGACCGAGTCGGCCTGCATCGCCGTGCTCTACGCCGCGACCCTCTCGATCTTCATCTACCGCCAGATGGACCTCAAGGGCCTGCACCACGCGCTGCTCGACACCGGCAAGCTGGCCGCGGTGGCGCTGTTCTGCGTCGGCACCGCCAGCGCCTTCGGCTGGCTGCTCGCCTACTACCAGATCCCGAAGATACTGCTGCAAAACGTGCTCAGCTGGGGCATGGGCCACCTGGCGGCGGGCTTCTTCATCTCGGCAGTGTTCCTCGCGGTCGGCTGCTTCCTCGACGCCATCCCCGCCATCATCATCGTCGGCACGATCCTGCAGCCGCTGGCCAAGGCCGTGGCGATGGACCCGATCCATTTCGCCATGATCGGCATCGTCTCGCTCGCGTTCGGCCTGGTGACGCCGCCCTACGGCCTCTGCCTCATGATCTCCTGCGCCATCGGCGGCATCCGCATGATCGACGCGCTCAAGGACACGATGATCATGCTGCTGCCGATGCTGGGCGTGCTCGCCCTGGTCATCATCTGGCCGGACGTCGTGCTGTTCCTGCCGAAGCTGATCAGCCCGGAGTTCCTGAAGTAGCGCCCGCCGCCGGCCCGGCGCTGCCATAGATCCACTGCAGCCCGTCATAGAGCTGCTCGGGCGTGCGGTTGCCGAACACGGCGTTACGTACCAGGCGGGCGACGCCGGAAGGGTGGTAGATGTAGTCGCCGATAAGCCGCGCCGAGATCTGCACGCGCGCGGTATGCACCACGCGCCGCTGCTGGTAGGCCTCGAACGCGGCGGCGAAGTCGCCCTGGTGCCGGGCAGCGAGATGCGACAGGCAGACCGCGTCCTCGAGCGCCTGGCAGGCGCCTTGCGCGAAATACTGCATCATCGGGTGCGCGGCGTCGCCGAGCAGTGTGACGGGGCCGTCCGACCACGCCGCGACCGGATCGCGGTCGCACAAGACCCAGTAGCGCCATTCGGTGAGGGAATCGAGGATCGCCCGCGCGCGCGGGCTGAGCTCCTGGAAGCGCGCCAGCACCTCGTCGCGCGAGCCCTTCTCGCCGGCGCCCTGGGTCGTGCGCTCGCCGTGGAAGGTACAGACGATGTTGAACAGCTTCCAGCCGCGCAAGGGATAGTGCACAAGGTGCCATTTCGGCCCGGCCCAGAGCGTGGCCGCGTTCCAGCGCAGCGCCTCGGGCATGCGTTCGACCGGCAGCACGGCGCGATAGGCGATATGGCCCGAGACGCGCGGCGGCCCGTCGCCGAGCACCTGCTCGCGCACGCGCGAGTTGATGCCGTCGGCGCCGACCAGCGCGTCGGCGTCGAACGTCTTTCCGGCCTCGGTCAGAACGCGCACGCCGGCACCGTGCCGCTCATAGCGCACGACCTTCTGTCGGGTCAGCAGGCTGACGTTCGGCTGCGCGCGGCAGGCCTCGAGCAGGCAGCGATGCAGGTCGGCGCGGTGCGTCACCGCATAGGGATTGCCGAAGCGCCGGCGGAACGACGCGTCGACGGGTACCTCGACCACGCGTTCGCCGCTGATGCCGTCCATCAGCACGAGCCTGTCGATATAGACCGCGCCCTCGAGCGCGGCGGCGCCGACGCCGAGGCGGTCGAGCGCGTGGAAGGCGTTGGGGCCGAGCTGGATGCCGGCGCCGATCTCGCCGAGCTCGGCCGCCTGCTCCAGCACGGTGACGGCGAAGCCCTGGCGCGCGAGGCCGAGCGCGACAGCGATGCCGCCGATGCCGCCGCCGGCGACGGCGACGCGCCCCGCCTTCCCCGCGCTCGCGCTCACGTCAGGGCCGGCATCGGTTCCAGGGCACCCGTCCAGCGCAGGCAGCCGGGCCGGAGCGGGCGGCCGCGCTGCGCGCGCTCCGCCGGCGGCAGCACGTCCGAGCTCGGCCACAGGCCGCTCGAAAGCGCCGCTGCATAGCCCGCTGGCAGACCGGCCGCGCGCATCTTGGCAGCCGCGCGCTCGTGCGCGTAGCCGAGCGCGCGCAGCTCGACGTCGATTCCGCCGGCTGTCGGATGGAGGACGCTGTACCAGACGCGCGGCGTGCCGTCGTTCGCCGGCAGGCCGACGGCGCCGGGATTGTGCCAGAGGCGCCCGCCGATCACCTGCGTGAAGGGCAGGCCGCAGTGGCCGCCGATCACCCCGTCGCAGGTCGCGCCGCCACGGGCCAGGTGATCGAGCTCGGTGCGCTTCTCCGCCTCCGGCGTCGAGGCGAAGACGAACCGGTTGATCTGGCGCACGCTGCCATGCACGACCGCCAGGCGTCGACCTCCGATCACCAGATCGAGCCGCCGCGGCAGCGCCCGCATCCAGGCACGCGTGCCGGCGTCGAGACTGCGGTTGGCATGCGCGTACCATGCGACGGCCAGCGCGTTGCAGGCACTCTCCTCGGCGAAGCCGCAGCCGCAATCGGCGGCCGCATGGCCGAGCGACTCCTCGCAATTGCCCATGACGACGTGGATGCCCGATTCGCGCACCAGATCCGATGTCGCACGCGCATCGGCGCAATAGGCGACCACGTCGCCGGTGCAGACCACGCGGCCGTACGGGATGCGGCGGCGCTCAGCCTCCGCCAGCACGGCCTCGGTCGCCTCCAGGTTGCTGTAGGGCCCGCCGAAGGCGAGCACGGGCCCGTCCATGACGATCGCGCCGTTGCGCATCGCGGCACTATAGCCCGGACGACCCGGCGCGCGCGCGCGCGGAAAACGTCGGGTCAGAGCGCGTCGGAACCCGTCTCGCCCGTACGGATGCGCACGGCCTGCCGCAGGTCGAGTACGAAGACCTTGCCGTCGCCGATGCGCCCGGTATGCGCGCTCGTTCGGATCGCCTCGACCGCGCGCTCGGCCAGCTCGTCCTCGAGCGCGATCTCGATCTTCACCTTGGGCAGGTAGTTCACGGCATATTCGGCGCCGCGATAGACCTCGGTCTGGCCCTTCTGACGGCCGAAGCCCTTCACCTCGCTGGCGGTCAGGCCCTGCACCCCGGCGGCCATCAGCGCCTCGCGCACGTCGTCGAGCTTGTGCGGCTTGATGATGGCAATGATGTATTTCATGGCCCCTCCGACGAATCGGCGACGGCGACGGCGCCGATTCCTCCGAGGGCCCGTCGCCGCCGGCCAGACCGCGCGACAACCGATTAGCATAAAGCCCGAGCCTCGGTCAGGCGTTCGGCGGGAGCTTGGCCGCATCGGGCCATCGCGACCGGGCACACCGGTCGCGGCCCGTGCGGGATGGACGACTGAGTCGCGGAGCCCTATGCCTGCCCGGGTCGGCGATCGAAGTCGGCGAGCATCGCCGCCTTCTCACCGGCGGGAGCAAAGGATGCATCGAAGCCGTTGCGCGCCAGCCGGGCGAGGTCGTCGGCGCTTAGCGGCAGCGCCGCCGCCGCGGCCCGGAAGTTGTCGCCGACATAGCCGCCGAAGTAGGCCGGGTCGTCCGAATTCACCGTGGCGCGCAGGTCGAGGTCGAGCATGCGCTTGAGCGGGTGCGCGTGGAGGTCATCCACCACGCACAGGCGCAGGTTCGACAGCGGGCAGACCGTCAGCGGCACGCGGTCGCGCGCGATCCGCCGCACCAGCGCCGCGTCCTCGAGCGCGCGGTTGCCGTGGTCGATCCGGTTGACGCCGAGCAGGTCGAGCGCCTCCCATACATAGGACGGCGGGCCTTCCTCGCCGGCATGGGCGACGAGCCGGAACCCGGCCTCGCGCGCGCGGCGAAAGACGCGCTGGAACTTGGATGGCGGATGTCCGATCTCGGACGAATCGAGCCCGATGCCGACGATGTGGTGACGATGCGGCAGCGCCAGATCCAGCGCCCGTTCGGCGTCTGCCTCGTCCAGGTGGCGCAGGATGCACATGATCAGCCGCGAGCCGATGCCGAGCTCCGCGCGGGCCGCAGCTTGCGCCCGCGTCAGCCCGCCCAGCACGGTCGTGAAGGCCACGCCGCGCGACGTGTGGCCCTGCGGGTCGAAGAAGATCTCGGCGTAGCGCAGGCCCTGTGCGGCGCCGCGCCGGAAATAGGCCATCGCCAGGTCGAAGAAGTCCTGCTCGCGCATGAGCACCTGCATGCCCTGATAGTAGAGGTCGAGGAAGTCCTGCAGCCGGGTGAAGGCATAGGCCGCGCGCAGCGCCGCGACATCGGCGTAGGGCAGGCTCAGCCCGTTGCGCGCCGCGAGCCGGAACATCATTTCGGGCTCGAGGCTCCCCTCGATATGGATATGCAGCTCCGCCTTCGGCAGCGCGGCGATCAGCGCATCACGGTCGTCCATACCTGGCCCGTCGAAAAGATGAACCACAGAGGCACAGAGACACAGAGCGAAAGAAGAAGAGGGAATTCGAAGGCGGCCGAAGGCCGCCCAAATCCCTCCTTCTCGTCCCTTCGTGTCCTTCATGCCCTTCGTGGTTCAATCCGAAGGAATCAACCACGAAGGGCACGAAGGTAGGAAACGAGGAAGGAGGAATTATGGCGAGGCTGCGCCGCGTGGAGTGTGACCTCTCTTCTTTCCTCTCTGTGTCTCTGTGTCTCTGTGGTTCATCCTTTCCTAGAGCTCTCGCGTGCGCCGGGCCATGGCTTCGTCCCACAGGCGCGAGCGCTCGACGTCGAAGACCAGCCCCGCATCGGCGCGGGCGGTGAACCAGTCCTGGCGTGCCATCTCGCCCTCGAGCTGGCCCGGTCCCCAGCCGGCATAGCCGAAGGCGATCAGGCTCTTTTGCGGACCCTGGCCGTGCGCGATATCGCGGAGGATCTCGCGATTGGCGGTGACGGCGATCTTGCCGTCGATGTCGATCGTGTCGGTGCGCCGGTACTCGGCACTGTGCACGACGAAGCCGAGCTCCTGCTGCACCGGCCCGCCGGAGAACAGGCGCACGCTGCCGCTGGCCTCGGCGCCGTCGGCGCCGACCGCCCGCAGCACGTCGGCCAGCGCACGCTCCTCGGCCGGCCGGTTGATGACGATGCCGAGCGCGCCGCTGCGGTCGTGGCGCACCATCAGGATCACGGTGCCGGCGAAGCGCGGGTCGGGCATGGTGGGTGCGGCGACGAGGAGCTGGCCCGCGAGCGAGGCGGCCGCTTGCGGCTGACCGGGGCGCGGCACATCGGTCGGCGGCGCGGCCGCGTGCGCGCCCGCCCAGAAAAGCGCTGCCAACAGCAGATACATGACGCGTCGGCCGGAACGCATCGCTACTCCCCGAAGCCCGGCATCCGTGCCGGATTATAGCCGGGTGGCTCCCGTCGCTGAACCGCGCGCGCCCCGAGCAGCGTGCATGCAAGAACGTGGCGCGCCAGCGCCCGCTCCTGCCGTAGACTGCCGCCCCGTCCATTCGCCCACGGATGCAGGCATGTCGACAATCACCACCATCGAAGAACTGGAAGCGATCTATGGCCGGCCGCAGGAAACGTCGCTGGTCAAGGAAGTCGACCGCATCACGCCGCATTACCGGCGCTTCATCGACGCCGCGCCCTTCGCCGTGCTGGCGACGTCGGGCCCGGAAGGGCTCGACTGCTCGCCGCGTGGCGACGTGCCCGGATTCGTGCGCGTGCGTGACGACAAGACCCTGATGCTGCCGGACCGGCGCGGCAACAACCGGGTCGATTCGCTGCGCAACATCATGCGCGACCCGCGCGTGGCGCTGCTGTTCCTCATCCCCGGCGCCGGCAACACGCTGCGCGTGAACGGCCGCGCGCATCTGTCGACCGAGCCCGGGCTGCTCGAGTCCTTCGCCATGGAAGGCAAGGCGCCGCGCTCGGTCGTCGTCATCACGGTCGACGCGGCGTACTTCCAATGCTCGCGGGCGATCCTCAGATCCGAGCTGTGGAATCCCCAGAGGCATGTAGAGGCCGGCAGCCTGCCCACGCCGGGCCAGATCCTGGCGGCGCTCAGCGACGGCCGCGTCGGCGGCGAGGCCTATGATCGGGCCTGGCCGGAACGGGCCAAGCAGTCGATGTGGTGAGCGGCAAAGCCTATCGTGCCGGCGGACGCCCGGTCACGCGCGCCGGGCGCGACATGGCCCGCCACGCCGCCGCCAGCAGCGGCGGGCCGTACCAGGCGACCCACAATCCAAGCGGCACGAACAGGAGATAGGGCCAGAAGGCGACGGCCGCTTCGCGCACCAGCCAGGTCCACATCGTCCCCGGCGCGTCGACGTGGACGCCGCGGGCGCGCAGCTCGGCGGCGACGTGCCCGACCAGCCCCTCCGCCGGCGGGGCGGCGCCAAGCACCGCCGCATAGTCGATGTCGCGATACGAGATGCGCCCGCCAGCGGTGTGCGCGATGGCGCCGACATTTGCCGGCAGGGCGCGGAATTCCTCCCAGCTCGACACGCCGCTCTCGCAGGCCTGGCGGAAGACCAGCGCGAAGCGCACGCCCCGCGTCGCGCCGAGCTCGGCCAGTACGCGCCAATATTGCAGCTTCGTCGTGCCCTGGGGCGCGCGCCCGGCGGTTCCCGCCGGCGGCGCAGCCGCGCGCCGGCCCTCGAATTCCGCCAGCAAGGCATCGGGCTCGGCTTGCGACAGGTCGGTGAAGACCCGAGGCATGAGCGCGAACGCGCCGGCGCCATGGCTGTTCGTGATCAGGATCGCGTCGAGCGAATCGGACGGATAGAAATCGGCCACGAGCGCCAGCGCGGCGCGCAGGACCTCGCCGCGCGACAGCGGCGAGGGGGCCAGGACGCTGCCGGCGGCCGGCGGCGGCACGGCGAAGGGGCGCAGCTCGCTCGCACCGGTCGCGCCCGGTTGGATCAGGTACTTCCCCTCGAGCGCCATGGCGTTGGTGAACGCCGCCAGGTCGGCACCGACGCGCGCGGCGGCACGCTGCAGCGCCGCGGTGTCGGCCCGTGCCGCCTCGGGAAAGACCCGCGCGTCAAAGTCGAGGATTTCCCTGAGCCGCGCCGCGGCCGGGCTCGCGCTTCGATGCAGCGCCGCCTGCAGCACGGCATAGGTCGGCGAGCGGACGGCGCTCTCCGTCGTCTCGTTCGCATAATAGATGATGACCTGGTGGCGCGGCGGAGTGGCGCCGGCGGGCGCCAAGGTGCTAAACGCCAGCGCGGCCGCGACGACCGGCCCGCGCAGCGTACGCCACGGGGCAGACGGCCGCGCCGCCGCCCCGCCTACGCGCGAGCGGCTGCTGCGCGGAATGGACCGGCGACCGCTAGAAGCCGAGTTGAAGACTGACGACGCCCTGGTCGTTGCCCTTGTCCGGCTTGGTCTGCGCATGCGCCTGCAGGACGGTGACGCCTGCCAGCGCGATCAGCAGAGCCAGGGCGCCCAACACGAAGCCAATCCTGTGCGAACGCATGAGAATCCCCTATTCCAGACAGCAATGAGACTGGGATAATACGGGTTCGCGGCACTTGGGGCAATTGGCACGCTCTACCTGCCGCGATCACGCTACCGAAAAGAGTAGCGCCCTTTCTGGGGGGATGGGCTTGGCACACGGGGTCGCATCGGCCGGAGACGCCGGCGCGGAAGGTCGCGGACCGGAAGGCGGCAGGCCCGACGCGCGTCGCGTGCGCGTCTTCATCTCCTCGCCCGCCGATGTCATGCCGGAGCGCGCGGTGGTCGAGCGCGCGGTCGCCCGCGTGGCGGACGTATGGAAGAGCCATGTCCGCCTCGAAGCGGTACGCTGGGAGCGCAAGCACTACGATGCCGCTCGCAGCTTCCAGGAAGCCATCGGCGAGATGGCAGAGTTCGACATCGTGCTCGGCATCCTGTGGAAGCGGATCGGCAGCCCCCTCCCCCCCGACCTGTACCGCCGCCCGGACGGCAGCGCCTACGAGAGCGGCACCGCGTTCGAGCTCGAATCCGCCATCGCCGGCAGCGAGCAGCAGGGACGGCCGTCGGTCTATCTGTTCCGCAAGACGGCGCCGATCACCTATACGGCCGAGGGCGTGGACGAGGAGCGGCGGCAGTACCAGGCGCTGAACGGCTGGTGGAACCGCACCTTCCGCGACGCGGAGGGGCATTTCCGGCGCGGCTACCAGGAATTCGCCGGGATCGAGGAACTGGAGCAGAGCGTCGAGAAGCTGCTGGAAACCTATCTGCGCGAGCGCGGGTTGGTGCCGCAGGGCGCGGCATGGGACATCGATGCGATGGGCTCGCCCTATCCAGGGCTCGTCGCCTACGACCGCCACCATAGCGGCGTCTTCTTCGGCCGGTCGCTGGCCATCAATGCGGCGATGGAGGAACTCCTGGCGGCCGCCGGCCGCGACACGCCCGTGCTGTTCGTGGTGGGCCCCAGCGGCTCGGGCAAGTCGTCGCTGGCGCGCGCCGGCCTGGCGCCGCGCATCGCCGGCCGGGCGCATTCCCGCATCGATTTCTGGCGCACGCTGCTGATCGAGCCGAGCGAGCAGCCGTTCGAGGGCCTGGCGCAGCGGCTCTACGACGCCGACTGCCTGCCGGAGATCGGCGCCGGCCCGCACGCGACGCCCCAGTCCTTCGCCGGCCTCGCCGCGCAGGCCCCGGCCAACGCGGCCAGCGCCGTCCAATGGGCGCTGCAGCGCGTGGGCCAACGGCTGGCACCGGAATTCGGCGGCAGGATCGCCGCCGGGCGGCTGCTCGTCCTCGTCGACCAGCTGGAAACCGTGCTCGACTCGCCGCATCGCGCCGCGCTCGGGCGGTTCCTCCACGCGCTGGTGCGGGAGGAGTGCGCCTGGGCGGTCGCGACGCTGCGCAGCGACCGTTATGCCGAGCTGCAGCTCGATCCCGAGTTCTTCGCGCTGCGCCGGCGCGGCGCCATGTTCGACCTGCCGCCGCCGGGCGCGAGCGAGATCGCCGCCCGCATCACGGGCCCGGCGCGCGCCGCCGAGCTGGAAAACGCGGAGCGCGACGGCGAG
The DNA here is from genome assembly GCA_964557415.1 of uncultured Rhodospirillaceae bacterium. Taxonomy (GTDB): domain Bacteria; phylum Pseudomonadota; class Alphaproteobacteria; order JAEULC01; family JAEULC01; genus JAEULC01. Next base: position 42,955 of record CAZLBB010000004.1, read on the forward strand.
TCGCTGGCCAAGGTCGTCAACGCCGCGGTGCGCGGCGGCGACGCGCTGCCGCTGCTGCAGATGACGCTGAAGCGGCTGTTCGACGCGCGGGTCGGGCGCAGGCTCACCTTTGCCGCGTACGAGCAGATGAACGGCCTCGAGGGCGCCATCGCCGCCCATGCGGAGAGCGTGTTCGCCGGCGTCTCGCCGGCGGGGCAGCACGCGCTCGAGCCGCTGCTGCGCGACCTCGTCGCCGACATCGGCGAGGACGGGCGGCTCGCGATCAACACGCCGCCGCGCGCCGCGCTGAGAAGCGATCCGGCGATGAACGAGCTGGTCGAGAAGTTCATCGAAGGCCGGCTGCTGGTCGATGTGGACGGCAGCGTGCGCATCGCGCACGAGGCGCTGCTGCGCCACTGGCAGCGCGCGCTGGCGTGCCCGGCGCTCGACCCCGAGGCGATCCGCCTGCGTCGGCAGATCGAGCCGAGCTTCGCCACCTGGCGGCGGACCGGGCTCGACGCCGACCTGCTGCAATCGGGCACGACGGCGCTTGCTGCGGCCCAGGCGCTGATCGGCGCAAGGCCCGGCGTCTTCCCGACCGAGATGGAAGACTTCGTGCGCCGGTCCGCCGACGCCGCCGATGCGCGCGCCCGGGCGGAGCGGACCAGGGCCGAGGCCGAAGCCCGCCGCCGGCGCCGCACCGCCTACGCGGCATTCGTCGCCCTTCTGGTCATCGGCGCGCTCAGCATCGGCGCGTTCGTGGTCTACGGCCAGGCGCAGCGCGACCTGTCGCTGCGCCTCTTGACCAAGGCGGAGCAGTTCCTCGAGCAGGAGAAGCCGACGCGCACGCTGGTCACCGCCAGCGCCGCGTCGGGGGCGAACGTGCTGCCCGAGTTCGTCCTGCAGATCGGCGCCCTGCCCGAGGACGCCGGCCACGCGGTGCGCGCCCGCAGCCTCGCCCGCATCGCCGCGCCGGCGGGCAACGTGCCGCTGCGCACGCTCAAGCTGCCGAGCCCGCCGCGCTCGGCGGCGCTGAGCGGCGACGGCAGCTGGCTCGCGCTCGGGGACGCGCAGGGCCGGATCCTCCTCGAGCCCGCCGACGGCGCCGGTCAGCCGATGCGGCTTGCCGGCCACAAGGACGCGGTGCGCAGCATCGCCTTCGCCGCCAGCAGCCGCATGATCGCCACCGCAGGCGACGATCGCACCGTGCGGCTATGGGATCTCGAGGCGCGCACGTCGCGCAGCCTGTGCGGCCATCGCGGCCGCGTCGTCGACCTGGCGCTGGACCCGTCCGGCCGCTACCTCGCCTCGGCGTCGTACGACGGCGATGTCCTCCTGTGGGACACCGCCGCGGCCGCCCTTGCCCGGCGCTTCCCCGGGACCGACGACCACTGGGCGCTCGCGGTCGCCTTCAGCCCGGACGGAGGCACGCTGGCCTCCTCCGACGCCGACGGAAACCTGTTCCTGCGCCGGCTCGCCGATGGCACCACGCGGCGGATCAAGACCGGCCGCAAAGATCTTGTCAGCATCGCGTTCCACCGCGACGGCCGGCTGCTGGCCACAGCCAGCATCCACGGAGCGCTCGACGTCTGGGACACGGAAAGCGGCGACGCGCGCCCGCGCCATCGCCTGCAGGACGACCGGCGCAAGCTGTGGAAGGTGCGCTTTTCGCCCGACGGAAAGTGGCTTGCCGCATCGTCCTGGGAAGGAACGGTGCGCCTATGGGACGCGCGCAGCTTCCAATACGCCGGATCGGTCGACGCCCATGACCACTGGGTCAACGACATCGCCTTCGCGCGCGACGCGTCGCGGCTGCTGACTGCCAGCGAGTCGGGCTTGGTCAGGCTGTGGCGCACGGCCGACATCCGGCCGATGTTCATGAGCGTGCGCGACGACGATCGCGAGACGCTGACCGGCGCCTACAGCCGCGACGGAACGCTGTTTGTCAGCGGCGGCCGCGATGGCCTCGCGCGGCTCTACACGGTGGACGCCGATGGTGCGTTCCGGCAGCGCTGCGAGGTCCGGCACCGCGACTGGGTCATCTCGGCCGTCTTCGCGCCCGACGGCAGGTCCGCGATCAGCGCCGGCACCAAGGACGGCAAGACGGACAATGCGCTGCTGATCTGGGACACCGAAGACTGCCGCACCCGGCGCAGCATCGATGTCGGCGACCAGTTCGTCACCCGCACGCTGTTCCGCCCGGACGGGCGGCAGGTTGCCTGGGGAACCCGCAAGGGCGAGGTCTGGCTCATGGATCTCGACGGGCAGGAGCGCCCGATGAAGCTGCCGGACCGCCACGGCCCGGAGATCGCGTCCCTCGACTACGCGCCCGACTCGACCCGGCTCGCCACCGCCGGCACGGACAAGGACAAGAGCCAAGGCAACGTCGTTCTATGGGACGTGGCGCGCCGGTCGGTGCAGCGCGAGCTGGCGGCGGACCGGCAGCGGGCGACGGCGGTCCGTTTCTCGCCGGACGGCCGAACCCTCGCCACGGCGGGCTACGACGCGAGCGTGAAGCTGTGGGATGCCGCGCAGGGCGACGCGCCGCTTGCGCGCCTGGCGATGCGGACCGCGCCCAGCGGCGCGCTCCATTTCAGCCCCGACGGCGCGGTTCTCGCGAGCGGATCCGACGGGCGCACGATCGACATGTGGTCGGCGAAGAGCCGCGCGCTGGAGTTCCAGCTGACCGTCCTGGTCGGCGTGCGCGGCGTGTTCGGGTTCCATCCCCGGCGCGGCGATCTCGCCTTCGACGGCGAGCGCGGCGTCATCAAGGTCCTGCCGGGCGCGCTCGGCGGCGCACCCGCGAACGGCGTCATGGCGCATCGGATCAACGGCACGGAGGTGCTGTTCGACCGCCTGGCCGGCAACACCGATTTGCCCCGCGCCGCTTCCATCGATGCCTCCGCCGCGGCATGCCCGGCGCCATAGCCTTAAGAGAAACCGCCGGCGCGGCCCGTCGCCCTGGGGCCAGAATCGGCGGGACCGGCGGCACCGACGCCGCCGGCCCCGTTGGCTGTTCGAAGCCGCCAGTCCCGAGTGGACGCGACAGCGGAGCCGGCCGTGCGCCTAGGCAGAATGCCGCGGCGCCATCGACCGGATCAGCGCCATGGTGTCGGCGCGCATCCGCCGGTCGGAAATCCGCTCGAAGGCGCTGACCAGCGCCTCGGCCTCCGTTCCGTTCGCATGCCGCTCGTCCTCCGGGCGCGCCGCCGGCCGGCCGGCCTTCGCGTCATCGCTGTCGTCGGCGAACAGGTACAGCGGGCTGATGCGCAGCAGCGCGCACGCCTCCATGAGGTCGTTGAGGCTCAGCTGGCGGGCGCCGGATTCGTACTGCAGAAGCCGGTTGCGCGGGATCGCCAGCTGCTTGGCGAATTCGGCCTGGCTCAAGCCGACCCATTCGCGCGCCTTCCGCAGCCGCCCTCCGATATGGACATTGACATCCTCCTCCGGCGCCTGGTGCTGGGCGAGTCGCTCGCCAGCCTGGATCTCCGCAGTCCTCGTCATCTGATGTCCCCCGAAACGTGGTGCATGGCGCCGGCGTCGACGCACCGGACATGCGCGTGTGTTGCCTCTCCTCTACCTTTCGACCGTTGCGCTCCCGCTGCGAACACGGGTCGCGACCGCTGATTTGATCGTGGATCGGGGAAATCCGGTGTGAACCAGTTCACACAGGTCGGACCGCGCCGCCGTCGCCTCAGATCACCGCGCCCCGTACGCCGGGTCCGTCCCGCAGCATGCCCGCCACCGTTTCCAGGCCGGCGCGCAGCCGCTCCGGCTGCCGGACGCCGCCGAGGCTGAGGCGCACGGCCTCCCCGCCGGCGGGGGCGGGCGCGAACACGTCGCCCGGCAGGATCTCGACGCCCCGGCGCGACGCCTCCAGGCAGAACGCGTCGGCGCGCCACGGCGCGGGCAGCTCGAGCCATAGGTGGAACGCGTCGGGCGAGGCGCGAACGCCGGTTTCGCCCAGGCACGCGCGCGCCATGCGCTGACGGGCCTCGGCATCGGCGCGCTGCCCGGCGCACAGCCGCGCGGCGGTGCCGTCGGCGATCCAGCGCGCGCCGATCTCGGCGAGCACGGGGGAAATCCACCAGCAACTCATGTGGATGGCTGAACGGATCGGCTCGGCCAGGCGCTTCGGCGCAAGCAGGAAGCCGAGCCGCAGCCATGAGGCCACCGTCTTCGACAGGCTGGTGACCAGGATGCACTGCTCCGGCGCATAGGCGGCCAGCGGCACCGGACGCGCCGCCGGCAGATGACCGAACACGTCGTCCTCGATCACCGTGACCGCATGCTCGGTCACGATCTCGGCGACGCGCCGCCGCCGCTCTTCCGGCAGCGTCGCCCCTGTCGCACAGTGGATCGTCGGCATGCAGTAGAGCAGCTTCGCGCGCGTCCGGCGGCAGGCCTCCTCCAGGCTCTCGGGCACGATTCCGTCCGCATCCATGACAAGCGCATGGAGATGCAGCGACAGGCGCTCGGCCAGCTGCTTGATCAACGGATAGGTCCATGGCTCGACCAGAACGACGTCACCCGGCCGGCACACAGCCATGAGGCCGACGAGGATTCCATGCTGCGCGCCGACGGTCAGATGCAGGTCTTCCGGCCGGGCCGCGAGGCCGGCGCGCTCGATCCATCGACATCCGGCCTCGGCATGGCGCGGCTGAACGGCGCCGGGCGCGTCGAGCAGCAGGGCGATGTCGCCGTCGCGCGCGGCGATGCCGGCCAGGACTTCCGGCAACAGGCGCGCCGCATCGTGCTGGGCCGCGAGGTTGATGCGCAGGTCGATGGACTCGGCGGCGACCCCGGCGCGGATCGGATGCGGCACGAGGCCGGGCAGCGCGCGCCCGCGCACGAAGGTCCCGCGCCCGACCTCGCCTGACACCAAGCCGCGTCGCTCCGCCTCGGCATAGGCGCGCATGACCGTGTTGACCGACAGGCCGAGGTCGTAGGCCAGGCTTCGCTGCGGCGGCAGCCGGTCGCGCGGCAACAGGCGCCCGCCCGCGATCGCCGCGGCGATCGCCTCGACCAGCGCGAGGTAGCGCGGGCCGTTGAACCGGTCGAGATCGGTCTTCGAAATTGACATCATATCAATTCCTCGATTGACATGATGATTGTCACGATCTTTGTTGGTGATGCAAGGCAGATTTGGGGAAATTGACATGACCATTGTGCTCGAACGCGAGGCGGCCTCCGCGCCGGCGGCCGGCGGCACCCAGGACGTCTTCTATTCCCGCGGCAGCCGCATGCCGCGCCCGATGATCGCGCGCGCCGAGGGCATCCGCATGTGGGACGAGGACGGCCGCGAATACATCGACGCGTCCTGCGGACCGATGGTCAGCAGCATTGGCCACGGCAATGCCCGGGTGATCGAGGCGATGACACGCCAGGCCCGCACGCTCGACTACGCCTATACCCGCGTGGCGCGAAACCGCGCCAATCTCGACCTCGCCGAACGACTGGCGGCGCTGGCCGGGCCGGGCTTCGAGCGCGTCCACTTCGCCTCGGGCGGCAGCGAGGCCATCGACAACGCGATCAAGCTGGTGCGCCAATACGCGCTGGCGACCGGGCGGCCGCAGAAGCGGCGATTGATCGCGCTCAGCCCCTCCTATCACGGCGGCACGATCGCCTCGCTGGCGCTCGGCGCGGAAGGCGGCCTCGTGCCGTTTCTCGACGGCCTCGCCGTCGTCGCCGACAAGGTGCCGGCGCCGGCTAGCTACCGCCTTCCAGCCGGACGCAGCCCCGAGACTCACGCGCTGGACTGCGCCGCGGCGCTGGAGCGGAAGATCCTCGAACTCGGGCCCGAGAGTGTGCTCGCCTTCTTCATCGAGCCGGTGGGCGGGCTGTCGACCGGCGCGGTCGTGCCGCCGCCGGCCTACATGCGCGAGGTCAGGCGCATCTGCACGCGCCACGACGTGCTGATGGTGGCCGACGAGGTGCTGTGCGGCGTCGGCCGCACGGGCGCGCTGTTCGCCTCCAGGCATTGGCCGGACGCCATGCCGGACATCATCGTCGTGGCCAAGGCGCTGGGCGGCGGCCACGCGCCGCTCGGCGCCGTGCTGGCCCCGGCGGCGATGGTGGACCCGATGGCGGCGCGCATCGGCTTCGACTTCTCCTATTCCTACAACGCGCACCCGATCGCCTGCGCCGCCGGCCTCGCCGTGCTGGCGGAGATCGAGGAACGCGCGCTCGTCGCCAACGCGCGCGCCCGCGGCGCCGAAATCGAGCTGGGACTGCGCGCGCTTGCCGGGCGCTTCCCCGTGATCGGCGACGTGCGCGGCATCGGCATGCTGTGGGCGGTCGAGCTGGTGCGCGACCGTGGCGGCAAGACGATGTGGCCGGACGAGCTGCAGATCAACGAGCGCGCCGTGCGCCACGGCCTCGACGCCGGGTTGATGCTCTACGCGCGCCCGAGCGCAGGCTCGCGACTCGGCCACTGGTTCATGCTGGCGCCGCCCCTCATCGTCACGCGCGAGGAAACGGCGGAGATCCTCGAGCGACTGGAACGCACGCTGACGACGCTGAGCGCCGAGATCGCCGCCTTCTGACCCACGCCCGTTCGCCGCTCGCCCCGGATGCGGATATCCAGCAGCGCGGGACCCGCCCGCGCGGGGTCGAGCCGGCGATGGCATAGGCGCGGTCGACGATATCGGGGGCAAGCTCGGGATAGCGCAGCTCGCAGTCCCACTTGCCGACCTCGCGCACAACCGCCGCCTGGTTGAGCATCTTTCGGCCCCAGGTGACGGGCATCGTACGCGCGCCGAAGCGCCCCTTCTCGACCGTCGGCGTGCGGCCGGAGAACAGCCGGACGGGAACATGCTCGACATGGGCGTTGATCGCGCCGATGGCGCAATCGGCGAGGCCGACATTGGTGTGCGCCATCGCCGCCTGGGGTCGGCCGGTCGCGAGGTAGAAGCCATGCGCCATGCAAATCGCGGCGTGCTCGTGCGGCACGGCGACCGCCTTGACGCGGCCGAGTAGGGCCGCGCCGGCGCTGATGGTTCTGGACATGGTCGCCCCTTCAACCAGGCGCTGGCCCCAGGGAAGCGCGGCCCGATCGGCAGCTGGCCAACGATGGGATGGTCCCGGGCATTGATGCAAATCAACGTCGCCACGCCTCGCGGCGGGTATGTATACTGAAGTTGGAAAGAACCGCGTCCGAGCCACGCTCGATGCCCGAAATGCGCCGCTCGCCGATGACCGGCGGCACGGGGAACGATCCCGCGCCGCAAGACTTCTCGCTCGTGCTGGGCGGACCTCTCTTCCAGATGCTGCGCCGAGCGCACCTCAGCGACGACGCCTTGCTGCTGGTGCGCCATCGGGTCGTATTCTTCGCCGCGCTGACCTGGCTGCCCCTGCTCCTGCTCACCGCCGTGGAGGGAACCGTGCTGGGCGACAGCGTGCCGGTGCCGTTCCTGCTCGATGTCGAGGCCTACACCCGCTATCTGGTGGCGCTGCCGCTGCTGATCGTGGCGGAGTTGCTGGTGCATCAGCGCATGCGCCCGCTGGCGAGCATGTTCCTGGAACGCCGGCTCATTCCCGAGGACGGCATGGCCCGCTTCGAGGCGGCGATCGCGTCCGCGTTCCGGCTGCGCAACTCGACCATGGCCGAACTCGCCCTGATCGCCGTCGTCTACGTGGTCGGAACCCTGGTCATCTGGCGCCACTACGTGGCGCTCGAGACGAGCACCTGGTACGGCGCGCCATCGCGCGAGGGGCTGAAGCTCTCCTATGCCGGGATCTGGCACGCCTATGTGAGCCTGCCGATCTTCCAGTTCCTGCTGGTGCGCTGGTATTTCCGATTGTTCATCTGGATGCGCTTCCTCTGGCAGGTGTCCCGCATCGAGCTCGCGCTGGTGCCGACGCATCCGGACCGCGTCGGCGGCCTGGGGTTCCTTTCAAACACGGTCTACGCCATGGTTCCGCTGCTCACCGCGCATGGCGCGCTGCTGGCCGGCGTGATCGGCAATCGCATTTTCCACCTCGGGGCGACGCTGCCGGACTTCAAGCTCGAGGTGCTGACCCTCGTCGTCTTGCTCATGTGCGTCGTGCTCGGCCCGCTGCTGGTGTTCTCGCCGCGGCTTGCCGAGGTCAAGAGGCGCGGGCTCAGGGAATACGGCAGGCTGGTGCAGCGCTACGACCGGGAGTTCGACGGCAAGTGGCTGCGCGGTGGTGCCGGTGCCGGCGAGCCGCTGCTCGGCAGCGCCGACATCCAGTCGCTCGCCGATTTCGCCAACAGCTTCGAGGTGGTGCGCAGCATGAACGTCGCCCCCTTCACCAGGGGCGCGATCCTCCAGCTCGCCGCCGCCACGGTCGCGCCCATCGTACCCCTGCTGCTCACGATGATGCCGCTGGAGGAGCTGCTGAAGCTGCTGTTCGGCGTGCTGTTCTAGCTCCACGCTGCATGCAGCACCGGTACCGCGGCTCCGCACCGCGCCCCGTTGCGCCTTCGGTCCATCCAGGGTCAAATGCGGCGCGATCCTGCCCCTGCCCGGCCGAGATACCGGGACCCCACTTGAAGGTTGCCGCCCCATGGAATCGACTGTCGATCCGATCACGGTCTCGGTGATCCAGCACCGGCTGCGCGCCATCGTCGAGGAGATGGGCGAGGCCATGCTCCGGACCTCCTACTCGCAGATCCTGAACTCGAGCCGCGATTTCTCCACCGCGCTGTGCGATCCCGAGGGACGGCTGATCGCCCAGGCCGAGCACGTGCCCATCCATGTCGGCGCCCTTCCCTACGCGGCCAAGGCCGTCAACGACTTCTTCAAGGGCACGATCCGGCCCGGCGACGTCTACCTGCTCAACGACCCCTATCGGGGCGGCAACCACCTGCCCGACCTCACGGCCTTCGTGCCGGTGTTCGAGGGCGACCGGCACGTGTTCTGGTCGATCAACCGGTCGCACCAGTCCGACATCGGCGGCGCCACGCACGGCGCCTACAACGCCAGCGCGACGGAGATCTTCCAGGAAGGCCTGCGCCTTCCGCCGCTGAAACTCTACGACCAGGGCAAGCGGCGCGACGACGTGCACGAGATGATCGTGCTCAACGTCCGCCACCCGCGCGACTTCCGCGGCGACCTCGCGGCCATGATCGGCTCGGCGCGGATCGGGGAGCGCCGCCTCGGCGAGCTCATCGCCGAGTTCGGCGCGGACGTCGCGCATGCCGCGATCGAGGCCGTGCTCGACGGCGCCGAGCGGCAGGTGCGCGCGGTCATCGCCCAGTGGAAGGACGGCGTCTACGAAGGCGAGGCCTTCCTCGACGACGACGGCCACAAGTACCAGGACATCCACATCCGCGCCCGCGTGACCAAGCGCGGCAGCGACCTCGAGATCGACCTGACCGACAGCCACGAGCAGGTGGTCGGCTTCGTCAACTCCTCCTTCGCCAACGCGCAATCGGCGGTCGCGGTGGCGCTCGCCTACTTGATCGATCCCGACACGCCGAAGAACGACGGGACCTTCCGCCCGCTCAAGGTCAAGCTCAAGGAAGGCACGGTCGTCTGGGCACGACCGGGCGCGCCGGTGACGCTGTGCACCAACCATTGCGCCCAGGAGATCATGGAGGCGATCATCCGCGCGCTGGCGGCGGCCTGCCCCGAGCGCGTGATGGCGGGCTGGGGCCGGCGCTTCCGCATCGCCATCCAGGGCGTCGACCCGCGCACGTCGAGGCCCTTCATCTGGCACCTGTTCCAGTCGCGGCCCGGCGGCGGCGCCTCGGCCGCCGGCGACGGCTGGCCCTGCGGCGGCGAATGGCAGGCGGCGGGCGGCATCAAGTTCGGCTCGATCGAGGTGCACGAAGTGCGCTTCCCGCTGTTCTTCCGCCGCCACGAATTCCGCCCCGACTCGGGCGGCGACGGGCGCTACCGCGGCGGACCCGGCGCCGAGCTCGAGATGGTGGTCGAGACGGCGGAGCCGGCGGTCGGCAACACGGCCGGCGACGGCATCAAGTACCCCGCCTGCGGCATGGTCGGCGGCAAGGACGGCAAGCCGCATACCTACTGGCTCGAATCGAAGGGCAGGCCGGACCGCCCGCTCAAGACAAAGGAGACCGGCGTCGTGCTCCGTCCCGGCGACGTCCTGCATGCCGACTCGGCCGGCGGCGGCGGCTGGGGCGATCCGGCCAAGCGAACGCCGGAGGAGCGGGCGTGCGACCTCGAGCTCGGCTACGTCACGGAGGCCGCGGCGGCGGCCGGGCGGGGCTGACCCATGTATCGCATCGGCATCGACGTCGGCGGCACGTTCACGGACATGGTAGCCGTCGACGACAAGGGGCGCGTCACGCTCGCCAAGGCCGCTTCGACGCCGCAGGACCAGTCGCTCGGCGTGATGGACGGGCTCGACCGGCTGGCCGAGGCGCTGGGCATGCCGCGCGCCGCCATGCTGAAGGATACCGAGCGCGTCGTGCACGGCACGACGGTCGCGACCAACGCGCTGCTCGAGATGAAGGGCGCCAGGGTCGGCCTGCTGACGACGGAAGGCCATCGCGACATCATCGAGATGCGCGAAGGGCTCAAGGACGACCGCTACAACCTGCGCATGCCGCCGCCGGTCCAGCTCGTGCCGCGCAACCGGCGGCTCGGCGTGCACGAGCGCATGCGCGCGGACGGAAGGGTCGAGATCCCGCTCGATCGCGTCTCGCTCGACCGGGCGATCGCGACGCTGAAGCGCGACGGGGTCGAGTCGGTCGCCATCTGCTATCTGCACAGCTGGCGCGACGACCGCCACGAGCGCGCCACCGCCGAGGCGGTGCGGGCGGCCATGCCGGGCGTCTACATATCGGTGTCCTCGACCGTGCTGCCGCAGATCAAGGAGTACGACCGCGTCTGTACGACCGTGGTCAACGCCTATGTCGGCCCGGCGCTCGAGCGCTACCTGACGCGGCTCGAGACGCGGTTCCGCGAGGCCGGCTATGCCGGGCCGGTGCTCATCATCCAGTCGCACGGCGGCGTCGCGACCATCGTCGACTCGGTGCGGCTCGCGGCCGGCGCCGTGCTGTCGGGACCGGCCGGCGGCGTGGCGGGCAGCCGCTATGCCGCCCGCCTGATGCGGCACGGCGATCTCATCCCGTTCGACATGGGCGGCACGTCGACCGACATCTCGCTGGTCGTCGGCGGCGAGGCGGCGATCGCCTCCGACCGGCGCCTCGCCGGCCAGCGCGTCGCGCTGCAGAGCCTCGACATCGCCTCGATCGGCGCCGGCGGCGGCTCGATCGCGCACGTCGATCACGGCGGCGTGCTCGATGTCGGACCCGAGAGCGCCGGCGCCGTTCCGGGCCCGGCCTGCTACGGCCAGGGCGGTACCAGGGCGACCGTCACCGACGCCAACCTGGTGCTAGGATTCCTCGACGCCGAAAATTTCCTCGGCGGACGCACGAAGCTCGATCGCAGGGCGGCGGAAGCGGCCGTCGACCGCGTCGCGAAGGCGCTCGGCGTCGAGCGCATGGCGGCGGCCGAGGGCATCGCGCGGGTCATCAACACGCACATGGCCGAGGGCATCCGCCTCGTTTCGGTGCGCCGCGGCGTCGATCCGCGGCGGTTCGCGATCCTGTCGTTCGGCGGCGCCGCCGGGCTGCACGTGACGGATGTCGCGCGCCAGCTCGATCTCGCGCGCGTGATCGTGCCGCGGCTGTCGGCCGTCATGTCGGCCTGGGGCATGCTCGCTTCCGACGTGCGCTACGAGCTGGCGCGCACGCATATCGGCGACGCGAGCCGGCTGGACGTGGCGGACCTGCGCGCCGCCTATCGCGAGATGGAAGCCGACGGGCGGCGACGGCTGGGCAGCGCCGCGTTCGCAGGCGAGATCCGCGTCGAGCGCTCCGCCGACATGCGCTACGGCGAGCAGATCTTCGAGGTGAGCGTGCCGCTCGACGGCATCGACCTGGATGCGCCCGATCTCCCCCAGCGCATGGCCCAGGCGTTCCACGACCGGCACGAGGAGCTATACACCTACAGCCTGCCGGACCAGGAGCCCGTGCTGGTCAACGCCCGCGTCGCCGTGATCGGGCGCCTGCCGGCGCTGCCGCAAGAGCCCGACCTGCCGGCGCGAGCGCCGACCAGGCCGCGCCACCGCCGCCGCGTCTATCTCGGCGGCTGGCGCGAGGTTCCGGTCTACGATTTCGACGCGCTCGCCTCGGACCAGGCCATCGATGGGCCGGCTGTCGTCGAGGCCGCCACCACGACCGTGCTGCTCCGTCCGGGAGACCGCGCCCGCACCACGCCGTTCGGCTGGCTCGACGTCGCCGTCGGCAAGGGATGACGCGTTCCCGTCGGCGGCCCTGCGACGGCGCGGGGACGATTGACACGCCCAGCGACAAACTCGAGGCGCCCTGACCAAGCGCGCTTGCCGCCGCGGGTGCACGCTGGCGGGCGGCGCGCGTTGACAACGGACATTGCCAAGTCCCAACCTGACGCCAGCTAGGACGGGAGGAAACCCATGAACCGATCAATGACGCGGCGAGTCGCGATTCTGGCCACGACGGCGGCGGCGCTTCTTGCGATGCGGCCGGCGCAGGCCCAGGACACGCTGAACGCGTATTCCATCTGGCCCGAGAACTGGGCGCGGCCGATGCTGGAGGAGTTCACCAAGACCTCGGGCGTCAAGGTGAACTTCCTGCGCTTTTCTTCGGGCGAGGCGCTTGCCCGCGTCATCGCCGAGAAAGGCAATCCCAAGATCGACGTCCTGTTCGGCGGGCCGGTGGAGACCTTCGCCGCCGGCGTCAAGGAGGGCGTGTTCGAGGCCTACAAGCCGCCGTCCTTCGCGGTCCTGCCGACGCGCTTCAGGCACGCCGACGGCATGTGGGTCGCGATCGCCGACGATCCGCTCGTGTTCATGACCAGCAGCAAGTTCCTGGCCGAGAACAAGCTGAAGGCCCCCGCCTCGTGGGAGGATCTGCTCCACCCCGCCTACAAGAACGGACTGCAGATGGCGGATGCGCGCACCTCGGGCACGGCCGTGACGCGCATCTTCTCGATCCTCGAGGTCAACGGCCGGGACGAGCAGAAGGCCTTCGCCTACATGAAGAAGCTGCGCGGCAACATCCAGCTCTATACTAAGAGCGGCGGCGGCGGCACCTTGCCGGTGGGGCTCGGCCAGGCCGCCGGCGGCATCTTCTTCATCGTCGACGCGCTCGACACCAAGGCCAAGGGCTACGACGTGCAGATCAGCTTCCCGAAGGAAGGCATCGGCACGGCGGCCGAAGGCATCGCGCTGATCAAGGGCGCGAAGAACCCCGCCCTTGGCAAGAAGCTGATCGACTGGGCCAGCAGCCCGGCGATGCAGTCGCTGTTCGCCGTGCACAAGATCAACTTCGTACCGGCGCATCCCGACGTGAAGACCGAGGCGAGTCTCGCCGCGGTGCTGAAGGACGCCAAGATCTTCGCCATCGACGACGCCTATGCCGGCGCCAACCGCAAGCGCATCGTCGACCGCTGGGTGGCGGAGATCCTGCCCTGACCGCTGCCGCCGGCGCGGCATCGGCCGGGGCATTCCGGCGACGGGTCTTCAAGGACCCGCCGCTCCTCGTCACCCTCGCGGTGCTGTGGTCGCTGCTGGCGCTGTTCGTCGTCTATCCGCTGACCGCGATGTTCGGGCAGGCCTTCTTCGTGGACGGCAGGCCGAGTGTCGCCCCGCTGCTGTCCGCCCTGGCCCAGCCGAACCATCGCGCCGCGCTGGTCAACAGCCTCGTGCTGGGCACGCTCGTCGGCGCGATCGGAACGGCGATCGGCTTCCTGTTCGCGTTCACGGCGACGCGCTGCAATCTGCCCGAGCGATGGGTGCGCCTGATCGATGTCGCCACGCTGCTGCCGCTGATCTCGCCGCCGTTCACCACCTCGATCGCCTTCGTGTTCTCCTTCGGCCCGCGCGGACTCATCACCTACGAGCTGCTCGGGATCAGGGGCACCAACGTCTACGGCCTGGCCAGCACGCTCGCCGCCGAGGTGCTCACCTACTTTCCGATCGCCTATCTGGCGCTCCGGCCGGTGCTGGCGGCGATCGGCGGCAACATCGAGGAGATGGCCTTCAGCCTGGGCAGCACGCGCTGGCGGGTCTTTCGCACGGTGACGCTGCCGCTTGCCGTGCCGGGCCTCGCCAATGCGTTCCTGCTGCTGTTCGCGGCGTCGCTGGCCGACTTCGCCACGCCGCTGATCCTGGCCGGAAGCCGCTTTCCGGTCCTGCCGACCGAGGCCTATCTGCAGATCACCGGTCTGTTCGACCTCAAGGGCGGCGCGGTGCTGTCCTTTCTGCTGCTGGTGCCCGCGGCGATCGTGTTCCTGTTGCAGCGGCATTGGGTCGGCCGCGGCCACTTCGTCACCGTCACCGGGAAGGCCGGGCCGCAAGGCGCGCTGGACGGCGTTTCGCCCGGCACGCGATGCCTGCTCGTGGCTTCGTGCACGCTGGTCGCGCTGTCGATCCTCTATCTCTATGCGCTGCTGCTCTATGCCTCGGTCGTCGTCGCGTTCGGCGCCGACCATGCGCTGACCCTGAAGCACTATGCGGTGATCTTCACCGAGGGATGGAAAGCCATCAAGGACACGCTGATCATCGCGTTTATCGGCATGCCGCTGGGCGGGCTGTTCGGCGTGCTGGTGGGCTATCTGGTCGCGCGCGGCGAGTTCCGCGGCCGCCAGGCGATGGAGCTGGTCTCGATGGCCAACTACGCGCTGCCCGGCACCATCGTGGGCATCGCCTACCTGATCGCCTTCAACGACCCGCCGATCGCGCTGACCGGCGGCGCGCTGATCATCGTCGCCTGCTACGTATTCCGCTACAGCCCGACCGGCGTGCGCACGACCGTGGCCCTCTTGAAGCAGATCGACCGCGGCATCGAAGAGGCCTCCCGCAGCCTGGGTGCGGGCAGCTACACTACCTTCCGGCGCGTAACCCTGCCGCTGGTCCTGCCGGCGTTCTTCGCCGGGCTCGGCGTCGTGTTCATCCGCTCCATGACCGCCATCAGCGCCACCATCTTTCTCGTCTCGATCGACTGGATCCTGATCACGGTCCGCATCCTGGAGAACATGACCGAGCTGTCGCTGGGTCCGGCCGCCGCCTTCTCGGTGTTCGTGATAGCGGCGGTCATGCTGGTCACGACGGCGATCGGCGCCCTGCTGCGCCGATTGCCCGGACCGGCCGGCGTCGCCTCCGTGGCCGGCATCGGCGGCGGCTGAGATGGCGGCGAATCCCGTCGCGATCCGCCTGGTCGGCGTTTCCGCGCGGTTCGATCACCGCGTGAAGGGCGAGATCGCCGCGGTCGACAATGTCAGCCTGGACGTGGCGCCCGGCGAGCTCCTGACCCTGCTCGGTCCCTCGGGCTGCGGGAAGACCACGACCTTGCGCATGATCGCCGGCTTTCAGCGGCCGAGCGCGGGCCGCATCCTGATCGGGGATCACGACGTGACCCAGGTCATGTCGAACGAACGCAACATCGGCTTCGTGTTCCAGAACTACGCGCTGTTCCCGCATATGAACATCTTCGAGAACGTGGCCTACGGCCTGCGCGTGCGCCGCATGGACGACGCCGCGATCCGTCGAGCGGTGGGCGAGGTGCTCGAGCTCGTCAACCTCGAGGGATACGAGCGGCAGATGCCGCACCAGCTCTCGGGCGGAGAGCAGCAGCGCGTCGCCCTGGCGCGCGCCATCGTCATCAAGCCGCGCGTTCTGCTGTTCGACGAGCCGCTGTCGAACCTGGACGCCAAGCTGCGCGTGCAGATGCGCGGCGAGATCCAGCGCCTGCAGCGCGACGTGGGCATCACCACCGTCTATGTCACGCACGATCAGGAGGAGGCGATGGCGATCTCCGACCGCATTGCCGTGATGAGCAAGGGCATCATCGCGCAGCTCGGCCGCGCGGAGGATCTGTACGACCGGCCGGTTTCGGAGTTCGTCGCCCGCTTCATCGGCCGGGCGAACCTGCTGTCGGCCACGGTCGTGGCGCGCGACGGCGCGCGGCTGACGCTCGGCATAGCCGGCCAACGGCATGTCGTGGACGCGCCGGACCCGGCTCCGGATCCGGGCACGGCCGCCCAGGTCGTCATCAGGCCGGAGGCGATCCTGATGGGTCCGGCCGATGCCGAAGGGGCGGCCCCGGGGCGCGTCGTCGCACGCACCTATCTCGGTGAAAAGATCGAGTACATGGTGTCGGTCGGCGCGGACATGCTGCAGGTCGTCCGGACCGGCGCGGCCGAAGCCGAGCGCTTCGAGCCGGGAGCCGACGTCGGCATCCGCCTCCCGGCCGGCCAACTCCATCTTCTGCCGGAGGCCGAGGCATGAGGACGGACATGTCGCGCCGGCGCTTGCTGGCGGTGACCCTTGCGCCGCTGGCGATCGTCGCAGGCCCGGCGTGGGCGCAGGCGGTGGTGCACGGCGCCGACTCGCTCTATGCGTCGTCGACGGTGAAGCTGGCCTGGGCCGTAGTGAAGGGCGGCTCCGAGCAGACGACCCGCGTGATCCTGCGCATCATCGACGTCGCGGGCGCGTATCGGTTCGTGCGGGCGGACGGCGTCGATCCCTTCACCAAGGGCCGCGCCACCTTTGCCGACCCGCGCGCCCTGCCCGGTCGGATCGACCTATCGATTCCGCGCGCGCGCTTCGCCGACTTTCCCAGCCTGGAGCTGATGCTCGACGCCGACCCGCAGAAGCTCGCCCCCGGCCAGGCGGCGCTCACCGTCTACTACCTTGGCGTGCCCGACACCACGCCGGAGTTCCTGTCCGATGGGGAAGCGTCGGCATACCTGGACAAGATGCTGTCGTCTGCAAGATAGGCCTACCACGCCGTAGCCGAGCGGTCTGCGCTGCAATCGCCGGGGCCCGAGCCGCGAATCCCATCCAGGCGCGGGGAGAGCCGGTTCTGGACCCGAACTTGCGTCCAGGCTCGGGCCACGGCCGTGGCTGATCCTGGAGCTTGATCGCGCGACCGGCTGGCTGGGACTATGGGGTGCGCGATGCCGGACTTCAGGCACTTCGCGGCCGCGCGCGCTCGCCCGCTTCTCGCCGGTGCCACGCCGATGGGCGAAGTCGATCGTCGCCCGCCGGTACGCTATCCTGTGGTCGGTGATCCGGTCGGCCGGTTTTGGAACGCCAAATGGCTTGGCGCCGATCCAGGAGTCGACCGGGGCGCAATGGCGGTTCGCCGTCCTTGGGAGGTCGGGGGATCTCATGAAGTATCGTTGGGTCGCGGCCGCCGGCCTGGCCGTCATCCTCGTCGTGGCAGCGCGGGCCGTGATGGCGGACTGCGTCAACGACTGTCGCAGCGCTACCTATTGCGACAGTACAATGCACGCGTCGGGCGAGTGCGGGCGGAGGCTGGATGCCTGCTATCGGACGGAATGCAACAAGCCGACCCGCACCTATGGCGCGATCGCCTATGGCGCGGAGAGCACTGCGGCAGGCTGGTCCTACGACTTCGGCACCCCGGGCGACGCCGGGCGCAAGGCCCTGTCGAATTGCCGGGCGCGGGGCGGCGACTGCAAGGTTGTCCTGACCTTCTCCAACAGCTGCGCCGCCCTCGCGGCCGCAGACGACAAGCGCTTCATGACGGCGCAGGCGAACACGCGGAAGGCGGCCGAGGCCAGCGCGCTTGCCGCCTGCAAGGGCGAGGGCGGTATCAACTGCGAGGTTCAGGCATGGAGCTGCACCCGCCCATAGGCGCGGTCAGGCGCCCGCGCAAGGCGGGTTCGATGACCTGCACGCAAGAGACCCGATGACCGAGCGCCGCAAGAGCATCGTTCTTGCCGTCTCGACCGCATTCATTGTCGTTCTGTGTTCCGGGCTGTTTGCAGGATGCTGACTGTTCCGGCGGCAGACGAAGAGCTGCGGCGCCCTTCATGAGGCGGGACTGCTGGCCGTCGAGCATCTTGGCGGGAACGCGCAGCCCCGCGAGCCGCCAAGCCCGCCATCGCAGCCAGCATTCGCGGACACGCTGATCGGTGCCCTGCGCAGGTAGGGTTGACTGCATTTTGATTGCTTCGGAGTCGAGCCTTCGCGTTTGCTGCGATGGCTTGCCGAGCCGCAGCCCCGAAGTGGGCGAAGGCTGGCGGAGGGAGAGCGGAAGGTCTCAAACACTCTCCATGGACGCCGATCGTCGCGTCCATCAAGCCTGCGCGTCCGCTCTTGAACTTCGGCAAGGCGCACACCCCGACGCTCCTGCCCGTCACTGCCAAGTAAACGAGAAGGCGTTGCTCCACAGGTACTCGCCCGGATTGTTCGGGTCCCTCCTGCGGTCGTGGGCATCGATCGTCACCCGCTCCCCCGGCATGGCGGAGTATGTTGCGGCCCCATACCAGAGCGACTTGCCAATGGCGACGGACTCGCTCAATCTGTCGCGCAAACAAATACGATCGCCGCCAGCGCCCGAGAGTGATCGGGGGGACCGGCACTGCCGGGGAAACCGCGGAGCAAACCGTCTTCAGGGGAGGGACCGGCCATGCACAAGTTGTCATCTCGTGGCAATCCGGATGTCGTCCGCCGCTCCATTCTGATGGGTGGCGCGGCCACGCTGTTCATGCCGCGCATCGCGCGCGGCCAGGCCAAGGAGACGGTGCGCATCGGCGTGCCGACCAAGACCTATTGGCCGACCATCCTGTGCGAGACCGCCATCAGGCAGAAGCTGTTCGTAAAGGAAGGCATCAATGCGGAGCTGACGATCTATCGCAGCGGCGCCGAAGGCTTCGAGGCGATTGCCGCCGGCGCAACCGACCTGATTCTCAACTCGTCGTCCAGCGTCGCGGGCGGCATGAAGAAGGGCGTGAAGGTCAAATGCGTCGCCAACGGAGCGCTTGGCTACTACGGCTGGCACTTGGTGGTGAAGCCCGACTCCAAGGTTACGAAGGCGACGGAACTGGCCGGCAAGAAGGTGGGCATCACCTCCGCCGGGTCGGGCACCGACATCCTGGCGCGCTGGACCCTGCAGGCGCACAAGATCGAGTTCACGCGCGTGCCGCTGGGCGGCGGCGGGCTGGTGCCGAATCTCCTCACCGGCAACATCGACGCCACGGTGCTCTATTCGCCACTTACCTACCAGGTCTTCCAGGAGAAGCAGGCGCGCAGCATCATCGACTACGGCGCCGAAGTCCCGTCGCATTCCACCGCGAGCTGGATATCGACCGACAAGATGATCAAGGAGCGCCCGCAGGCGCTGCAAAAGGCGTTGAACGCGATCTATGGCGGGCTTGCCTTCCTGCAGGCCGACAAGAACCGAGCCGCGGCGGTCAAGCTGGTAGCCGAAATCGACGAGATTCCCGAGCCGATCGCGGCCGCCGAGCTCGACAACAACATCAAGAAGCTCTCGACCACCGGCGAGTTCAAGAAGGAGTGGATGGACCGGGCGCTCGATATGGCCCGGATCATCGGCATGACCGACTTGGCTCCGGCCGAGGAGACCTACGTCACGACGTTCAAGCCGCAGCCGACGGTCGCTTGAGGCTTTTCTGCGACAGACGGCCCCGCCCGCCTGCCGGCGCAGTCCGGCCTGCGGGCGGGTACGGAGACCGCAGAACGCGACCATGAGCCGCTCGCTGATCATCCTGACCCGGTTTGCGCTGCTGGCGCTGGTGCTGGCGGGATGGGAACTGTTGCCGCGAAACGATGTCATCAACCCGCTGCTGTTGCCGCCGCTAAGCGACGTCCTTGCCATGCTCGGCAACCTCCTGGCGCGCCCGCAGGTACACGAAGCGCTGGGCGTGACGGCGGCCGAGGTGGCCGTGGCCTTCGTCATCGCGGTGCCGCTCGGCGCCAGCCTCGGCGTCGCCATCGCCGAGAACCGCTACGCGGGCGACATCTTCAAGCCGATGCTGTTCTACGTGTTCAGCGTGCCGAAATCGATCTTCCTGCCCATGTTCATCCTGGTGTTCGGGATCAGCTTCCAGCAAAAGGTCGCATATGCCGCCTTCACCACGGCCTTCGTGGTGCTGATGAGTGCCACGGCGGCGGTGGAATCGGTGCGCGCAGACCACATCCTGGTCGCGCGGTCCTACGGCGCGACCCGGGCGCAGATTCTGCGCCGCATCTACGTGCCAAGCATGATGCCTCTCCTGCTCGAAACCCTGCGCATCTCGATGATCTTCAACTTCACGGGCGTGATGATCGCCGAGATGTATGCCTCGCGCACCGGAATCGGGCACTTGATCGCGAGCTGGGGCGAGAATTTTCAGATGCGCCAGTTGTTCGCGGGCGTGATCCTGTTGGCCACGGTAGCGATTTTGTTCAACGAGACGGTGCGCGTCCTGGAGGCGCGATGCAGCACGTGGCGAACCTAGCCCAGCGCCAGACGCGGCCGCAGGAAACCGCGATCGAGGTCGCGAACCTGAGCCACGTCTATGCTGGCGTCGAAGGCGGCGTTCCGGCCCTCGACGACATTTCGCTCAGCGTCGGAGTCGGCCGTTTCGTAGTGATCGTCGGCCCCAGCGGCTGCGGCAAGACCTCGCTGTTGATGATGCTGGCGGGCTTGCGGGCGCCCAGCTCGGGCACGATCCTGTGCCACGGCCGTCCCATCCCCGACCCCGACCCCAAGCGCGTGGGCGTGATCTTCCAGGAGGCGAGCCTGTTTCCGTGGCTGACTGCGCTCGACAATGTCGAATTTCCCCTGAGCTTGCGCGGCGCGCCGCGCGCGGAGCGCCGCACGCGGGCCGAGGACATGCTGACCCTGGTTGGCCTCGACGGCTTCGGCCACCGTTATCCGCACGAGCTCTCGGGCGGCATGAAACAGCGCGTTTCCATCGCCCGTGGGCTCGTGCAGGACCCGCCGGTCCTGCTGATGGACGAGCCGTTCGCGGCGCTGGACGAGCAGACCCGGATGACCATGGGGCAAGAGCTGCTGCGCATCTGGAACGCGACGCGCAAGACCGTGGTGTTCGTCACCCACAGCCTTACCGAAGCGGTGTACCTGGCCGACGAGGTGCTGGTGATGTCGGCTCGGCCGGGCCGGATCATCGACCGCATCGACATCACCCTGGCGCGGCCGCGCAACTACGAGATGATGGCGACCGACGTGTTCGGTCGACTGCGCGACCGCATCTGGCAGAAGATCCGGAAAGCGGCGTGAGGCGGCCCATGCGACGACCCGCGCCTTCGACCGTCCGTTGGGGGATTCTGGCCGCGATCCTTTCATTGTGGGAAATCGTGCCGATGACCGGGCTTGTGCCCGAGCTTCTCCTGCCCCCGTTATCGAAGACCCTCATGGTGCTTTACCAGAGCTGGGATGTATATCTCGGCGCGCTGCTCGTCACCCTGTACGAGGTCTTCTTCGCAATGCTGATCTCTTGCGGCGGCGGGATTCTGGCCGGCGCGCTGATCGGCGGGTTGAGCGTGCTGCGCAGCCTGCTGCTGCCGGTGTTCTCCAGCCTGTACGCCGTGCCGATCGTGATTCTCTATCCGGTGTTCACGGCCTGGTTCGGGGTCGGCTCGGAATCCAAGATCGCGTTCGCGGGCATCTACGCGTTCTTTCCGGTGATGCTGTCCACCGCGGCCGGCATCCGCAGCATCGACCCGCAGTTCATCCTGGCCGCGCGCAGCATGGGCGCGACCCTGCCGCAACAGATTCTGCGCGTGATCATCCCGGCCTCGGTTCCTACCGTGTTCGCGGGCCTGAGACTCGGCGGGGCGCTCACCATCATCGGCGTGGTGGTGTCGGAGATGCTGACCTCGGCGGCGGGCATCGGCTACCTGGTGACGCTCAACCGCACCATCCTCGAAAGCGCGCGGGTGTTCGCCGCAATCCTGATGATCCTGGTCCTGGCGATCGCCTACTACATGCTGGCGCGGGCGGTGGAACGACGCATGGTCGTGTGGCAATCCGCCGGTCAGCCGCAGCGAGCGGGCGTTCGCGCGGACGCCGCCGCCGTGCCCGTCCCTACCGCCGCCTAGGCGCTAGAATTGGCGGCCGGATCAACGGCCGCCTGGGCGCGCGTTGATCCGCGCGCCAAACATTTGAGGAGGAGCCATGCCCCTGCCCTCGCATCTCCTGCCGACCACGGTCGTCGGCAGCTACCCGCAGCCGGATTGGCTGGTGAACCGTCAGATGCTGTCGAAAGTCGTGCCGCGCACGCGCATGAAGGAGATCTGGCGCATTCCCGAGCCGTATCTGGAGCAGGCGCAGGACGATGCCACGGTGGTGGCGATCCGCGACATGGAGCGCGCGGGCATCGATATCGTCACCGACGGAGAAATCCGCCGCGAGAGCTATTCCAACCGCTTCGCCACGGCGCTCGAAGGTCTCGACATCGACAACCCGGGCCAGGTGAAGACGCGCTCGGGAGCGTTGACGCCGGTGCCGCGCGTCGTCGGCAAGATCCGCCGCGCGCGGCCGGTCGAGCTGCGCGACATGCAGTTCCTCCGTCGCAACACCGACAAACCCGCCAAGATCACGCTGCCCGGCCCCTTCACCATGGGACAGCAGGCGAAAAACGAGTTCTACCGCGACGACGAGGAGATGGCGATGGACTTCGCCATCGCCGTGAACGAAGAGGCGCAGGAGCTGGCGAAGGCGGGCGCGGACGCCATTCAGCTCGACGAGCCGTGGTTGCGCAACGACCCCGAGGCGGCGAAGCGCTACGCGGTCAAGGCCATCAACCGGGCGCTGCAGGGCCTCAAGGTGCCGACCATCGTGCACCTGTGCTTCGGCTACGCGGCGGTGGTGCCGGGCCTGACCAAGCCGACGGGCTATTCCTTCTTGCCGGGCCTGGCCGACAGTATCGCCGAGCAGATTTCCATCGAGGCGGCGCAGCCCAAGCTCGATCTGGGGGTGCTCAACGACCTCAAGGGCAAGAAAATCATGCTCGGTGTGCTGGATTTGGGCGACGACGAAGTCGAGACGCCCGAGGTCGTAGCCGAGCGTATCCGCCGCGGCCTCAAGTACGTCGCGCCCGGGAATCTGATCCCCGCGCCGGATTGCGGCATGAAGTACATGCCGCGCGACACGGCCTTCGGCAAGCTCAAGGCCCTGGCCGCCGGGGCCGCCATCGTGCGGAAAGAGATTTCGTAACTCCGAAAACGAACGGGGCTGGCGACCGCGCCGCGGCCTGCGCTACGACGTGCTGCGTCGCAAGGTGCCTGGCCGGACAGCGCGAAATTGGCGGAGGGAGAGGGATTCGAACCCTCGATACGGTTTCCCGTATACACGCTCTCCAGGCGTGCGCCTTCAACCGCTCGGCCACCCCTCCGGTGACGCGCCCAGGGCGCGGTCGCGGCGGACACTAGCTTAAGGCAGGCGGCGGCGGCAACCCGCGGCGGCGGCAGCGATACGCGGTTGACGCGGCGTTCCGGCGCATGATCGGCTGCGGCAGGCGAATGGCGGCGCGGAGGCGGAATGGACAGCGAATCGCAGCTGCGCGAGAAGCTGCGCAAGATCGAGGCGCTCTACGCCGGGTCGGGCACGGAGGGCGAGCGGCTGGCGGCCGAGGCGGCGCGCGAGCGGGTCAAGCGGCGGCTCGAGGAGATCGGCCAGCGCGTCCGCGCAGAGGAGTTCAAGTTCTCCATGCCGGACCAGTGGTCGCGCCGCCTGTTCGTCGCGCTCGCGCGCCGCTACGGGCTGGAGCCCTATCGCTATCGCCGGCAGCGCTACACCACGGTGATGCTGCGCGTGCCGCCCGGCGTGGTGAACGAGTTCCTGTGGCCGGAATTCCAGGAGCTCAACGAGGCTCTCGTGACCTATCTCAACGACGTCACGCTGCGCGTCATCCGGGAGGACGTCCATGGCGACGCCAGCGAGGCAGCCGAAGTGGGCGAGGCGCTGCCCACGCCCGACTGAGCTCCGCCGGCGCCGGGCGAAGCTGCTTGGTGTCCACCGCCTACGATGCGCTAGACTTGGGCCGCATGCGGCACGGGCCTCGCCGACGGCGCCCGGGCGCAGCAGGGGAAAGCACCGATGCGGCTGGGACGCGTTCTGGGCTGGCTGTTCGTTGCCGTGGCGGTGGCGGCGCTCGCGGCCGACGTCATGGCGTGGCGGCAATCGGGCGCCTGGCGGCTGGCCGCGATCGGCGAGCTCTGGGCGCAGCTGCATCGCGACAGCCTGCTGCTGGCCGAGCCGGCGGTCGACCGCCATGTCTGGCCGGGCCTTTGGCAGTCCGCGGTCGTCCCGGTCCTGCTGGCCCCGGCGGCGCCGGCCCTCGCGCTCGTCGGACTGGCGCTCCTGCTGCTGTGCCGCCGCCGGCGCCGGCGCGGCGGTCTGCGCGACTGAGAGAAGCTGTCAGCTCCGCTACTGGTCGCCCATCTTGAGGGCAGCGATGAAGGCGGATTGCGGGATCTCCACCTTGCCGAACTGGCGCATGCGCTTCTTGCCCTCTTTCTGCTTCTCGAGCAGCTTCTTCTTGCGCGTGATGTCGCCGCCGTAGCACTTGGCGGTGACGTCCTTGCGCAACGGGCTGATGGTCTCGCGCGCGATCACCTTGCCGCCGATCGCGGCCTGGATCGCGATCTTGAAAAGCTGGCGCGGGATCAGGTCCTTCAGGCGCACGCACAGCGCCCGGCCGCGCGTCTCGGCGACGGTGCGATGCACGATCATCGACAGCGCGTCGACCGGGTCGCCGTTGACCAGGATCGAAAGCTTCACCAGGTCGCCGTCGCGGTAGGATTCGACCTGGTAGTCGAAGCTGGCGTAGCCGCGGCTGACCGACTTCAGCCGGTCGTAGAAGTCGAACACGACCTCGTTCAGCGGCAGCTTGTAGATCAGCATGGCGCGGCTGCCGGCATAGGTGAGCTCCACCTGCTCGCCGCGGCGCTCCTCGCACAGCTTCAGGATCGGCCCCAGATACTCGTCGGGCACGAAGATCGTGCCGCGGATCCACGGCTCCTCCAGGTGGTCGACCTTGACCGGATCCGGCATGTCGGCCGGGTTGTGCATCTCGATCACGTCGCCGTTGGTCAGGTGCACCTTGTAGACGACCGAAGGCGCGGTCGTGATCAGGTCGAGGTCGAACTCGCGCTCCAGCCGCTCCTGGATGATCTCGAGATGCAGGAGGCCGAGGAAGCCGCAGCGGAAGCCGAAGCCGAGCGCGGCCGAGGTCTCGGGCTCGTAGTGGAAGCTGGCGTCGTTGAGCCGGAGCTTCGCCAGGCTCTCGCGCAGGTTCTCGTAGGCCGCGGGATCGGTCGGGAACAGGCCGCAGAACACGACCGGCACCGAGGGCTTGAAGCCGGGCAGCGGAGCGTCGGTCGGCTTGCGGTCGTCGGTGATCGTGTCGCCGACCTTGCAGTCGGCCACGCTCTTGATCGCCGCGGTGATGTAGCCGACCTCGCCCGGATCGAGCTGGTCGCACTGCATGCGCTTGGGCGTGAAATAGCCGACGCGCTCGACCTGGTAGGAAGCACCCGTCGCCATCAGCCGGATCTTCATGCCGGTGCGCAACACGCCGTCCTTGACGCGCACCAGGGCGACGACGCCGAGATACGGGTCGTACCAGCTGTCGATCAGCAGCGCCTTGAGCGGCTTGTCGGCGTCGCCTTGCGGCGGCGGCAGCCGCGTGATCAGCGCTTCCAGCACGTCGTCGATGCCGATCTTGGCCTTGGCCGAGATCGGCACGGCATGCGAGGCGTCGAGCCCGATCACGTCCTCGATCTGCTGCCGCACGCGGTCGGGCTCGGCCGCCGGCAGGTCGATCTTGTTGAGGACCGGCACGATCTCGTGGTTGTTCTCGATCGCCTGGTACACGTTGGCGAGCGTCTGCGCCTCGACGCCCTGCGAGGCGTCGACTACCAGCAGCGAGCCCTCGCAGGCGGCAAGCGACCGGCTCACCTCGTAGGCGAAGTCGACATGCCCGGGCGTGTCCATCAGGTTCAGCTCGTAGAGCTCGCCGTCCTTCGCCCGGTAGCTCAGCCGCACGGTCTGCGCCTTGATGGTGATGCCTCGCTCGCGCTCGATGTCCATCGAATCGAGCACCTGCTCGCGCATCTCGCGCGCCTCCAAGGCGCCGCAGCGCTCGATCAGCCGGTCGGCGAGGGTCGACTTGCCGTGGTCGATATGCGCGATGATCGCGAAGTTGCGGATGTGCTTCAGGTCGGTCATGTCGATTCCGTCGGGAGCGCGCGCACCATAGGTCGCAGGCGCCTGTTAATCAAATGGGCACTGCGGCTCGCAGAACCAAGGTGCGTCCTTCGACAGGCTCGGGACGAGGAAGATTCCTGCTGGCACGAACGAAGTACCTCTCCTGAGCCCGCCGAAGGGCTGAGCCTGTCGAAGGACGCCTAGTCCAGCGGCGCCGCCTCGAACCGGCGCACCGCCTCGGCGCCTTCGGTGCGGCACCAGGGGCGCGCGCCGCCCAGGCCGCGATTCTGGTACTCGCGGGCGAAGGCAATGCCGGCGGCGATCCGCGCGCTCATCACGCCCTCCTGGTCGAGCCCCTCCTCCGCGATCAACCGCCGCTCGACTGCGGCAAAGCCGGCCTCGGCACGCGGCGTCACCAGGCCGCAGTGCTCGGCGACATTCATGGCATAACGCGCCTGGGCATAGGCCGAGGGCTGGCGGTCGGCGGCGCCCGCCGGCCCTGCGGCCAGCGCCGGCACCAGGGCGAGGGCCGCGCTCAGCCGCGTAGCACGCCTCCGGTCGCCTTGGTCACCTGCGCCACCACCTTGGCCGAGACCGCCTCGATCTCCTTCTCGCTCAGGGTCGCCTCGGTCGGCTGCAGCGTCACGGCGATGGCGATCGACTTCTTGCCCGCCGGCAGAGCGCCGCCCGAGAAGCGGTCGAATACGCCGACATCGGCGATCAGCGCCTTGTCGGCGGCGCGCGCCGCGCGCACGAGCTGCTCGGCCGCCACGGCGTCGTCAACCACGAAGGCGAAGTCGCGCACCACCGGCTGGAGCGGCGAGGCCTTGAGCAGCGGCCGCGCCCGGCCCGCCTTGGCCCGCGGCAGCGGCAGCAGCGTCAGGTTCACCTCGCAGCCCACGGCAGGACCCTCGACGTCGAGCCGCTTCAGCACGCGCGGATGCAGCTCGCCGAAGGTCGCCAGCACGTTCGGCCCCAGGCGCAGCACGCCGGCGCGGCCGGGGTGATACCAGGCGGGCGGCTTGGCCTCGATCTGCAGGTTGCCGAGCGGCACGCCGCAGGCGGCCAGCACCGCCAGCGCGTCGGCCTTGGCGTCGAACGCGTCGACCGGGCGCGGCCTGGCGTCCCAGTGCCGGGGCGCGTTGTTGCCGCGGCGCACGACCGTGGCGAAGGTCGACTGGCCGTCGGGCTTGTCGCCGGCATAGACGGGGCCGACCTCGAACAGCGCCAGGTCGGGGAAGCCGCGGTCGGCGTTGCGCTGCGCCGCGCCCAGCAGGTTGGGCAGGATCGACGGCCGCATCTGGTCGAGATCGGCCGAGATCGGGTTGGCCAGCGCCAGCACCGCCTGCCCGCCGCCGAACAGCTCGGCCGCCGGCTTGGGCATGAAGGACCAAGTCACCGCCTCCATGATGCCGCGCTGGGCCAGCGCGCGCTTGACCAGCGCGACGCGGCGCTGCGCTTGCGTCAGGGCCGGCTCGGGCGTCACCGCCGGGGCCGGCATCGACACCGCCTCGATGTTGTCGAAGCCGTTGACGCGCACGACCTCCTCGACCAGGTCGGCCTCGCCCTCGACGTCCGCGCGCCACGACGGCGGCTCGCATTCGAACCCGTCCCCCTTGCGCTGCACGCCGAAGCCGAGCGACTTGAGGATCGTCTGCACGCGGTCGTCCGGCACCTCGACCCCGCCCAGCCCGGCGATGCGCGACCGGCGCAGATGCAGCGTGCGGCGCCATTCCGGCACGCCGCCGGCGATGACGACCTCGCTCGGCTCGCCGCCGCACAGCTCGAGAATCAGCTGGGTCGCCAGCTCCATGCCGGGCACGGCGAACTCGGGGTCGACGCCGCGCTCGAAGCGGTGGCGCGCGTCGCTGTCGATCGCAAGCGCCCGCCCGGTCCGCGCCGTGCGCTTCGGGTCGAACAGGGCGGATTCGACGAACACGTTGACCGTCCGCTCGGTGCAGCCGGATTCCTCGCCGCCGATCACGCCGCCGAGGCCGAGCGCGTGGCCGGCCTCGTCGCTGATCACGGTCATGAAGGAATCGAGCGCGTATTCCTTGCCGTTCAACGCCAGCATCTTCTCGCTTGGGCGGCCGAAGCGCACGCGGATGCCCTTGGCCACCTTGTCGGCGTCGAACACGTGCAGCGGCCGGTTGCGGTCGAAGGTCACGTAGTTGGTGATGTCGACCAGCGCCGAGATCGGCCTCAGGCCGATCGCCTCGAGCTTGCGCTTCATCCAGTCCGGGCTCGGCCCGTTGCGGACGCCGCGGATGTAGCGCCCGACGAACATCGGGCAGGCGGCGGCGTCGCCCGGCGGCAGGCGGAACTGCACGTCGAGCGGGCTGTGGAACCGGCCCGGGACCGGCTTGATCGGCGGCGTGACCACCTGCCCGTAGCCGGCCGCCGCCAGGTCGCGCGCGATGCCCGCGACGCCCAGGCAGTCGGCGCGGTTCGGCGTCAGCTTGACCTCGAGCACCGGATCGTCGAGCCCGGCCCAGGCCGCGAAGGACGTGCCGACCGGCGCGTCGGCCGGCAGGTCGATGATGCCCTCGTGCTCGTCGCTGATGCCGATCTCGCGCTCGGACAGCAGCATGCCGTTCGAATCGACGCCGCGGATCGTGCCCTTCTTGAGGTCGAGCTGCGTTCCCGGAATGTACGCGCCGACCGGCGCGAACACGCCGATCATGCCGGTGCGCGCGTTCGGCGCGCCGCAGACGACCTGCAGCGCCTGGCCGCTGCCGGGATCGACCGTGCAGACGCGCAGGCGGTCGGCGTTCGGGTGCTGCTTCGCCTCGACCACGCGCGCGATCACGAACGGCTTCAGCGCGGCGCCGCGGTCGGTCAGGCTCTCGACCTCGAGGCCCTGCATGGTCAGGCCGTGCGCGATCTCGTTCACGCTCGCCGGCGTGTCGAGGTGCTGCTTGAGCCAGGAGAAGGTGAACTTCATTGCGGCACCAGACCGCGCACCAGCGTCGCGACCTCGAGCGCCGGGAAACCGTAGTGGCGAAGCCAGCGCAGGTCGGCTTCGTAGAAGGTGCGCAGATCGGGGATGCCGTATTTCAGCATCGCCACGCGCTCGATGCCCATGCCGAAGGCGAAGCCCTGGTACTCGGCCGGATCGAGGTTGCAGTGCCGCAGCACCTTCGGATGCACCATGCCGCAGCCCAGGATCTCGAGCCAGTCGTCGCCGGCGCCGATCTTGAGCTCGCCGCCCTTGCGCGAGCAGCCGATGTCCATCTCCGCGCCCGGCTCGACGAAGGGGAAGAAGCTGGGGCGGAAGCGCACCGGCACGTCGGGCACCTCGAAGAAGGCGCGGCAGAAGTCGGCCAGGCACCCCTTCAGGTGGCCCATGTGGCTGGTCTTGTCGATCACCAGCCCCTCGACCTGGTGGAACATCGGCGTGTGCGTCATGTCGGAGTCGCAGCGATAGGTGCGCCCCGGCACGATGATGCGGATCGGCGGCCTCTGGCTCATCATGGTGCGGATCTGCACCGGCGAGGTGTGCGTGCGCAGAACCAGGCGCGAGCCGTCCGGCCGCTCGGGCAGGTAGAACGTGTCCATCATCTGCCGCGCCGGATGGTCTTCCGGGATGTTGAGCGCGGTGAAGTTGTGGAAGTCGTCCTCGATGTCGGGACCTTCCGCGACCTTGAAGCCCATGGCGCCGAAGATGGCGACGATCTCGTCGATGGTCTGCGAGATCGGATGCAGCCTGCCCTCGGCCTCGGGCCTGGCCGGCAGTGTGATGTCGACCCGCTCGGTCTTTAGCCGCGCGTCGAGATCGGCGTCCTCGAGCATCGCCTTCTGCGAATTGAGCGCCGCCTCGATCTCGCCCTTGAGCGCGTTGAGCTCGGCGCCGCGCGCCTTGCGCTCCTCGGCGGCGACCTGGCCCAGGCCCTTCATCAGCTCGGTCAGGCGCCCCTTCTTGCCGAGCGCCGCCACGCGGGCGCGCTCCAGCGAGGCGAGATCGGCCGCGCCGGCGATCTCGCCCAGCAGCGCGCCGCGGATGGCGGAAAGGTCCTGCGCGGTCATGACGTCAATCCAATTGCATCAGCAGGATGCCGAGCGCGCCGGCGGCGAAGCTCTGCGGCTGGCCGTCGATGGCGACGCGCTCCAGCGCCACCTGCTTGGTCTGCCGGTTGTTGACCCAGGCGAGATCGACCTGGCGCCTGGCGCCCGAGCGCGTCGTCTTGTCGATGCGCGCGACGACCTCGACGATGTTCGGGTTGTCCTTGTAGCGCGGCGGCTTCGACGCGCTCCAGGCCACCTGCCCGCGCGCGCCGGCGAGCTGGTTGACGAACTGCTCGGTCGTCCCGCCCGGCGCCTGGGCGCCCTTCACCGCGGCGATGTCCAGGTCGAAGCTTTCGCCGCAGGCGCCCAGCGCGAGGACGAGCAGCACCGCCGCCAGGCGATGCAGCCCGGCGCCGAACCTGGCGCGACTCGTCCGGGGACGACCCGTCCGGCCGCCCGTGGCGATGGCGGCCAGCGACACCATGGGGAAACCCGTTACGCCGCCAGCGCGCTCTTGGCTTGCTGCACCAAGGCGCCGAACGACTCCGGCTCGCGCGCGGCGAGCTCGGCCAGGACCTTGCGGTCGATCTCGATGCCGGCCTTCTTGAAGCCGGCGATCAGCTTGGAATAGGTGAGCCCGTGCTCGCGCGCGCCGGCATTGATGCGCTGGATCCACAAGCCGCGGAAGTCCCGCTTCTTGTTGCGCCGGTCGCGATAGGCGTAGCGCAGCGCCTTCTCGACCTTCTCGAGCGCGACGCGATAGGCCTTGCTGGAGCGGCCGCGATAGCCCGAGGCGAGGTCCAGCACCTTCTTGTGGCGGGCGTGCGCGGTGACGCCCCGTTTGACGCGTGCCATGGTCCTTCTCTCCCGCTCTACCGGTTGTACGGCATGTACTTGAGCACGAGCTTCATGTCGCTATCGCGCATGATCTCGGTGCCGCGCGCCTGCCGCTTCATCTTCTGCGGCCGCTTGCGCAGGTTGTGCCGCTTGTGGGCGGGGTTGAACTTGACCTTGCCGGTCGCCGTGAAGCGGAAGCGCTTCTTGGCCCCGCTCTTGGTCTTCAGCTTGGGCATTTTCGGTTCCTTAGCAAGGGTTTAGCCGTTATTCGCGGACGACGAGGCATGCCCGTATGTGGAAGACCCCAAGGCCCTCGAAGCCAGCCGTCCGCTCAGGAGCGCGGCTATATACCGGCCGGGGGCCGGAAACGCAAGCCCGGCCGTGGGTTAAGCCGCGATCGGCGCCGGCCGCGCGCCGCGCCTCTACCGCGCCAGCCAGCCGCCATCGACGGCGAGGATGTGGCCGGTCACCATCCGGGCGGCGTCGCTCGCGAGATAGAGGGCGGCGTCGGCGACCTCCTCGGCCGTGGCGACGCGGCCCATCGGCGTCAGGTCTTCGATCCTCTTCAGCATCGGCTTGTCGGCGAACAGGCGCTGTGTCAGCTCGGTCTCGACGAAGGTCGGCGCGATGGCGTTGACCCGCACGCCCCTGCCGCTCCATTCGCAGGCGAGCGCGCGGGTCATGTTGACGACCGCACCCTTGGTCGCGTGGTAGGCGAGGTTGGGATAGAGCCCGCCGCCGACCATCCCCATGATCGAGGCGATGTTGACGACGGCGCCGCTGCCCCGCTTCAGCATGGCGCGGCCGGCCGCGCGCGAGCACAGGAACACGCCGGTCATGTTGACGGCGACGATGCGCTCCCACAGCTGGAGCGGCATCTCCTCGCTCGCCGTCCTGCCCACCACGCCGGCATTGTTGACCAGGATGTCGATCCGACCCCGACGCTGCACGATGTCGGCAACCGTTGCTTCGACCGCGCGCTCGTCGCGCACGTCAAGGGCTACGCCGTCCGGACCGGGCGCGATGTCCGCCGCGATCACCGTTGCACCGGCCGCCGCATACTGGTCGGCGATCGCCTTGCCGATGCCGCGCGCCGCCCCCGTGACAAGTGCCACCTTGTCGTCGAGCCGAAAGCGGCCGGGGAGGGATTTGGTCATGGCTTACCCCATCGAAGACAAACCACCAAGACACCAAGGCACCACGAAAAGCAATGCGCGGCCCAGAAGGGGCCGCGCGATCTCATCCTTGATGTCTTGGTGTCTCGGTGGTTTCCGATTTCACTTCATTTGGGCGCGACCACCATGATCATCTGGCGGCCTTCCATGCGCGGGAACTGCTCGACCTTGCAGATCTCGTTCAGGTCGCCCCGCACGCGTTCCAGTAGCTGCGAGCCCAGCTCCTGGTGCGCCAGCTCGCGGCCGCGGAAGCGCAGCGTGACCTTCACCTTGTCGCCCTCGGCCAGGAACTTGCGCATGGCCTTCATCTTGACGTCGTAGTCGTGGTCGTCGATGCCGGGCCGGAACTTGATCTCCTTGACCTCGATCACCTTCTGGCGCTTGCGCGCCTCGGCCTTCTTCTTCTGGGCCTCGTACTTGTACTTGCCGTAATCGAGGATCTTGCAGACGGGCGGCTCGGCCTGGGGAGCGACCTCGACCAGGTCGAGCCCTGCCTGTTCGGCACGCTCCAAGGCTTCGCGGATCGGCACGACGCCGAGCATCTCGCCCCGTTCGTCGACGAGGCGGACCGCCGGCAGGCGGATTTCGTAGTTGACGCGCGGCCCTTCGCGGCTCGGCGACAAATCGATCGGTGGACGGGCTATAGAAAACCTCCTCTAAAAGCCGTGCACAAGGCACCGCGCGGCCGGCCCCCTGGACCGGCCGCCGAAGCCGTTACGACGACGGCATGCTCCCTAACTCGACGAGTTTAAGGACCGCCGCCTCGAGCGCAAGGACTTCCTGGGCCTTGCCGCCGAGCTCGCGGATCGCGACCGTGCCGGTTTCGGCCTCCTTGCGGCCGATTACCAGCATGAACGGCACCTTGGCCAGGCTGTGCTCGCGGACCTTGTAGTTGATCTTTTCGTTGCGGATATCGATGTCCGCCCGGATGCCCTTTTCCTTCAATGCCGCCAAGACCTTACCGGCATACTCGTCGGCGTCGCTGGTGATCGTCGCCACCACCGCCTGCACCGGCGCCAGCCAGAGCGGGAACTTGCCGGCATAGTGCTCGATCAGGATGCCGATGAAGCGCTCGAACGAGCCGAGGATCGCCCGGTGCAGCATGACCGGGCGGTGCTTCTGCCCGTCCTCACCGACATATGAAGCATCGAGCCGCTCGGGCATGACGAAGTCGACCTGCAGCGTGCCGCACTGCCAGTCGCGGCCGATGGCGTCGCGCAGGACGAATTCCAGTTTCGGCCCATAGAACGCGCCCTCGCCCGGGTTGTTGATCAGCTCGACCCCGGCGGCCCTGGCTGCGTCCTTCAGCGCCGTCTCGGCCTTGTCCCAGATCGCATCGCTGCCCGCGCGCTGCGGCGGCCGGTCGGAGAACTTGACCGTCATCTCGGGGAAGCCGAGATCGCGGTAGATCGTCCGCAGCAGGTCGCAGAACTTGATGCTTTCCTCGGTAATCTGGTCTTCCGTGCAGAAGATGTGCGCGTCGTCCTGGGTGAAGGCGCGCACGCGCATGATTCCGTGCATGGCGCCCGACGGCTCGTAGCGATGGCAGGAGCCGAACTCCGCCAGCCGGAGCGGCAGGTCGCGGTAGGAGCGCAGGCCCTGGCGGAAGATCTGCACGTGGCAGGGACAGTTCATCGGCTTCAGCGCGTAGGCGCGCCCGCCCTCCTCCGCCTGCGCCTCGTCCGAGCGCGGCGTTGCGGCGAACATGGCATGGGCGAACTTCTCCCAGTGGCCCGAGCGCTCCCACAGCACGCGGTCGACCAGCTGCGGCGTCTTGACCTCGTCGTAGCCGGCGGCGTCGAGCCGCTTGCGCATGTAGCGCTCGAGCGTCTGCCACAGCGTCCAGCCCTTGGCGTGCCAGAACACCGAGCCGACCGCCTCTTCCTGCAGGTGGAACAGGTCCATCTCGCGGCCGATGCGGCGATGGTCGCGCTTCTCGGCCTCCTCCAGCCGGTGCAGGTAGTCGGCCAGCTGCTTGTCGTCGGCCCAGGCCGTGCCGTAGATGCGCTGCAGCTGCGCCTTGTCGCGGTCGCCGCGCCAGTACGTGCCGCTCAGCTTCATCAGCTTGAAGGCCTTGCCGAGCTTGCCCGTCGACGGCAGATGCGGGCCCGTGCACATGTCGAGCCAGCTGCCCTGGCGGTAGACCGTGATCTTCTCGTCCTCGGGCAGCTCGTCGACCCATTCGGCCTTGAACTGCTCGCCATGCTCGAGGAAGTAGCGCTTGATCCTGGCGCGGTCCCACACCTCGCATTCGATCTGCTCGTCGCGGTCGACGATCTCTCGCATGCGCTGCTCGATCCTGGCGAAGTCGTCGGGCGTGAAGGGCTCGTTGCGCGCGAAGTCGTAGTAGAACCCGTCCTCGGTCGCCGGGCCGAACGTGATCTGCGTGCCGGGATAGAGCTCCTGCACCGCCTCGGCCAGCACGTGCGCGGCGTCGTGCCGCAGCAGCTCCAGCGCCTCCGGGCTCCTGGCCGTGACGATCTCGACCTTGGCGTCGCGCTCGATCGGCGCCTTCAGGTCGACGAGCTTGCCGTCGCGCTTGATCGCGAGCGCGGCCTTGGCGAGGCCCGGCCCGATGGCGCGCGCGACGTCGGCGCCCGTCACGGGCGCGTCGAAGCGTCGCTGCTGGCCGTCCGGCAGGGTGACGACGACGGGTTTGCCCGCCGCCGGTTTCCCGGCCGCAGCGGGCGCCGCGGCTTGGTTCATGATCGGTTCTCTCCTATGGACCGCCCGGTTTACCGCATGGGCAGCGACGCCGCAACCTCGGCCACCGGAAGATCGACCAGCCGATCGCGCCTGATGATGCGCACCTCGGGTCCGACCGGCGCGCAGAGAGCGGGGTCGGAGTTGGACGAGAACAGCACGAGCGACGGCGCGCCGGCAGCGGCGATCAGGTGCATCGGACCGGTGTCGTTGCCGACGGCCGCGGCGGCGCGACGCGCGAGCGCGGCGAGGTCGCCATAGGAGGTCCGCCCGGCGAGATCGACGGCGCCAGCTTCGCGCGCGAGCCGCTGGGCGAGCGCCTTCTCGTCGGTGCCGCCGAGGACGACGGGCGCGATCCCGCGCGCCTTGAGCTCGCGGGCGAGCCCGGCGTAGCGGTCCTCGGGCCAGCGCTTGGCCGGCCGCCTAGCCGAGCCGCCGGGCACGAGCAGCGCGAAGCGCGCGGGCAGGTGAAAGCGCGCGACATCGGCGTCGAGGAACGACAGGTCGGGCGGTGGCACGTCGTCGATGCCGGCCATGCGCAGCTGCTCGCGCTGGCGGTCGATCGTGTGCATGAGATCGCGCCGCGGGTTGGCATGCGGATGCGAGCAGCCGGTGGCGATGCCCGACCATTCCGGGCGCCGTCCCGGCAGCATGAGATGGAACAGCAACGAGCTTCGGTCGGCGGTCTGCAGGTCGTAGACGCGCCGGAAATCCCGGCCGCGCAGCCAGCGCCTGAGGCGCGCCCAGGCGCCGATGCGCCACCACTTCAGGCGCTCGACCGCCTCGACGTCGTCGAAAAGGCGGCTTTGCTGCGCCAGCGCGGCATAAGGCGCGGTCGTCAGCAGCGTGATCTCGGCATGGGCGTGATGCCGGCGGATGGCGGCGCAGGGCCCGAGTGCCTGGATGAAGTCGCCGAGCGCGCCGAGCTTGATGACGAGGATGCGCGCGGGCGCGTCCGCTTTCGTCACGCCGCGACTTTGCCGGGGCCGCGACCGTCGCCGCCGGCGCCCATCGCCGCGCGCCCGACGGACCGCTCGGCCAGCACCTCGCGATAGACGTCGAGGGTGCGCGCGCACATCAGCTCGCGCGCGAAGTTCGAGCGCACGAACGAGATGGCGCGCTCGGCGATCGCGTGGCGCTCCTCCGGGGTCAAGGCGAGCGCGGCGTCGATCGCCTGGGCGAGCTGCGCCGGTTCGCCCGGCTTGATCAGCCACCCGGTCTCGCCGTGCAGCACCGTCTCGCGCGAGCCGCCGTGATCGGTCGCGACCACCGGCTTGCCCATGGCCTGCGCCTCGACCGCGACGCGGCCGAAGGCCTCGGCGTCGGTCGAGGCCGAGACGACGAGGTCGGCCAGCTTCAGCGCCGCCGGCATGTCGCTGCAGTGGTCGATGATGTGCACGACGGTCTCGAGTCCGTGCCGGGCGATGCGCTGCTCCAGCTCTCGCCGGTAACCGCCGCGGCCCTGGTCGGAGCCGACCAGCAGGCAGCGCAGGTCGCGCCGGCCGCTGAGCGCGATGGCGTCGATCAGCACCGCCTGGCCCTTCCAGCGCGTGAGCCGCCCGGGCAGCATCACGACCGGCACGCCGTCGGGCAGGCGCCACTCGCGCGCGAGCTTGGCCTGGCGCTCGGCGCTGACCCGCGCCGGGTCGAAGCGCAGGAAGTCGATGCCGCGCGGGATGTGGCGGATCAGCGTCGGGCTCGCGTGGTACCGCTGCACGACGTGGTCGACGATGAAGCGCGAGGCCGCGATCACGCGGTCGCCGCGCGCCATGACCGAGTTGTACCAGCGCTTGGCCGGGTTGCCGCCGTTGTAGGTGCCGTGGAAGGTGGTGACGAACCGCACCCCGGCGCGCCTTGCGGCAAACAGCGCGCTCCACGCCGGCGCGCGGCTGCGCGCATGCACGATGTCGACGCCGTGCTCGACGATCACCTGGACGAGGCGCTCGATGTTCGCACGCATGACGAAAGGGTTCTTGCTGTCGAGCGGCAGGGTGATGTGGCGCGCGCCGGCGCGCGCGATCTCGCGCACCCTCGGCCCGCCGCTGGAGGCGACCAGGCTCGTCCAGCCGGCGGCGGCGACCGCCGAGGCGACATCGACCGTCCCGCGCTCGACGCCGCCCGTGACAAGCGCGGGAAGGACTTGTAAGACAACCGGCGGCCGCGCGGCGTCGCCAGCGGCCTTAACCGATCCGCCGATTGTTTCACGCGGAGGCTGAACGCCGCCGGGGATATCCATGCCGCAAGACCAGGAAATGCAAACGCCGGCGATACTACCACGCGGCCAACGCCCGTCCATCGCCTACCACCGCAGCGCGGGCGCGGCGCCGGGCGTCGTGTTCATGGGCGGCTTCCGCTCGGACATGACCGGCGCGAAAGCGTTGGCGCTGGAAGAATTCTGCCGCGCGCGCGGCCAGGCCTTCCTGCGCTTCGACTATTCCGGCCACGGCCGGTCGGAAGGCGAATTCACCGACGGCACCATCTCGACCTGGCTGGATGATTCGCTGGCGGCGCTCGACCACCTGACCATGGGCCCGCAAATCCTGGTCGGGTCGAGCATGGGCGGCTGGCTCGCATTGCTTGCCGCGGTGCGCCGGCCGCAGCGCATCGCGGGGCTCGTCGGCATCGCCGCCGCGCCCGACTTCACCGAGGAGCTGATGTGGCCGAACATGGCGCCACCCGTGCGCCGCGCCCTCATCGAGGAGGGCGTGATCTACCGCCCCTCGGCCTACGGCGACGGCCCCTACCCGATCACCCGCGCGCTGATCGAGGACGGCAGGCGCCACCTGCTGCTGGGCGGTCCCATCGCGATCCGCTGCCCCGTGCGCCTGGTCCACGGCAAGCTCGACCCCGACGTGCCCTGGCAGACCTCCGAGCGCCTGGCCGAACGGCTGGAGAGCCCGGACGTGAAGCTCGTCCTGGTCGAGCACGGCGCCCACCGCCTGTCCGACCCGGCCGACATCGCGCTGATCCAGGCGCAGGTGGCCGAACTGAGCGCGCTGGTTTAGGCGCCTCGTCCTTCGACAAGCTCAGGAGCAGGCCCTTCCTTTTCTCCTCACCCTGAGTCTGTCGAAGGGTGCGTTTCCAGCAGCGCCCGCAAGCCCGCGCGGTAGCTGGGATAGCGCAGCTTGACGCCGAGCTCCGTCTTGATGCGGTCGTTGCGCACGCGCTTGCTGTCGGCATAGAAGCTCTGCGCCATCGGCGACATGGTCTTCACCGCCTCCGCGAACGGCTCGAGCGGCGGCGGCGCGACCCCCAGCAGGCGGCAGGCTTCCTCGATCACCTCGGAAGGCGGCGCCGGGTTGTCGTCGCAGACGTTGTAGGCGGCGCCGGGTTGCGGCCGCGCGATCGAGGCGCGCAGCACCTGGGCGATGTCGTCGACATGGATGCGGCTGAAGACCTGGCCCGGCTTGTCGATGCGCCGCGCCGTGCCGGCCCGGACCGTGTCGAGCGCGCTGCGGCCGGGACCGTAGATGCCGGCCAGGCGGAAGAGATGCACCGGAATGCCGGTCTCGGTGCCGAGCGCGAGCCAGGCCCGTTCCGCTTCCACGCGCTGCCGGCTGCGCGCGCCGGTCGGCTCCAGCGCGCTCGCCTCGTCGACCCAGCCGCCGGCGCGGTCGCCGTAGACGCCGGTGGTCGAGAGGTAGCCGACCCATTGGATGCCGCGAAGCCGCCGCAAATCGGCGCCATGCTGGTTGATGACCGGGTCGCCGCGCGCGTCCGGCGGCACCGAGGAGAGCAGATGCGTCGTGCCCGGGAGCGCCGCGTCGGGATCGTCGAGCGGCCGGTCGCGGTCGAACAGGACGGCATCGATGCCTTCCGCCGCGAGCATCGCGCGCTTGTCCGCGCCGCGGCAGGTGCCGGCGACGCGCCAACCCTCGGCCTTGAGCCCGCGGGCGAACGCCAGGGCGCTGTAGCCCAGGCCGAAGCAGAACAGGCGCGGTCGGTCGGTCATGCGATCCTGGATGCGATATGATGGAGCCGATGAAGACGAAGATAACCACAGAGACACAGAGGCACAGAGAGGATTTTCGTGCGCGGCCAAGGGCCGCGCGCAAGATGCCTTTTTCTCTGTGTCTCTGTGTCTCTGTGGTGATTCTTCTCTTCGGCCCTGCCGCCGCCCAGCCCAAGCGGCCGCAGGCGCCGCCGGACGAATCGCAGCGCTACGACGCGTGCAT
Source organism: uncultured Rhodospirillaceae bacterium (assembly GCA_964557415.1). GTDB lineage: Bacteria > Pseudomonadota > Alphaproteobacteria > JAEULC01 > JAEULC01 > JAEULC01. Next base: position 81,795 of record CAZLBB010000004.1, read on the forward strand.
GACCATGACGCGGCGCGACGCCATGGCGGCGTTCGAGCAGGCCTTGAACTGGCAGGACGCCGGCGGCGGCGCGCCGGCCAGGCACTGCGCCGCGGCGGCGCTGGTGGCGATGAAGCAGTACAAGGAAGGCGCCACGCGGCTGGAGCAGCTCGCCCAGGAGATCAAGCAGCCGGAGCAGGAGCCGGTGCGGATCGGGCTCCTGGCGCAGGCGGGCCAGGCCTGGCTGCTCGCCGGCGACACCGGCCGTGCCTATGCGGCGCAGAGCACGGCGCTGAAGCTGGCGCCGCACGATCCGGAGATCTGGATCGACCGCGGCCAGACGCTGGCGACGGCCAAGAACTACAAGGATGCGATCGCCGACTTCGACCAGGCGCTCAAGCTCGATTCCGAGCGCGCCGATGCCTACATGTTCCGCGCCAGCGCCTTGCGCTACCTCGACGACCTCGTGCGCGCGCGCCAGGACATCGACAAGGCGCTGAAGCTGGTCCCGACCGATCCCGACGCGCTGGTCGAACGCGGCATCATCAAGCGCCTGACCGATGACGTCGCCGGCGCGCGCGAGGACTGGATGCGCGTGATCCGCAGCGCCCCCGACTCCGCCGCGGCCCAGGCGGCGCAAAGCAACCTCGAGAAGCTGGATGTCAAACAGTAATCGGTGATCGGTAGTCAGTGATCGGAGCGCGTTGACGCCGGTCAGCCCCGATCACTGACTGCCGATCACCGATCACCGACTTCAGAAGTCGAGATCCGCGTAGTGCGCGGGCGGCGGGGCGCCGGGGATGTGGTCGGCGAGGATCGGGCGCATGCTCGGGCGCGACTTGACGCGGGCGTACCAGTCCTTGGCCGCCTCCTGCTCGTCCCAGGGCACGTCGCCCAGGTAGTCGACGCAGCTGATCTGCGCCGCGGCGGCGATGTCTGCGAGCGAGAACCGGTCGCCGGCGAGCCATTTGCGCCGCTCGGACAGGTAGCTGATGTAGTCCATGTGCGTCTTCAGGTTCTCCTTGCCGGCGCGGATGGCCGAGGAGTTCGGCTCGCCGCGGCCGAGGAAGCGCTTCATCAGCTTCTCGCCGACCAGGTTGCGCGTGACCTCGCGCCCGAACTTCTCGTCGAACCAGCCGACCAGCCGGCGCACCTCGGCACGCTCGCGCGGACTGCCGGGCAGGAGCCGGATCGGCTCGGGGTAGGATTCGTCGAGGTATTCGGCGATCGCCACGCTGTCGCTGATCGCCGTTCCGTCCTCTTCCACCAGCACCGGCACGTCGCCGGCCGGGTTGAGCGCGAGGAACTCGGGCCGGCGCTCCCAGACCTTCTCCGCCTTGAGCTCGAACTCGAGGCCCTTCTCGCGCAGCACGATCCGGATCTTGCGCGAATGGGACGACAGGAACAGGTGATAGAGAATCCGCATGCGCGCGCGACTATAGGCGCGGCGGCGGCGCCTGTGTAGCGGAAAGCCCTTCTGCGTACTTCTGGGGGCCGGTCGGGGTCACGCCAGCCGCGCGAGCCCGTATTTGATAAGCCAGGCGACGCCGCGGCGCAGCGCCGCGCGCCGCTCCGGTGCGCCGGCCGCCAGCACGGCGCCGATCTCGCGCGGCCCCTTCGCCAGCAGCGCCGCCATCGCGCCGAGCTCCTGCGGGGTCGGCAGGGCGTGGGTGCAATGTCCCGCCAGCTTCGAGCGCAGCGTCGTGCCGATGCGCGCGCCGGCGCCGTCGACGAGTTCGATGCGCGTCGCGTCGGCGAGATGCTCGCTGGCGTAGTTGGCGAACATCGCGAAGGGATCCATCAGCCACGGATTGGCGGTGCCGGACCCGAGCGGCACCGCGTCGGGCGCGGTGCGCCGGATCTCGGCCAGCTCGGCCCACAGCGCGCGGTGCTGGCGGATCACCACGCTCCAGTCGAAGGTCTCGAGCGCGCGCCTTCGGCCTTCCTCTCCCATGCGCCGGCGCAGGGCCTCGTCGCCGACCAGGCGCTCGAGCGCCGCCGCGGCGGCGTCGATGTCGACCGCGATCGCCTGGCTGACGCCGCCGATGAAATGGTCGTAGGTGTCAAACCCGGCGAAGAAGCGCTGCGCCAGGTCCTCGCCGCCGCCTTCCGGCGGCGCGACAGTGCGGATGCGGAACCCGTCGATGCCGTCGCGCACCGTGTCCTTGTAGCCGTTCCAGTCGCTGACCACCGCCGGCAGGCCGGCGGCCATGGCCTCGATCGGCGCCAGGCCGAAGGTCTCCTGCACGTTGTCGACCAGCGAGACGAACAGGTCGCCGGCCGACCAGATGCCGCCGCGCACGGCGGGCTCGCGCCCGTCGAGGAAATGCGGGGTGATCCCCGGCGCGTGCTCGCGCGCGCCGGCGCGGAACGACTTCTCGATGTCGGGATTGGCGAACCAGCCGGCCTGGATCAGGTGCACGCGCCGCCCGGTCGCGGCCTGCGCGCGCTGCAGGGCCACGTACATGGCGTAGGGATTGGCCTTGGCGTGGAAGCTCAGGCGGCCGACGAACAGCGCGGCCACCTCGTCCTCGCCGATCTTGAGCCTCGCGCGCCAGTCGCGCCGCGCCTGGTCGTCGCGCTTCAGGCGCTGGCAGTCGACGCCGAGCGGAATGACCGCGACGTTCATAGCCTTCACCTCGGCGGCGCCGAGCCGGACCCGCAGATAGTCCTGCAGCGCCAGGCGCTGCGTCTCGACCGAGCGGCGCACGGCCTCGGACGTGCAGACCAGCGCGTCCCAGGGCTGCATCGGCGACAGCAGGAGCTGCGCCAGGCCCTCCATCGTGTTGGCCGAGGAGATCGTGTGCGTCAGGCCGCAGACGCTGAACAGCCGCGGCCCGAGCGAGCGGCGGCGCCACAGGATCTTGCCGATCGACGGGTCCATCCAGCTGACGCAGCCCGGATCGGCGAGGCCGCGCAGGCTGCGGCCGTCGATGCCGTGCACCTTCGCCGCCGGCCGCTCGGCCTTCACCAGCCGCGTGAATTCCTCGGCATGCTCGCGTCCCTCGACCAGGCAATGGAAGAGGTCGAGGCCGGCGTGGCGCGCGAAGGCGCGGATGAAGCCTTCGTTGGCCGAATGCAGCCCCATCAGCCGCCCGTCCTCGCGGCGGATCGCGCTGGTGTGGAAACGGATGGCGGCGTTGCCGAGGTCGGGCACGGACATGCGGAACCGATGCGGATGGCGGCGGGTCGGCGCGACTATAGGACGCGCGCGTGCGGCGCCCAAGCCCGCGCTTGCCCGAATCGGATTCGCCTTTTCGTTGCAGCGACGCCGCGGCGGGCGATGAACGCACCCGCGATCGATGCTATTTTGGCGGCGAACCGAACGCGCCGTCCGGCCGCCCAAGGAAGGTCCGCGTGGAATCGCTTGTCGCCCTGGCAACGCTGGTCGCTGCCTTCTTCGGTCTCGTCGTCCCGGGCATGGCGATTCGCGCGATCGTCGTCGCGCGCGCGCAGCGCCAGCGGCTGGACGCGATCGAACAGCGCATTGCCGCGATCGAGACGGCGCTGACGGGCGCCGCCCCCGCCGCCCCGCAGCCGCCGGCCGCAGCCGAGCCGGCGGCCGCGGCGGCGGAGTCCGCGCCCGCGGCGGAGATCGCCACGGCCGCACCCGAGGCCGCAGCGGCGCCGCGCCCGTCCACGCTCGACAACATCGAGCGCAGCATCACCTCGCGTTGGTTCGTGTGGCTGGGCGCGGCGACGCTGGCGCTGGCCGGGGTGTTCCTGGTGCGCGAGGCGGTCGAGCGCGGCTGGCTCGGACCCGGCGTGCGCGTGACGCTCGGCTTCCTCGCCGGGCTGGCGCTGATCGCGCTCGGCGAATGGGTGCGGCGGCGCTTCCCCGCCGCCGACGCGCAGGTCCGCGCCGACTACGTGCCGCCGGCGCTGTCGTCCGCCGGGTTCCTCGCCTGCTACGCCAGCATCTACGCGGCCGGACAACTTTACGGTTTCCTGCCGCCGACAATGACCTTCGCCGGCATGGCTTCCGTCGCTGTCGCGGCCTCGGTCATGGCGATCCTGCACGGGCCGTTCCTCGCGCTCCTGAGCGTCGTCGGCGGCTTCCTGGCGCCGGCGCTCGTTTCGACCGACCAGCCCAACGGCTGGGTGCTGTTCGGCTACCTGTTCGCGCTGGTGATCGGCGCGCTCGCCATGTCGGCGTTCCGCGGCTGGCTGTGGATGGCGTGGCTGGCGCTCGCGGGCAGTCTGCTCTGGGCGCTGGCCTGGATCGGCCTGCCGCGCGAGGTCGCGGCCCTGGCGCCGCTCGGATTCTTCGCCGTCGCGCTCGCCGCCATCCACGTCGCCGCCGCGCCGCGCATCGCCGCGGCAGTCGCAGGCGTCGCCCTGGTGCAGGCGCGGCATCTCGTGCTGGCCGCCGGCATTGCCGCGGCGGTGCTGGGTTTCGCCGTCGTGCGGATCGACGGCTACGGCGCGCTCGGCCTCGCCACGCTCGCCATGACCGGCGCGGTGCTCGTCTATGGCGCCCGCCGCCACGCGCCGCTCGACCTGCTGGCGCCGGTCGCCGCCGCCGTGACGGTCGCCGCGATCGCGCTGTGGCACCTGCCGATGATCCTGGGGCCGGAGGCGCCGGTCGTCTGGGACGGCGACATCGGCTGGGGCCCGCACGTGCCGCCCGCGGCCGCCACCTTCCTGACCGCCGCCGCCGCGTTCGGCGCGGCCTATGCCGCCACAGGTTTCGTCGCCCTGTGGGGCGCCGCGCGGCCGATCTTGTGGGCGAGCGTCTCGACGGCGACGCCGCTCCTGCTGCTCGTCGCCGCATATGGACGCATCGCGCGCTTCGAGATCGACCTCGGCTGGTCGACCGCCGCGCTCGTGCTCGGCCTGGCCGCGCTCGCCGCCTCCGGCCGCCTCGCCCGCTACCGCGACGCGCCCGGACTCGCCGGCGCGCTCGCGATCTACGCCGCCGCCGTCACCGCCGCGGTGACGCTGGCGCTGGCGATGGCGCTGCGCGACGCCTGGCTGTCGGTCGCGCTGTCGCTCGAGCTGCCGGCGCTGGCCTGGATCCATCGCCTTCTGCCGGTGCCGGCGCTGCGCGTGCTGGCGGGGATCGTCGCCGCGCTGCTGTGCGCGCGCCTCGCCTTCAACCCCGACCTGCTGAATTACGCGCGCGCGGCGCTGGCCGGCCAGCACTGGCCGCTCTACGGCTACGGCGTGCCGCTGCTGGCGACGTACTGGGCCTGGCGCGGCTTCGCAGGCGAGAGGCCGGACTGGCTCGACGCCATGCTGCGCGCGCTCGTCTTCGGCTTGGCGGCGCTGCTGCTCGCCTTCGAGTATCGCGCCCTCTTGATGCAGGCCGCCGGCTGGCGAACGAACACGCTGCTCGAGCACGCCTGCTATCCGGTCGGCTGGCTGGCGCTGGCCTCAGGCCTGACCACCGCCCTCGAGCACGGACAGGCGCGCATCGCGGCCGCGCGCCGCGTGCTGCTGCTGCTGGCGGCGGCGCACCTGATCCTGGTGGAGCTCGTGTTCTACAACCCGGTGTGGAGCCGGCTCGAAACCGGCGCCCTGCCGCTCGCCAACGTGCTGCTGCTCGCCTATGCCGCGCCGGCGGGCCTGCTGCTCGCCTTCGCCTGGATGACGCGCCCGATCGAGCGGCGCAGCGTTCCTTTCGCAGCGGCGGCCTTCGCCCTGCTGCTCGGCTTCGCCTGGGTCACGCTCGAGACCCGCCACGCCTTCCAGGGCAGCAGGCTCGACGGCGGCGCGGTCGGCGACGCCGAGTCCTACGCCTATTCCGTCGTCTGGCTTGCCTATGCCGGCGCGCTCCTGGCCGGCGGCCTGTGGCAGAAGAGCCAGGCGCTGCGCTTCGGCTCGCTCATCGTCGTCATGGCCGCGGTGCTCAAGGTCTTTATCGTCGACATGGACGACCTTGCCGGCCTGTGGCGCGTCGCCTCGTTCTTCGGCCTCGGCCTGTCCCTGGTCGGGATCGGGTTCCTGTACCAGCGCTACGTGTTCGTGCGGCCCAAGCCCGCCTGACGCGCCGGCCGATGACGGATCGCGCGGCGCGGCCGGCCGACGCGATGACGCATCGCATGAAGCGTCGTCGCGCGCAACGCCCTGACACGCCTGGCAATTTCCGTGCGATGACACGTGATGACGCGTTTCGCGCGTTTTCTTCCGATGCGCGCGAGCGACGGCGGGATCGCCGAAGCCGCGCCCGTAGTCGATCGCACACGGTGACGCATCGGTCGTCGGCGCTGACAACCTCGATCACGGGCCGCCGACGACACAAGCCCTTGCCGGGCAATGCGTTGTCGACCCGGTGACGGATGGTGACGCGTTCCGGGAAGGCACCGCGCCCGCCATCACGGGTCCCGCAATCGTCCAACGGCGCGGTGCGAACGGAATCGGTACGGGTGCTGGACGGCACCGACGATGCGGCCCGATGCGAACTGCCGAAATGCAAGAGCCCGCCCCCCTCGAGAACCTCAGGAGCGGGCTCGTGGCGGCGGCGAATCGCCGATGCTGCGCTCACGCTACGCTTCGACCGGGCGGTCGTCAATCACGGTCGCAGACGACGTTCGCGGCCGTTGCCCTTGCCAGCGCGCGCGGCAGCCATGGCATGATGATCGCCTGCCGTGGAGGGCCGCCATGAGCGAATCGCAAGAGCCGGCCGGGGACGACGGGCTGGATGCACTGGATGAATATCTGAGTTCGGACCGTTCGCCGCCGGAGTGCATGCAGCTGTCCGGCCTCGACGGTTTCCTGACCGGAGTTGCCGTCGGGCCGGAGATGATCCTGCCGAGCGAGTGGTTGCCGGTGGTCTGGGGCGGCGAGGAGCCGACGTTCGCCGACGCGGACGAGGCGCGCAAAGTGCTCGGCCAGATCATGAGCCGCTACAACGACATCCTGAGCGGGGTCGCCCAGCAGGCGTACCAGCCGATCCTGTGGACCGTCCACGACGGGACGGTGGTCGCCACCGACTGGGCGGAAGGCTTCGCGCTGTCGATCGGCCTCCGCCCGAAGGCCTGGGATCCGCTGCTCGGCCACAAGCGCCATGCGGGGCTTCTCCTGCCGATCCTGGGCCTGTGCCTCGACGAGAACGACGACTCCGTTCTCGGTCTCGACGTCGACACCTCGAACGAGATTTTCGAGCAGGCGCCGGACATGCTGGCCGGCTGCGTCACGGAAATCGCGGCCTTCTGGCGCAAGCGGCGCGACAAGGCACAGGGCGACGCGACCGTTGCCCCCAAAGTCGGCCGGAACGAGCCCTGCCCCTGCGGTTCGGGACGGAAGTTCAAGAAATGCTGCGGGGCTTGAACCGCTGCGCGCCGGACCCGCGGCGTCCCTGCTTTCCTACCCCTGCGTGATCGGGATGTGCCCCGGCCGCGACGCGACGCGGCTGATCCAGGCACGCACCGCCGGATAGGGCTTGAGGCCGAAGCCGCCCTCCTCCGCGACGTGCGTGTAGGCGTAGAGCGCGATGTCGGCGATGGTGTAGCGGCCGGCGGCGAACCAGTCCTTGGCCGACAGGTGCTTCTCCATGACGTCGAGCGCACCGAAGCCTTGTTCGCGCTTGCCGGGCATGGCGGCCTGGCGCGCCGGCGTCATCTCGACCCTGTGCGTGATCCAGTAGCGCACGGTCGCGATGTTGGGCTCGTGGCTGTACTGCTCGAAGCACATCCACGACAGCACGCGCGCCTGGTCCACGGGCGCGGGCGGCCACAGGTCGGTGCCCTGCGCCAGGTAGTAGAGGATCGCGTTCGATTCGGGCAGGCAGGTGCCGTCCTCGAGCTGCAGCACCGGGATGCGGCCGTTCGGGTTGACGCTGCCGAGGAAGGCGGGCGTGCGCGTCTCGGCCTTGTCGATGTCGTACTCGATCCGTTTGTAAGGCGTGCCCTTCAGCGCCAGGATCAGCCGGCACTTGTAGCCGTTGCCCGACGTGATGTTGTCGTGCAGCGTCAGCATGGGCCTCAGTCGTCCTCGCCGGCCGCCGCCGCGGCGGCGGCGCCGAGCGGATGCTCGAGCCGCGACAGCATCTCCTTCGGCACGACCTGCCAGAACTTCTGCACCTCCATGTCCCAGTCGTTGAGCAGCCGCGCGGCGTAGCGCGACTGCGTCTCGGCGACGTGCTCCTGCACCAGGGCGCGCAGCACGCCTTCCCAGTGCGCGGAGTCGACGCGCTGCCAGACGACGGAGTCGGGATTGACGCGCAACTCGAAGCCGTTCGTCGGGTCGTAGACGAAGGCCATGCCGCCGGTCATGCCGGCGGCGAAGTTGTCGCCGATGCGGCCGAGGATCACGGCGACGCCGCCGGTCATGTACTCGCAGCCGTTCGAGCCGCAGCCCTCGACCACGACGTCGGCGCCGGAATTGCGCACGGCGAATCGCTCGCCGGCCTGGCCCGCGGCGAACAGCCTGCCGGCGGTTGCGCCGTACAGCACCGTGTTGCCGATGATGACGTTCTCGTTGGTCGCGAGCGGGCTCGCCGTCATCGGCCGGACGACGATCGTGCCGCCGCTCAGGCCCTTGCCGACATAGTCGTTGGCGTCGCCGAACACCTCGAGCTTCAGGCCCTGCACGGCGAAGGCGCCGAGCGACTGGCCGGCCGAGCCGCGCAGGCGCACGGTGATGTGGCCGGGCTTCAGGCCCGTCATGCCGAACCTGCGCACGATCCTGGAGCTGAGCTTGGTGCCGATCGCGCGGTAGGTGTTGCGGATGTTGTAGGCGAGCTGCATCTTCTCGCCGTCCTCGAACAGGGCGCGCGCATCGGTGATCATGCGCGCATCCAGCGTCTCGGGCACCTCGTTGCGGCCCTCGAGCGTGCAGTAGCGCGGCTGGTTGCCCGGATCGGCCTGGGCCAGCAGCGAGTTGAGGTCGAGGTCGTCGAGATGCGCGCCGCCGCGGCTGACCTGGGTCAAGAGGTCGGTGCGGCCGATGATCTCGTTCAAGGACCGAGCGCCGAGCTGCGCCAGGATCTCGCGCGTCTCCTCGGCGATGAAGCTGAACAGGTTGACGACCTTCTCCGGCGTGCCCTCGAACTTGGCGCGCAGCTTCGGGTCCTGCGTGCAGACGCCGACCGGGCAGGTGTTGGAATGGCACTGCCGTACCATGATGCAGCCCATGGCGACGAGCGAGGCGGTGCCGACGCCGTACTCCTCGGCGCCGAGCATGGCGGCGATCACCACGTCGCGGCCGGTCTTGATGCCGCCGTCGGTGCGCAGGCGCACGCGATGCCGGAGCCGGTTCAAGGTCAGCACCTGGTGCACTTCGCTCAAGCCCATCTCCCAGGGCACGCCGGCGAACTTGATCGAGGTCTGCGGGCTGGCGCCCGTGCCGCCGGAATGGCCCGAGATCAGGATCACGTCGGCGTTGGCCTTGGCGACGCCCGCCGCGATCGTGCCGATGCCGGAGCGCGACACCAGCTTCACGCAGACCTTGGCGTCGGGATTGATCTGCTTCAGGTCGTAGATCAGCTGCGCCAGGTCCTCGATCGAGTAGATGTCGTGGTGCGGCGGCGGCGAGATCAGCATGACGCCCGGCGTGGCGTGGCGCAGCTTGGCGATCTCGACCGTGACCTTGAAGCCCGGCAGCTGGCCGCCCTCGCCGGGCTTGGCGCCCTGCGCGATCTTGATCTCGATCTCGCGGCAATTGTTGAGGTACTCGGCGGTGACGCCGAAGCGGCCCGAGGCGATCTGCTTGATCGCCGAGTTGGCGTTGTCGCCGTTCGGCCGCGGCTTGAACCGCGCGGGATCCTCGCCGCCCTCGCCCGAATCGGACTTCGCGCCGATCCGGTTCATGGCGATGTTGAGGGTGCCGTGCGCCTCGGGCCCGAGCGCGCCCAGCGACATGCCCGGGGTGACGAAGCGCTTGCGGATCTCGGTGATCGACTCGACCTCGTCGACCGACACGGCGGGCTGCCGGAACTCGAAGTCGAGCAGGTCGCGCAAGCTGACCGGCGGCAGGCGCCGCACGGCCTCGCTGTATTTCTTGTAGGTGGCGTAGGAATCCTTCGCCACCGCTCCCTGCAGCGTGTGGATCAGGTTCGCTTCCCAGGCATGCATCTCGCCGCCGCGGCGGTAGCGGTAGAAGCCGCCGACCGGCAGCGCCACCGCGTCCTCGTCGAAGGCGCGCCGATGCAGCTCGAGCACCTTCTCCTGCAGGCCGGTCAGGCCGATGCCGGAGATGCGGCTGGTCATGCCGGGGAAGAACTCGCCGGCCAGCGAGCGCGACAGGCCGACCGCCTCGAAATTGTAGCCGCCGCGATAGGAGCTGACGATCGAGATGCCCATCTTGGACATCACCTTCAAGAGGCCCTGGTCGACCGCCTCCTTGTAGCGCTTGACGCAGTCGCGCAAGGACAGGTTGGCGAACAGGCCGCGACGGTGGCGGTCGGCGATCGCCTCCTGCGCCAGGTAGGCGTTGACCGTCGTCGCGCCGACGCCGATCAGCACCGCGAAGTAGTGCACGTCGAGGCACTCGCCCGAGCGCACGTTCAGAGAGGTGAAGGTGCGCAGCTGCTGGCGCACGAGATGCGTGTGCACCGCGCCGGCGGCGAGGATCATCGGCACCGGGGCGCGGGCCGGGCCGACCGCCTTGTCGTGCAGGATCACGTGCACGCAGCCGCCGCGCACCGCGTCCTCGGCCTCGCGCTGCACGCGGCGGATCGCGTCGCGCAGCGCGTGCGGCCCGCCGTCGGCGGCGAAGGTGCAGTCGATCTCGACCGCCGTGTCGCCCATGTAGCGGCGCATGGCGTCGAACTCGCCGTTCGACAGCACAGGCGAGTCGAGCTGCAGCAGCCGGCACTGGCTGTCGTCCTCGGCCAGGATGTTGCCGAGATTGCCGAGCCGCGTGCGCAGCGACATGACGCCGCGCTCGCGCAAGCTGTCGATCGGCGGGTTGGTGACCTGCGAGAAGTTCTGGCGGAAGAAATGGTGCAGGCCGCGATACTGGTTCGACAGCACGGCGAGCGGCGCGTCGTCGCCCATCGAGCCGACCGCCTCCTTCGCCTCCTCGACCATCGGGTGCAGGATCAGCTCGAGGTCCTCGAGCGACCAGCCGACCGTCACCTGGCGCCGGCGCAGTTCGTCGCGCTCGAATTCCGCCGCCTCGGTCAGCCCGGCCTTGATCAGGCTGTCGATCGGCGTGGTGTTCTTGTCCCAGTCCTTGAAGGGATGCTGGCGCGCCAGCATCTCCTTCAATTCTCGGTCGTGGTAGAGCTTGCCCTCGATCAGGTCGACCGCGATCATCTCGCCCGGGCCGAGCCGGCCCTTCTCGACCACCTCGGCCTCGTTGACCCGCACCATGCCGGTCTCTGACCCGGCGCTGATGAGCCCGTCGGTGGTGATGGTGTAGCGCATCGGCCGGAGCCCGTTGCGGTCCATGCCGCCCAGCACCCAGCGCCCGCCGAACGCGGCGATCGCCGCCGGCCCGTCCCACGGCTCCATCACCGAGTTGCACCAGTTGTAGAGGTAGCGCAGCGGCTCCGGCACGGTCTTCTTGCCGGCCCAGGCCTCGGGGATCATCAGCGACTTGACCATCGGCAGCTGGCGCCCGGCGCGCAGCATGACCTCGAACACGTTGTCGATCGTCGCCGAATCCGAGCCGCCGGGCTGGATCACCGGCTTGACGTCCTCGATGTGGTCGCCGAACAGCGGATGCGCCATCCGCGTCTCGTGGCTCTTCATCCAGTTGATATTGCCGCGCAGCGTGTTGATCTCGCCGTTGTGCGCCAGCACGCGGAACGGCTGCGCCAGACGCCAGGTCGGGAAGGTGTTGGTCGAATAGCGCTGGTGGTAGATGGCGAAGTTCGACACGAAGCGCGGGTCGAGCAGGTCGGGATAGAAGGCGGTCAGCTGTTCGGCCAGGAACATGCCCTTGTAGATGATCGAGCGGCAGCTGAGCGAGCAGATGTAGAACTCGCTGATCGACTCCTCCCACACCTTCTTCTCGATGCGGCGGCGGATCATGTAGAGGTCGAGGTCGAACTGCGGATTGTCCACGCCGCGGTTGTTGGCGATCATGATCTGCTCGATCTCGGGCCGCGTGGCGTTGGCCTTCTCGCCGATCACGTCGATGTTCACCGGCACCTGGCGCCAGCCGTAGATCAGGTGGCCGTAGGACAGGATCGCGCTCTCGACGATCTCGCGGCAGCGCTCCTGCGCCGCCAGGTCGGTGCGCGGCAGGAACACGACGCCGACCGCGAGCTTGCCCTTCATCGGCGTGCGCCCGGTGCGCGCGATGTGCTCCTTGAAGAAGTCCTGCGGCACCTGCACATGGATGCCGGCGCCGTCGCCGGTCTTGCCGTCGGCGTCGACCGCGCCGCGGTGCCAGACCGACTTCAGCGCGTTGATCGCCGCCTCGACCACCGCGCGGCGCGGCTGCCCGTCGATCGCCGCGACGAAGCCGACGCCGCAGGCGTCGTGCTCGTCGGCCGGATCGTAGGCATGGGCCTGCTCGAGGCGCCCGGCGTTGGCGCGCCATTCGTCGACGAAGCGCTGGCCGTCATTGCGTTCGAACTGGTCGGACATCGTCATCCATCCTCGCGCCCGACCGCCGGGCGCGTCTCAACGATCGGTTCGGCCTACTCCGCCGCCTCAGCCGACACGCCGGCGCCGGCGACCTTGGCGCGCAGGTAGCGGTGCATGCCTTCGGCAGCGTCGCGGCCGTCGCGCACGGCCCAGACCACGAGCGAGGCGCCGCGCACGATGTCGCCGGCGGCGAACACGCCGTCGAGGCTGGTCATCTGCGTGCGGTGATCGATTGCCAGCGTGCCCCAGCGCGTCACCTTGAGCTCGGGCGCGCCGTACAGCGTGGGCAGGTCGTCGGGGTCGAAGCCCAGCGCCTTGATCACCAGGTCGGCCTCGACGTTGAAATGCGAGCCCTCGATCACCTGCGGCTGCTGCCTTCCGGTCGCGTCGGGCACGCCCAGGTGGATGCGCGAGGCGCGTACGGCCGCGACGGCGCGGTCACCGAGAAAGGCCTCGGGCCCCGACAGCCAGACGAACTCGACGCCCTCCTCCTCGGCGTGCTTCACCTCGCGCTGCGAGCCCGGCATGTTGGCGCGGTCGCGGCGATAGAGGCACTTCACGGACTTGGCGCCCTGGCGTACCGCCGTGCGCACGCAGTCCATCGCCGTGTCGCCGCCGCCGATCACGACGACGCGCCTGCCCTCGGCGTTGAGCGCGCCCGAATCGAACTCCGGCACCTGGTCGCCGAGGCCCTTGCGGTTGCTGGCGACGAGGTAGCGCATGGCCTGCACGATGTTGCCGAGTCCGGAGCCGGGCGCCTGGATGTCGCGCGCCTTGTAGACGCCGGTCGCGATCAGCACCGCGTCGTGGCGCTGGCTGAGCTCTGCGAGCGTGGCGTCGCGGCCGAGCTCGAAGCCCTGGCGGAACCGGATCCCGCCTTCGGCCAGGAGCCGCGCGCGGCGCAGCACCACGTCCTTCTCGAGCTTGAAATTGGGGATGCCGTACATCAACAGGCCGCCGGCGCGGTCGTAGCGGTCGTAGACCGTGACCTTGTAGCCCTTGCGGCGGAGCTGCTCGGCCGCCGCCATTCCGGCCGGCCCGGCGCCGACGATGCCGACGGACTGGTCCAGCTCGCGCTTCGGCCGCGGCGGCTTGACCCAGCCGCGCTCGAACGCCGTGTCGGTGATGTACTTCTCGACCGCGCCGATGGTGACCGACTCGTAGCCCTTCTCGATGACGCAGTTGCCCTCGCACAGGCGGTCCTGGGGACAGATGCGGCCGCAGATCTCGGGGATGTTGTTGGTGGCCGACGAGACCTCGTAGGCCTCCTCCAGCCTTCCCTCGGCCGTCAGCTTCAGCCAGTCCGGGATGTTGTTGTGCAGCGGGCAGTGCACCTGGCAGAACGGCACGCCGCATTGCGAGCAGCGGCTGGCCTGCTCGGCCGCCCGCGCCGGCTCGAACTCGGCATAGATCTCGCGGAAGTCGCGGCGCCGCTCCGCCGGCAGGCGCTTGTCGGGCATGCGCTGTCCGACCCCGACAAACGAAAGCATCTTGTTCGCCATTCCGATCCTCACCCGCTGCCGGCCTTGCCCGCACGCTTCAGCTTGGCGCGCAGCCGCAGGCCGGCCCTGCGGCCCCCGTCAGCTCATGCATACGCGATAAGCCTCAGAGGTTCCAGCGAAATCATCAATTAAAGTCAGGGTGACTGTCTTATTTGGAGAACGTGACGACCCGCTGGTCACGCAAGCCCCGCGCAACGGCGACCAAGAGAGAAAATTAGTACTATATGGAGACTAATTTGGCCCGCGTGCGAAATCGCCCGGGCAGGCCGGGGACCGCGCGGCTCAGGCCATGCGCAGGGGCGTGGTGCGGCGGCCGCCGGGACGGAAGCGCGCGAGGTAGCCGGGGACCACGGCGTCGGCCGGGGTCGGCTGGATGCCGAGATCGGTCAGGGTCGGCGTCGTGCCGGACACCACGTTGTCGACCTGCAGCAGCTTGACCTGGTCCCGCGTCAGCGGCGGCACCGGCAGCTTCTCCAGCACGGCGGCCTGGAGGTTCACGAGGCCCGTCGGCAGCCAGGCCACCAGGCGCCGCCGTCCGGTCCATTTCAGCACCAGGGCCAGGATGTCGGCGAACGTGTAGACCATCGGGCCGCCCAGCTCGTAGGTCCTGCCCGCGGTCGCCGGGTCGTCGAGCGCCCGCGCGATCGCCGCCGCCACGTCGCCGACATAGACCGGCTGGAAGCGCGGGCCGTTGGGCGGCCGGCCGACGATCGGCAGCAGCGGCGACAGCATCGCCATGGCGGCGAAGCGGTTGAAGAAATCGTCCTCGGGCCCGAACACGACGCTGGGCCGGACGATGGTGGCGCCGGGAAAGTTGGCGCGCACGGCTTCCTCGCCCAGCGCCTTGGTGCGCGCGTATTCCGAGGGCGCGCGCGGGTCGGCGCCGAGCGCCGACATCTGCACCAGCCGCTTGACGCCGGCGCGCCGGGCGGCGGCGGCGATGCGCAAGGCGCCTTCGTGATGCACGGCGGCGAAGGTCTGCTTGGCCCAGGGGTAGAGGATGCCGACCAGATTGACGACGGCATCGGCGCCATCGACGGCGGCCGCGACGCTTGCGTCGTCGCGCACGTTGCCCAGGACCGGCGTGATCTGTCCCACGTCGCCCATCGGTTTCAGGAACAGCGCGTTGTCGGGCCGGCGCACGGCGACGCGCACGAGGTCGCGGCGCTGCGCCAGCTCGCGCACCAGATAGCGGCCGATGAAGCCCGACCCGCCGAAGACCGTCACCAACCGATCGCTCATCGTCCCGCCTCCCGTCCGCGCCGCGCCGCCGGCCGTTGCCGGAAGCGTTCCCGCTCGGGCGAACACTTATCCTGCGCCGCGGGTTTGTCCAGACGCGCGCACGCCCGCTTGACCAGGAAAGGGCGGAAATCCATTTGACTTTGGGTTGCCGGTGGCCAGAATGCCGGTCGCTTTAGCCCAGGTGGCGGAACTGGCAGACGCGCAGGTTTCAGGTACCTGTGGCCGATGAGGCCGTGGAAGTTCGAGTCTTCTCCTGGGCACCACCTACTCGATATGGCCAACCCGACCATCAAGGTCCATCAGTACGATCTGCCCGCGAGCGTGCGCTTCTCGGGCAGCGTGGCCGTCGACACCGAGACCATGGGACTGCGGCCCAGCCGCGACCGCCTGTGCGTCGTGCAGCTCTCGGCCGGCGACAACACGGCGCACCTGGTGCAGTTCCCGACGCCGCGCTACGACGCGCCGAACCTCAGGGCCATGCTGGCCGACCCGCAGGTCCTCAAGATCTTCCATTTCGCGCGCTTCGACGTCGCGGTGCTGAAGCACCATCTCGGCGTCGCGACCCAGCCGGTCTACTGCACCAAGATCGCCTCGCGCCTGGTGCGCACCTTCACCGACAAGCACGGGCTCAAGGACCTGGTGAAGGAACTGCTCGACGTCGACCTGTCGAAGCAGCAGCAGTCCTCGGACTGGGGCGCCGCCGAGCTGACTCCGGAGCAGACGCGCTATGCCGCCTCCGACGTGCTGCACCTGCATGCGCTCAAGGCCAGGCTCGACGCGATGCTGGCGCGCGAGGCGCGCACCGAGCTGGCCCAGGCCTGCTTCGCCTTCCTGCCGCACCGCGCCACCCTCGACCTGGCCGGCTGGCCGGAAGAGGACATCTTCGCGCATTGAGCGGCCCCCGCCTGCAGCGGGTTTGACCTTCGTTCCCCCCGCCGGCATACTGCGCGCGCTGCGGTATGACGTTGGAATCCTTGACTTGACCAGCGTCATGCAAACGATATACCGCAAGCTTGTCCCGGCCGGCTCGTGCTAGAGTGTCGGGTGCGGCGGCTGTTGGTACGCCGGCTTTCTCGGTTCTAGGCAACGGGTTCGAGATCAAACACGCGATGGCGCGATGACGACCCATCGACTTCCGGGCGAGGCCGCCGCCCTGGCGGCACGGCCGAGCAGCGCGGACCAGTCCGATCCGGGTGCACCGCGCACGGCCGAGGCCGATCTCGCCGCCGCCGCGCGCGCGCTGGCGATCGAGGCCGACGGCATCCAGGCGGTGCGCACCGCGCTGTCGGGCACGCTGGGCGAGGCGCTGGTCGCCGCGCTCGACGTGCTGGCGGCGGCGACGGCCAAGGTGCCGAGCGGCCGCATCGTCGTCACCGGCATGGGCAAGAGCGGCCATGTCGCGCGCAAGATCGCCTCGACCTTCGCCTCGACCGGCACGCCGGCCCTGTTCGTCCATCCGGGCGAGGCGAGCCACGGCGATCTCGGCATGGTGGCCGAGGGCGACGTGGTGATGGCGCTGTCGAATTCCGGCGAAACGGCGGAGCTGTCGGACATCCTCGCCTACACCAAGCTGCGCCGCATCAAGCTGATCGCGATGACCGGCAAGGCGCCGAGCGCACTGGCCGACGCCGCCGACGTCGCGCTCGTGCTGCCCGCCATGCCCGAGGCCTGCCCGATGGGCCTGGCGCCGACGACCTCGACCACTTCGATGCTGGCGCTGGGCGACGCGCTGGCGGTGGCGATGCTCGAGCGCAAGGGATTCTCGCCCGATCATTTCCACGTGCTGCATCCCGGCGGAAGGCTGGGCCGGCAGTTCCTGCGCGTGCAGGACCTGATGCACACGGGCGACGCCATGCCGCTGGCCACGCTCGGCACCGCGATGGCGGACGCGATCCTGGTCATGACCGAGAAGCGGCTGGGCTGCCTTGGCATCGTCGACGGGAGCGGCCTGCTGGTCGGGATCATCACCGACGGTGACCTGCGCCGGCACATGGCGGGCGACCTCCTGGCGCAGAAGGTCGAGCGAATCATGACGCCGCGGCCCAAGACGATCCGGCGCACGGCAATGGCGGCGGAGGCGGTCGGCTTCATGACGCGCTCGCAGCACCCGTTCACCGCACTCTGGGTGGTCGAGGAGGGACGGCCGGTCGGCATCCTGCACATCCACGACTGCCTGAGGGCGGGCGTCGCATGACGCTGCGGGCGGGGACGACAGGCGGCGCCGCGATCGCCGGCGACATCGCCCCGGCACGCAGCCCCGCGCGCCGCGTCGGCTTCGGCCAGATCCGGGCGTCGACCGGCTTCCACAGCCGGCTGGTGGCCGTGCTCAAGCTCACCCTGCCGCTGATCGCCGGCGCGCTGGTGCTGCTGGTTGCGATCTGGCCGCACTTGAACCAGCGCGACGACCGCTTCCGCATCGGCGTCTCCAACGTGTCGATCGAGGAGGCGGCGACCGTGCGCATGATCAAGCCGCGCTTCACCGGCCTCGATGCCGCCAACCGCCCATTCGTGCTGACCGCCGACGACGCGACGCAGATGCCGGGCGACACCAGCGTGGTGCAGCTCGCCTTGCCCAAGGGCGACATCACGCTCACCGACGGCAGCTGGGTGGCGCTCACCGGTGAGAGCGGCAACTACTACAAGGACCTGAAGGTGCTGGACCTGTTCGGCCACGTGAACATGTTCCACGACGCCGGCTACGAGTTCCGCACCCAGACCGCCCGCTTCGACATGACCGCCAGCCGGGCCGAGGGCAACGAGCCGGTCGAGGGCCAGGGCCCGTTCGGCACCATCAACGCGCAGGGCTTCCGCATCGTCGACAGGGGCGCGGTCGTGCATTTCCTCGGCAAGTCGCGGCTGGTGATCCGGCGCGACCTCATGGCGCCGACGCAATGAAGCCGGCGCCGACGTCGCGTCTCGTGTCGGTGGCGCTGGCGCTGCTCCTGGCCGGCGCCTGCGTGCCGCCCGCGGCGACGCCGGCCGGCGCGCAGGGGCTTGGCATCCTCGACAACAAATCCGAGGGGCCCATCGAGATCGAGGCCGACGACGGCATCGAATGGCGCCAGGACAAGCAGGTCTATATCGCGCGCGGCAACGTGAAGGTCGTGCGCGGCGAGACCACGCTCTACGCCGACACGGTGACGGCCTATTACCGCGAGGCCAAGGCGAAGCCGGGCGCGCCCAAGCAGGACGATGCCGCCAAGGGCCTGGGCGGCGGCAGCGAGATCTGGAAGATCGATGCGGTCGGCAAGGTGCGCATCGACTCGCGCACCGATCGCGCCTATGCCGATCGCGGCGTCTACAACGTCGACCTCGGCGTGTTCACGCTCACCAGCAACGTCCGGCTGGAATCGCCGCCGCAGAACACCGTCGTGTACGGCGACGACGCGGTCTACGACACCAACCAGGCGGTCATGGTATTGACCGGCAAGAACCTGCGCTTCGAAAGCCCGCAGACCAGGATCACCGCGCGCGACAGCCTGGAATACTACGACTCCAAGCACATGGCCGTGGCGCGCGGCGACGCGGTCGCGCTGCAGGACGACAAGCGGCTGCGCGCCGACGTGCTGACCGCGCACATGGGCGACGGCAGCGCCGGCAAGGCGCAGCCGGCGAAGTCGGGCAAGGCGCCGCCGGCCAAGGGCAAGGGCGCACCGGCCAGGAACGCGGGCGGCGGCGGGCTCGCGGGCGGCGTGGGCAACGGCCGCGTGGAGCGCATCGACGCCTTCGGCAACGTGTTCATGTCGTCCGACCAGAGCATCGCGCGCGCCGAGAAGGGCGTATACACGGTCGCCTCCGGCATGGCCGTCCTGAGCGGCAACGTGCGCATCACGCGCGGCGAGAACCAGCTCAACGGCGACATGGCCGAGGTCAACCTCAACACCGGCGTTAGCCGAATCTTAAGCGGCCCGACGGCATCTGCTCCGGGACAGCGCGTACGCGCCCTGTTCGCCCCGGCCAAGACGGCCGAGCCGGCCGGCACCAGGGAGCAGATGAGCGAAACCAAGCGCGCGCCGGCGGCGGACGACCCCAATCGCCCGCGCCTGCCGCAGAGGCCGGTCCAGTGACGGGGCCGGTGCGGTAATGGGCCTGTTCGACCTGCTCAACCTGTTCAAGGGCGATCAGCCGGCGTCGCGCCGCGATCCGCGCGGCCGGCGCCGCGCCGCGGCCGATGCCGACCCGGCGCCCGGCGCCCCGCGACGCGATGCCGCTCCC
>CAZLBB010000005.1:0-97442 GCA_964557415.1 uncultured Rhodospirillaceae bacterium
CTCGGCGACCGCGTGCTCGCCGCCGCCGTGGAGCGCCGCCACGGCGCGCGCGGCGCCGCGCTTTCCGAGCTCTGGCTGTATTCGCGGTTCGCCTGGTGCCGTCTGTTCCGGCGAACCGGCTTCCGCGTTCGGGCAGTCAGACCACTAGGCCTCTACTATACTGGCTACTCGCTGCTGGGCGCCCGGCTGGGCGTCGAGCGACGGCGCATTCTGGCGAGGCTTTTCGGCAGCGCGTCGATCGCCTACGTGCTGGCGCCGGATTCGGAGTCCTGATGCCGTGAGCTCTCCGCACGACGACGTGCCGACGGGGCATTGGGACGCCGCCAATGCCGGCCGGATCCGCGTCCGAGACGACGAGAACCCGGCCGCGGCGTTGCGATGCTCCGTCCTGATGGTCACGGTCGTGTGGGGCGACTGGTACGTCGACGCGCATCTGCGCGCCAACCTGCCTTCGCTGCTGGCCGACCGCAACCTGCCGGCCTTCGTCGAGCGCCACGACCTGCGCTACGTCATCTATACGGCGGAAGAGGACGTCGATCGCTTGCGCAGCGACCCGGCGATGCAAAGGGTCGCGCGGTTGATGCCGATCGAGATGCGCCTGGTCGCGCGCGAGGACCGGTCGAACCCGATCTCGACCCACCACAGGCTCTGGGCGGTAGTGGCGGAGGAAGCCAAGGAGACAGGCGCCTTCGTCCTCTACATGCCACCCGACGTCGCATGGTCGAACGGCTCGTTCGCGCATCTGGCGGATCTGCTGATTCTGGGGTTCTCCGCCATCTTCATGACCTATCTGCGCGTCGTGTGCGAAACCTTCGTACCGGCGCTGCGCGAGCGCGCGGCCGCCGATGTGATGACCATTGCGATCGAGGCGCCGGACCTGGTCCGGCTGAGCCTCAAGCACCTGCATCCGCTGATGGCGGCGCACGCACGCCGCAGTCGATACTTTCCCGTACATCCCGAGATGATCCTGTGGCCGGTGCGCGGCGAAGGCGTCCATGTGCGCGTCCTGGCGCGCGAGATGTTTCTGTTCAATCCCGGCCATCTGCACATGAACGTCGCGCGGCTTGCGGCCGGCACGCTGGATATATCCCGGATCGCGGTCATCGACGATTCGGACAAGCTCTACGCCATCAGCCTGGCACCGCTCGGCAAGGATGTCGGGTGGCACCTGACGCCGAAGCGCGCCGATCCGATCGACGTGGCGAACTGGTGGCTGAGCTACGAAAGCCAGGCGAACGACCTTATCGCCGGCTCGGGGATCGCCTGGCACCAGGTGCCGAAAAGCCCGGAGCGCTGGCGCCGGGTCGAGGTCGCCTCGGGGCTGTGGGTCAAGCGCGTGCGCGGCCTGCGCGAGGCTTTGCGCGCTTGGCGCCATCTGACGCAGCACGGCAGCCACACGCCGGCGATGCTGCTCGCCGCCGCCATACACAACGGCGTGCTGACGGGGATCACCGGCCGCTGGCTCGGCGCTGCCATCATCTTCGTCCCGGTCGAGGCGTCGTTCCAGGCACTGCCGCCCGACTGGGCCGAGCGCGCCGCCGATCCCGGCGCCCTGGCGCGGCTGATCGGCCGGCATGTGGTGTTCGAAGTCGCGGCCAGCCTGCGGCCGCTGCATGAGCGGCTCGGCGACGCGCCGACCATCGAGCTGACGGCGGCCGACGGCGCCCCGATCACGCTCAGCCGCACCGCCGAGGGTTTGCGCATCGGCGACGCCCTGATCTCCTCGCCGCCGCAGCCGGTGGGCAGCCACATCGCCTACGACGTGGACGGTCTGGTTGATCGTCGCTTGAAGGAGCCGTAACGGAGCGACATGACGCTCGCCCGGTGCCCCATCTGCTCCGCCGCCGAACGGCAGACGCTGTTCGCGGTCGAGGCGTTTCCGATTCATCCGATGCGGCTGCCGCACGAGGCCGATGCGGCAACCGAATGCCAGCCGCTCGAGATCGTTGTCTGCGGTGGCTGCGGCCACGTGTACAACGCGCGCTTCGACCGCGCGCTGGTGACCCGGCTCTACACGACGTCGGTGGCAACCAACACGCCCGTCAGCCGCACCATGGTGCAGGCGATCGAGGAGACCGCGCGCTGCATCCTCGACCGCGCCGGCAAGCGACCACGCATTCTCGAGATCGGCGGTGGCGCCGGCGCGCTGGCGCAGTTGCTCGCGACCAAGGCCGCGGTGGTGCACCTGCTGGAGCCGAGCCGGTCGATCGCCGCCGGGCAGTTCGCCGGCGCGAACATCGTCCTGCACCAGGGGTTGTTTCCGTCGCGCGCGCTGGACGGCATGCGCTTCGACGTCATCGTGCTGCGACAGGTCCTGGAGCACGTCGCCGAGCCGGCCCCGTTCCTGGCGGCGTTGCGGCGGCACCTCGACGACGGTGGTGTGGCCTATGTCGAAGTGCCGTCGGGCGAGTACATCGCCGAATGGGCGTCGGCGGTCGACTTCCACTATCCGCATGTCCAGTATTACCGGCGTCCGCAGATCGAAACCCTGTTCGCCCGCGCCGGCCTCGCCGTGGCCGAAACGATCGAGGTCAAGGAAGGTCACGATATCGGCTTCATCCTGCGCGGCGCCGCGCCGGCGCCGGCGGCGCCGCCCGGCGTCAGCATGATGCCGGCCGGGCTCGGCGCGCGGTTGTCGGTACATCGCGCGCGCGGCTGGGCGCGCCTCGGCGCGCTCGGTGCGCGCGTGGCGCTGTACGGCGCCAATGCCTACTCGCAGGCCTTGCTGGGTCTATATCCCGATGCCGGCAACCTGGTCGCCATGTTCGACGACACGCCCGGCTATATCGGGCGCCACGCCTATGGCCGGACGGCTGCGCTGGCGATCCGTCAGCCGAATGCCGCGCTGCTGCGCGACCTCGATGCGGTCGTGATCACCGCCTACCTGCACGACCTGACCATCGCCCGCAAGCTGGCGGGTCTCGGCTTCACCGGCCCGGTCTTGAGCGTCCGCGCCGATCGGACGGCCGGACGCGGCGGCCGTCCGTCCAGCCTGTTCCGCGACTGAGCTCAGAGCACGCCACCCAGTCCGTCGACGGGCTTGTAGGCGATGTAGGATCGCCCCCACCAGCCGACATCGAGGTGCCGGACGAACTTCCAGGCCGAGCGCTGCTGGTATTCGAGAAAGGCGCGCGCGACTCCGCCGGTCGGCGCACCGCGGTAGCCGGCGAACAGGTCGTCGACATAGAGGACCGAGCCCTGTTGCAGCAGCTTGTCGATGAAGTCGAACACCGGCACGGCGGATTCGTAGAGATCGCAGTCGATCGTCGCCAGCGCGATCGGCGCCTCCTCGGCGGCGAACCGCCGCTGCAGTTCCGGCGTCAGGCTGTCGGCATAGAAGCCCGGCACGGTATGCACGCGATCGACATAGACGCCGTGCCGGCGCACGAGGTCCAGCAGGGCTTCTTCCGACGTGGCCAGGGCGCCCCGCTTCCAGATGCTGGAGCTGGGGGCCGAGGTCGGACTAGGCAGTCCGACAAAGCTGTCGAAGGCCCAGAACTTCATGTCGCCGAGCTGGTGCCGGCGCGCCTCGGTCAGCGCCATGCGCAGCGTGCGCACGCGATGGCAACCGAACTCGTGATAGTCGCCGCGAATCTCGTTGTCGTGCAGGAAATCGAAGACCCGGCGGAAGAACAACAGCTTCTCGGTCTGCCGGTTGCCCTGGTTGTAGCGGATCTCGTCGTCCTTGGACCATCGGGCGAGCTCAGGCCCGCCGGCGAGCCTGACCCAAGGCTCGCCGTCGCTGCGCTCGATGCTGGTGCTGATGGAGTCGGGCTCGGCCTGCCGCATCGCGGGGCGGCGCCGCTCGGCCTTGACCGGCTTGCGCGGCTTGGCGGCCGTCTTGCGGCGTCGGTTCGCTTTCACGTTCGTTCCCCCTCGAGCGGCGAATCCGGTCAGCCGAGCGCTTCGATTCCCGGGATGGTTTTCGGACAAAGCTGCAAAGTGCGATGGATCGTCAGGATCTCCTCGATCGCCCCGGCGTCGGCCGGGCGAGCGATCGCGACCTCCTCCATCGCGAAGTGGAACTGGGCGTCAGCGCGGAACAGCACCTCGTACATGCGCGCCCGGCGGGCCGGCTGCTCGGGCAGCATGAAGTAGCTGCAAGCCACGATGCCCTGCACGCCGGCGAGGTTCCTGAGGATGCTCTCGAGCACCATGTAGGAATGGGGAAACATGTTCTCGTTGAGCGGCAGCTTGAACAGCAGCCCCTTGCGCTCACAGTAGTCGCGCAGGACCAGGTTCTGCACCGGCACGGGAATGCTGAAGCCGCCGAACGTGCGCGGCGTGACGTAGCCGCGGTAGCCTGCCCGCTCGGCGCCCATTGGCTATTCCTCGAACCCTTGCGGCGGCGCGTAGGCCATGCCGATGCGGCTCACCGGCCGCACCGTGATCGGCAGATAGAACGAGCCGAGCTTCTTGTGCTCGCTGGTGTAGGGCGTGAAGAGCCCGGTGAACCGGCAGTTCATCGACCAGCGGGTCTCCGGCACGCGGTTGACGACGTTGCCGTGCAGGCAATTCGGCGAGAACAGCAGGACCGAGCCGTAGGGCACGGTAAGCCATTCCAGCTCGCCTTTCACGGCGTCATAGACGGCGCTCATGCCGCCGTTCGCGTATCGCGCCAGCGCAGCAGTGACCTGCCGGCTCTTGGCCATGGGCAGGATGAACATCGACTTGGTGTCGTGGCAGTCGACCAGGGGCAGCCACTGCACGACCTGATACGGCGTCTCGCCGCTGAACACGTCCGCGTGCAGGTCGAGCAGCGAACTGTCGTCATCGGGATACTGGATCGACAGGTTGATGCGGTTCTGCATGGCCAGCTCGTTGCCGACCAGGCTCTCGAGCAGACTGCGGCCGAGCGCGAAATAGGTCGGGCGCACCCAGGGCACGCCGTTCATGCGCCAGTAGACCGCCAGACGCAGCCGATTGAGATCGGCCACCGGCACGATCCGGTGCAAGGAATTGAGGAAGGCGTCTATGTCGTTGGGCATCGGCCGGCCGAGATGGTCCGCGACCAGCGACACGATCTCTCGCCGCAGCTGGTCGAGGGCGTCACGATCGGCCACCGGCCGGATCACGTAGCCGCAGTCGAGAAACTCCCGCGCCACCGCCAGGTCGGCCTCCGAATAGAAGGAGTGAGCGATCGCCATCCCGGCTCCTTATCGGCTCGCCGCCGTCACCGCCATTTCTTGCCCGGAACGGCGTGCTCGCGTCCGCCGCTCTCGATCTGCTCGGCCACCAGCATGGCCTGCTCGATGCAGTCGTCGATGTCGACGCCGTAGCGGTAGGTACCATTGCGGCCGATCGACCAGACGCCCTCCGGCATCTCCGCGTGATAGCGGGCAGCCTTCTCGATCTCAGAATTGAACGGCAGCGGATAATAGTGGCCGTTCATCGACGGTATCTCCATGCCGACGAGCGTCGTCGGTGACTGGTGCTGGGTGAACTGCTTGTACTCGACCAGCCGCGTGAACCTCTCGTCGTTCGCATAGTAGATGAAATAGATGTTCTTCGGAAACACGTGCTCGGTGGGGAAGACAATTTTGTGGAAGTCGCGGCCGATGTAGTGCAGCTCGCCGCAGCACTTGTCGAACAGGATGTCGGGCGAGATCGTGTTGACGATCACGTCGAAGTTGCGCCAGTCGCCGTCGAGCACGACGCGCTTGCGCGCGATGTCGTACTGCGCGATTCGCGTTCCAAGAAGGACACGCGCCTTCGCGGTCGACAGCTCGAAATAGCCATTGTAGCCATCGGGCGCGTGGGGATACGCGGAGAGCGCGATGTCCCAGGCCGCGCGCGGCCCTTCCTTCAGCGCCACGCCCTTGGGCGACCAGTCGAAAGTGTCGATCTTCCTGTTGTCGTCGACCTGCCACATCTTCCGGCTGTACTTGTCGATGAACTTCTCATACAGCGTGCGACCGACTGAGCCGATCCAGTATTCCTCGAAGTTCTTGGCGTTGGCGACGCCGGTGACCGTGTTGAGCTCGCCCTCGATCCTGGCGCGGTCGGGCATCCGCTGGACGTCGTCCACATGGATCGGGAAGTTGTAGAACGCGTTGTCGCGCTCGACATAGGTGATGAACTCGTGTCCGGCGCAGCGCCGGAGCGGCAACAAGGCGTCGAGATAGGCATAAACCGCCTCGTTCTGCGTCAGGAAGTGGCGCGGCCCGAACGTGTAGGGATGACCACCATACCATTGGGTCCGCACGCCGGCGCCGAGAAACGGTGCCTGCTCGACCAGGGTCACGTCCCAGCCGCCAAGAAGCTCGAGCTGGTGCGCCATGGCGCACCCAGCGAAACCGCCGCCGATGACAAGAGCCGTCTTGGTCATTCCTTAGATCACCATCGTCGAGATTGGCTGCGCGTCGCGGTGGCACCCGTGGTCGGCCGATTGCGGGACGAAGTCAAGGGTCGGCGGCATAGCGGTCGACGACCGCATCGATATCCAGCGGCTCATAGCCCCAGCGCTCGATCGCGCGGGCGCTGGAGAGCGTGAAGGACTGCTTGCGCACGGGCTCATGCTCGACGCAGTTTTGCACGCCGAGCCCGGCCGCCAGGCGCTGCACGACCTCGCCGATGGTGGACATGCCGGCCGCCCCGAGCACGACCGTGTCGTATCCGCTCCACCCGCGTTGGATCACCTGCACGAGCCAGCCGGTCAGTGTGTCGATGTGCACGGCGTTGTTGAACGGCGATTCGGGCCCGTAGAGCCTGGCCGGCTCGCCGCGCTTAAGCCGAGCGGCGGTCGTCGACATCCAGTTCCGTCGCGCATGCCGTCCAACCACGCCCGGCAGGCGCAATGTCAGGCCAGAAAGGCGCTGCTGACGCTCCTTCAACAGCTCCTCGCCCAGGAGCTTGGTGGTGCCGTAGACGTCAGGATTGACGACGGGCGTGGACTCGTCGACCACGGGCTGGGAAATTTCGCCGAAGGCCGACATCGACGACAGAAAGACGAAGCGGGAGCAGCCGTGGCTGGCGACCAATTCGAGAAGGCGACGTGTGCCGACGACATTGTCGCGCACGATCGCCTCGGTCGTGATTCCTGTCCAGGCCGAGCTCCCGGCTGCGTGCACCACGGCGTCGACCGGCCAGGGCAGCATATCGAGCGTCGCAATGTCACCTTGCAGGAGCGTGATCGAGCGCCGTTCGAGCTCGGCAGCAAGACCGGGGCCGCGACGATAGAGCCCGGTCACGGTCAGCCCGGCCTGGGCAAATCCGTGCGCGAGATGCGAGCCGATGAATCCGCTGACGCCGGTGATGAGAACATGCATGCGATGCGCTCGGGATCGGCAAATCCCCTCCCCTCCTGGTCGATCTGCAGTTCAGCGTGTCACGGACGAGCGTCCGATTCTGCAACTGGGGCTGCGGCAATCCATGCACCGATGGCAATTTCCGGCAAACACGGCTATCACGAATTCGTGCTCGCGCCTATTGTAACCAAGTCGCGTCAACGCTGCACCTCGTCCGATGGCAAGAAGAACGATGTCAGGTCACTCGCGCCGCATTGTTTGGGACTGGGTTCTTCCCAATCAGCCGCTTAACAACAGCGGCTATGCCGGCGGCGCTGATGCCTATGGTCGGTTGCTGTATGAAGAGATCGCGCGTACCAGCGGCCTGAGCATGCCCACCGACGAGTTCAAGCTCGAGCTGACTGACGAAGTGCCGTATGAAGCCATGTCATCGAATCCGGTAGGCCTTCGGTTGCTGCAACTGCTCGTCAAGATGACGAATGCCAGGCGGGTGCTGGAGATTGGCACCTTCATCGGACTGTCTGCGATGGCGATGGCACGGACGATGCCGGACGGGGGCGAGGTGATCACGATCGAGAAATTTGGTCACTTCGCCGAGATCGCCCGGCGGAACATCGCCGCCAACGGGCTGACAAGACGCATCCGGTTGATGGAAGGCGACGCGTTCGGGGTCATCGAGCGGCTGCCGAAGGAGCCACCGTTCGACATGATCTTCATCGATGGCAACAAGGAGCGCTATGCCGCGCTGTTTCAGGCTCTGGCGGCGCGGCTGCGGCCCGGCGGGCTTGCCGTGATCGACGACAGCCTGTACCACGGCGACGTGCTGAACTCGCCGCCGCGCAACGAGAAGGGGGCGGGCGTGAAGCGCTTCCTGGATGTCGCCGCCGGACATAACGACTGGCTGCGGCTGCTCGTGCCGATCAACAACGGCATCATGCTGATGATCAAGCCCGATCGGTGAGCGCTCGAAATGCCCATTGGCGGGCGTCGTCATGCAGCGCCCAAGCATCACGCAGAGGGAAGACGACCTGGTTGACGCGCGGCAGTTGCTGATTCCCGTGATCTTCGATGCCATCGCCACGGATCTCCGAAGCGATCGTCTACATGCTGTTTCCGTGCCTGGCAGCGACGTCCAGACCCGCCGTGGCGTATTTGCTCAGGCAGCTTCGATGACTGTTTGATCCTGCAAAGGATCCGCACGCTTCAGATCTGCCTTGACCAGGCTCGCCAATTCCGCTCTAGAAGGCCGCCGACCGCCAGCGTTGGCCCTGAACATCCCGACGAGGGGCTCGAAATCCGCGGCGAAGCCGTGGCGAAAATTGCGTCTGTCCCACGCACCGAGGAAAAGAGGGTGCCCCTCCGTGACAAGCACGAGGTTGTTCAGCGCGAAACGGGTCCTGTCGAATTGCTGGGTCAGGTAGGGGCCGCTCAAGGCGGCCAGCATGTCGGGGCGTACATTCTCGTCCGCCAGGCCGCAGAAGATCGGCGCCAATCGGAATTCGTGCAACGTATCGAACAGGTCGTCGAGGGATCCATGAGCCGGGAAGCCGGTGCACTGGGCCAGCAATACCCCATCTTCTTTCAGAACGCGCGAAAAGATGGTGAGGTAGTCTCGCAGCGCGGGGCGCGAGAACTCCGACAGGTTGGCGTTCGACGTCACCATATCGAAGCGCTTTTCACATAACGCTCTCAGCGTCCACCACGGATAGTGGAAGCATGCACGTGCCGGAAGCTCATGATCGTCAAGATATACCGGACGTTCGACGTCTTCCCGGATCTGCATCGTCATATCGTCCGTTCCGGCGAGTACGGCGAAGTCGCGGAACCGGTGCCCGAACAGGTATGAATTGATCATGCTTTGCAGAATGTAGAAGCTCTCGCACGCTTCGGCCTGGCTGTAGTCGGTCAACGGCGCGTGCCGAGCCAGGAAGAACGACAGGTAGCCGCATCCAGGGCCGACTTCCAGGATCGACGCGATGTCGGGCTTGAATCCCAGAACCTTCCGAAACAGCAGCAGCGCGGACGTCATGGCGGAGATCGGCAGTATGGGCTTTCTTTTTGGAAGGCATGCGCGCTGAAAGAGCATGCAGCGCAGCAGCGCTTGCTTCAACAGCAGGATATCGGTCTCCGACAGACCGCCGAGCTCGTTCAGGAAGCGCTCATAGCGTCTCTCCTGCATGGCATCGAGAAGCTGCCCAACCTCGTGGACGGATTCGATGCGAACGGGAAATCCGATCCGTGCGAACACGTCGACCTGGTGCGACTCCGCGATCCACCAGCTCGAGATGATGGAGCGAGCATGCCGTTCGCTGGAGCGATAGTCCTGGATCTCGATCATCGGTCGCCCGGTTCACCGGCCATGTTCGGCCGCCGGCTCGGTTTCGTGGCGGCGCAATCCTTCCCGCAGCCGGGTCATGTGAGGCCCGTCCGGCAAGCCCGGGTACAGGTTGTGCTTGGTCATGATGCCGCTTTCCGCCGCCGTCATCGCCTCTACGATGCTGCCTTGTCTCCAACAGAGCAATGCCATGCGTCTGGCGACCACGGCGTTCTCGTCGACCTGCATCGTTCGACGGTAGGTCGACATTGCGGAGTCGATTCGCCCTGCCCTCTCTTCGTATCGACCGACGATCTCCCCGGCACGGACGAAAGCTTCCTTTGCAAACGGGTCGTGCTTCGCGAATGCCCGAAGTCCAGGGTCGTCGACGAGCGAACGGAGCAACGCCATGCTCCTTTCCGTCTCGCCTTCCATGAACAATCGCCATGCTATCTCAAACCTGAGGAGCGCCCACCGGGGCGATGGTTCGGGATCGCACCCGTTCGCCAGGCGTTGCCGGATCCCGGCGAGGAATAGTGCCAGCGGCACGTCGGGGTCGGATCCCAGGTCCCGGCGGAACCGTCGGATCACGCTTGCGAGCGTCTCGACGACGTTCAGTGTCGCGAGCCGATCATATTCTTCCCGCTCATCGGCAGTCGGCCGGAACACGGCCGAATATGCCGCCATGAGGTCGGGAATGACTGCGCAGGCGTAGGCAGAGGCATCGGCCGACAGCGCGGGATCACTGACAATATTGAAGACCGCGTCATGAACGCCTTGATCGTTCGGTGCGATCTTCAGCGCCAGCCGAACAGCGTCCAGCGCCCTTCGATGCTCCTTGTGCGCGCTCAACCCGCCGACTAGCGCCATCAGCGGCGCCAGCGCCGGCGCGGCGTCGCGGCCGGCTGAAACATGTCGCGAGATGGCGGCAAGGAGGACATCCGCCGCTTCCAGAATCGCCGGGCTTTCGGCCCGCATCAGGACCTGCTCGAGGACGGATATCGCGGTTTGGTCCGCCGGGTCGGCGTTCATCACGCGAATGACGACGGCGAGCGCCTCGCCGCCCCGCCGCTGGTGAACGCGGACTTGGGCGAGAGCCAGCTGGGCGGGGTTGAAATCGGGAAGGAGCGACAGGCATTGCTCGAGCACGCCGGCAGCGTCCACATGCGATCCCGCAGCGGACATCTGACTCGCCCGAGCGACAAAAGCGGGAACCAGTTCCGCAAAGGCATCGGCGGCAAGGCGAGCGCCGGCTTGGTCAGACGAACGGCGATGAAAGAATTGGAAGATCTCGCGGTAGCGGCGCGTGAGGCCCGGACTCGAGAGAAGCTGTGCAATACTCGCCAGCAAGGGCCGATTCGTCGGCTCGATCTCCAGGGCGCGCAAGCTCGAGTCGAGCGCGTCGTCGTAGCGCCCGAGATGTGCCTGTATTTGGATGATCGTGAGCAGAGCCGGGACATAGTCGCGGTCTTGCGCCAGGCAGCGCGTCAGAACTTCCAGCGCATCCTCGTGCCGATGGCTTGCCGCCAGCTGATGCGCCCGATGCACAAGCTCGGCCGCTCGCTGACGCGGTGTCGATTTGCGGCTCTTCCACAGCACGACGCTGCAAGCCTCCAAGCGGCCCATTGTTGACGGTTTCGGCCGACATGGTCTACGACCGCTGATCGGCTTGTCAATCGGGACGCGGATGGCGGATTCAATCGAGTTGCACCAGAGGGAGCGCCGCGCGATCGCCCTTGTCTGTTGCGTTTGGGGTGCGGCGTACACGGATTTTTTTTGCAGGTATTCGCTTGCCACCCTTCTGACGGACGCGAATCTGCGCGGCATCGCAGCGGACTTCGATGTCACGCTGCTGCTTTATACGACCGCGGAGGATTTCGCCGTGATCGAGCGGGACGCTCGCTTCCGGGCGTTCAAGCAGCACGCTGCCGTCAAGTACGTTTGCATCGGGTCGTTCCCGGCCGAAATATCCTGCAATCATTGGCTGTACTGGCAGCACGCGGTTGCGACATTCACTGACGACTGCTTCGCCTTCGTCTTTCTGATTCCCGATTCCATATATGTCTGCGACGCTCTTGCGCGCATCGTCGCAGCCTTGGAGAGCCATGAAGTCGTCTACTATACCGTGCCGCAGATCTGCCGCGAGCTGGTGGTCGCCGAACTTGAAGAGATGAGATCCGGCAGGGGCGAAGGCATGCCAAGCCTGGGCATACCCAGGCCCCGGCTGCTCGAGCTGCTTCTGAAGTACATCATCCCCAAGCACGCCGTCGCGCTGCATCACCCCGCCTTCTTCGTGACGCATCCCGAGTACCTGTTGCATGTGGAGCCGCACCGACTTGGGATCGTCGAGCTTGCCTCTCATGCGCTCGCGGTCCGCAGCGCGGTGGGAAGCATCACGCGGGCATGCAATCCTGCATCGCCGCAGCACAATATCGGATTCCTGGAGGTGCTCGCGCTGGGCTGCGAGTCCACCCTCAAGTACATCGAACAGTACTACCGGTGGCCCGTGCTTTCCGCCCATCCGTCCCGCTATGTCAGCCTGGCAAGCTGGTCCTACACCCATCGTGAGCACGGCGTTCTGGCATACGCCGAGACGCAAGCCGAAATCACGATCGACGGTGCCTCGGGTATTTCCGATCGACGATCGCCTGTTCGCAACCGCCGCGTGAAGTATGCGAACGTCGCGATTCGGTTTTCTGGAGCCCAATACAGGGTCTTCGAATTCGCGAGCACCACAAGCAGCCCCGAGGTCCGTCGATGCATTGCCTTGGCGATGTGCCTGCCGGGAATGCGACATCGGATCGCCGCGCTTGGCCGGGCGGTCACGATCTTCCTGCCGTCGTCGGGCAATATTCGCGACATGGTGGAGACAATCCAGAAGACGAGTCACGCATCGGCGTTCCGTGAGTTCTGCCTGATGCATGTCGTCGCCGGCCACTTGCAGCTCAAGCGGGGCGAAGTGTTCAGGCTCAGGCCGTCGCGAAGAGGCGGCATCGTTCTGCCGCCGCAGGTGCAATTGACCGATTCCCGCGTGCCAAACCCGCAACAGGGGCACGCTACCGGGAAAGTACTGTCATATCCGTATCTGATCGATGAAGGCGTCGTTGTCTACGACGTGGATCTCGACTATGGGAACACGACGAGCATGCTGCGCCGCCTTTCTCGCCGTCCTGATTCGGCGAGCGTGGAAACATCCGGTGAGGATGCTCGATAGCGCCGGCCCGCCGGCCGAGCGAGCGGCGGCGCCGCGGCCACGTTTGCGCTACCCGATGATGGTCCAGTAATAGTCGCCGGTATACCCGGCCTCGGCGAACAGCTTGATCCAGCCTTCCGGATAGTCGTGGAACTTGGCGGTCAGCACCCATTCCTCGAACACCGCCTTCTGCTCGGGCGTGCGGTAGGAATCGACCTGCACGAAGCCCCGGCCGGGCGCCAGGCGCTGCATTTCCTTCAGCGCCGTGATGCAGTCGGCCCGCTCGAGATTGTGGATGGTGTTGAGCGAGATCACCGCCTTGAAGCTGTTGTCGGGGAAGGGCAGCTTCACAGCGTTGCCGAGATGCAGCCGGCCGATCACCTCGGGCTCGCACTTCATCAGCGCGTATTCCGATATGTCGAGGCCGAACGCCTCGAGGCCGGGGCAGACCTTGAGCAGGTCCTTGACCAGGAAGCCCTTGGCGCAGCCGACATCGAGCACGCGGTCGCCGGCCTTGAGACCGAAATGCCTGACCATGTCCTCGGCCACGGGGATCCAGCGGCCGTCGTAGCGGTAGCCGCCGTAGCCGTACTTGCGGTCGCCGTCGAAATAGAGCGCGCCGTACTGGCGCGAGATGTCGATGATCTCCCGGGTCTTGGCCTCGGCACGCGCGTTCACGTTGCGCTTGCCGCTCGGCAGCTTGGACAGGAGGTTCACTTCGGCCATGATCACGACTCCTTGGCGACGCGCGCAAGCCCGTCGACCAGCCTGGTGTAGCGGAAGGTCGGAAAGGATTTAAGGCAATCTGAGATGTCGAAATGCCGATGCGTGATCGGGTTCTGGCGCGGCGTGTCCTTGATCGCGACCGTGCCTCCCGAGACCATCTCGGCGACCCGCTTGAAGGAATGCGACTCGCCGGTCGCGACGTTGAGCACGCCGGCGCTCCGCCAGCGCAGCACCTCGATCGCGATCACGCCGACGTCGTCGACCAGGATGTGATCGCGCATCTCCTCGCCGCCGCCGAACAGCGCGATCGGCTCGCCCTTGGCCGCCAGCCGCCGGAAGCGGTTGGGCCCGTAGCCGTTGTGCGGATCGGCAGCGCCGTAGAGCAGTGACGGACGCAGGATCGCGAGCGGCGCGCGCACGGTGCCGCGCAGCATGACCTCGCGCGCCAGGTGCATGATGCCGTGGAGACTCGACGGGTTGCACGGCGTGCGCTCGGTCACTGGGTTCGCGTCGTCCGGATAGACCGCGTCGGAGCTGACGTAGACGACGTGCGCGACCGGTCGCTTGGCCAGCGCCCCGGTCACCGCCTCGCCCATGCGCAGGTTGTCGATCAGCACAGCGGCGGTGCGCGTCGGCGCCAGGGCCGAGACGAACACCAGGCTGTCGTCGTCGCGGAGCAGGCTCGCGAGCTTTTCGCCGGCGCCCTCCGCCAGCAGGTCCATCTGCTTGCGCGTTAGCGCCAGGGTGGCGATGCCGAGCGCCGTCAGGCGCTGCGCGATCGTGCCGCCGACGAAGCCGCCGGCGCCCAACACCACGACGCGCCTGGGATTTGTTGCCCCGGCGAGCCCATGCGTGAGCATCGTCAGTTCCCCGCGCCTGCACGCAGCGCGGGCGCGCCGAGCGTCAGGTAGTCGAGGTCCGCTGCGGCAACCGCCGGGCCGTTCAGCACGCGGTAGGGGTCGAGGACGGTCCTTCCCTTCATCGCGCGCTTGAGATCGGAAGGCTGCAGGGTCTTGAAGGCGGGCCAGGGCGTCATGATGGCCAGCGCGTCGACCCCGTTTGCGACATCCAGCGCGTCCTTGGCGCCCGTCGCGTGCGGATGCTCGGCCGCGGACGCCGGCACCACCGGGTCGTAGACGCGGATCGGCCATGGCCCGAGGTGCCGGATCAGGGCGAGCGCCGGCGAGTTCTTGGTCGAGTGCGTGTTTTCCTTGTAAGCCAGCCCGAGGATGCCGATGGCGGCGACGGGATTGCGCGCGAACACTTCCTCATGCAGTTTGCGCAACGCCCAGTCGCGCCGGTGCGCCGAGTTGTCGAGGAAAGCCTGGATCGTGCCGGCTTCGCTGCCGACCGACTGCGAAATGCGCAGCACGGTCGCGAGGTCGCGCTCCAGATTGCCGCCCGCGATGCCGAGCCCGGGCGCAAGATAGGAATACTGGCCGATGCGGCGGTCGAGCTTGAGCGCTGGCGCGATCTCAGACCAGTCGGCGCCGATCCGTTCCGACAGCTCCGCCAGGGTGTTGGCGACCGTGACCGTGGCGATCAGGCAGCAATTGATCGAGATCTTTGCGAGCTCGGCGCTTTCGTAGCGCATCGGCAGGATCGGGCAGCCGAAGGCGCCGAGATACTGCGCGAAGGGCGCGGGCAAGGGCTTGGCCGGATCGGCGCAGCCGACGATGTGGCGCTCCGGCTGCATCGCGCGCTCGACCGCACGGCCGAACACCAGCGTCTCGACCTGGTAGTAGAGCCGCTCGGGCGCGAGCGCGAGCTGCCGCGTGAAGCCAGGCGGCACCTGGCACAGGACGACCAGAAGCGCCTGCGGGCCGAGTGCCGGGATGACGCGCCCGGTCAGGGCGGCAATGCCGCTCAGGTCGCTCTGCCCGCGATCGTCGGTCGGCACATCGGTCGAAATGTAGACGAGATCGCATCGGGCGAGCGCCTTGGGATCGGCGCTGTAGTCGAGTTTGTCGCGGTGCTTCGACGCCAACTCGTCGAGATCGGGCTCGACCACCGGCAGCTCGCCGGCGGCGATCGAACGGACCCGCTCCGCATCGGGATCGAAGCCGATCGTACGGAATCCTTTGGCCGCAGCGGCGATGGCGGAAACCAGGCCCAGATGCGTCAGCCCGGCAAAGCCGATCACGGGCGCGCGCACTTATCGGCCTCCTTGATCGCGGTCTCGCCCAGGGTGCGCAAGGTGCGGTTGAGCCACAGATCGTTGGAAAGATCAGTCGTCCTGCCGGACGCGACCAGCCCCTTAAAATGCGCGTATTCCAGCTCCCAGGTCGGGTCGTCCTGGACCAGCGTGACTGTCTCCTCGGGCGGGCGACCCGAGGGCAGGACGCGCATGCGCGTGGTGAACGAGGACGGCCCCCATTTGCACAAGCTGCGGATATGCGCCGTGCCCTTTTCAGCGAACACGTCGCAGGTGAAGTGATTGCGCCACATCAGCAGCGTCATCTCGAGCTCGAGCTGCGGGCTGCCTTGTCGTGCGGCGAGGACCACGTGGTCCGGCGCGCGGTTCTCGAAGCACCGGCTCATGAGGACCTCGGTGTCGGCACCGACATCGCCGAACCAGAAGCGCGCCGTGTCGAGCAGGTGCGAGCCGAGATCGGGCAGCACGCCGGCGCCCTGGTCGCGCCACCGTGATTCGCGCACCAGGCGCGCCGTGCCGTTGCCGTAGAACATGCGGCAGTGATAGACGCGCCCGAGCCTGCCCGAACGCATAAGCTCGGCCATGCGCACGAAATGCGGCTCGAAGCGGTGGTTGTAGGCCGTGTAGCAGACGACGTCCTTCGCCTTGGCCAGCGCGTCGAGCCGCGCGATGTCCTCGTCGCGCGTCGCCCACAGCGGCTTCTCGACCAGCACGTGCTTGCCGTTGCTGAGAAGATACTCCAGCAGCTCGACCTTGGGCTCATCGGGGATGCAAGCGAGCACCGCGTCGTAGTCGCCGAGCCTGATGTCGGTGATCGAGCGATGCTGAGCCTCGGGATTGACCGGGTCGACGGCGGCAACGAAGTCGGCGCCGGCGACGCGGCGCCGCTTGTGGCCCTGGACCCCGAGGCCCGCCACCACCACGCGCATGGGCTGCGATTCCTTCCTGGCCGATCCGGGCGCTACTGGAAGCGCGCGCGCTTCTCGATGCTTTCCAGCTTGCCGAGCACATCGGGCCGGCCGATCGGGATGTTGCCGTCGGCCTCGCATTCCAGCGCGGCCGACATCGAGCCGAGGATCGAGGCGGCCACGGCCGAGCCGTCGGTCAGGAGCGTCAGCGCCGCGTAGGCGAGCAGCGCGTCGCCCGCACCGACCGCGTCGATGAGGCGCTCGACAAAGCTGTCGACCACGAAGAACGAGCGCAGGTCGCCCTCCTTGCCTCTGTCCGAACGGCAGGTCAGGAGGCCACGATCGCCGAGCTTCAAGATCAGCGTCTTGCAGTCCGCTTCTTCGTGCAGCTTGGCGGCCAGGGGGCGGACGCCCGTGTCCTGATCGGCGAGCGAGAAGCGCGCCTCGCGCTCGTTCGGCGTCAAGAGATCGAAACCCTTGAACTCCATGATGTTGCCCCAGCGGCTGGCGACCTGGCTGTCGGCGACTCGGAACGCGCCCGCCGGGATGGCCTTGCTTAACCCCGGGATGGTGCGGCGATTGAAGATGCCGTGGCGGAAATCGCTGAATACCACCATGCGCGCGTTGACCTTGCGCATGTGCTGGGCGAACTGGTCGGCCTGCGCGTCGGTAACGCTGCGGTTGTCGAGCGTGTCGACCTTGAGCAGGCGGTAGTCGCCGCAGACGAAGGCGTTCTTGTTCGTCGTCGGCCGCGTGGCGTCGATGATCGGCATCACCTCGACGCCGTTCTTCGCCAGCCCTTCGAGCACGAAGTCCTTCAACGGATCGTCGCCGAGCACGGTCGAGAACGTCACCTTTGCGCCTGCGGCGCGCAGGTGCTCGGCGACGATCGCGGCGCCGCCAATGAAGTCGACGCGGTTGTCGAAGCGCACACTCGGCGTCGGCGTCTTGGTCATGCCGCCGATCATCGTCGTGTAGCTCAGGCTGTCGACGATCGTATCGCCGACCACGTGCACCGGCACGCCCTCGAACTTGTCCAGGATCCGACGAAGCTTGTCGAAGTTGAGCTGCTCCGCCTCCATCAGCATCAGGAGCTTCTCGATCGCGAGGTTGGGCGGACCGGTCTCGATCAGGTGCGAGGACGAGTAGACGATGTCGCCGGGCGTAAACAGGATCTCGCCGCCATAGCGCTGCAGAACCTCGATTTCCTGCTTGGTCTTCGGGTGCAGCCCGCCGTCCTGGTACTCGTACCCCTTGGCGAAGTAATCGGGTTGGATCTTGGCAATGTTGTCGAGCGGCGTCGGGTTCGGGTCGATGATCACGTAGTCGACCATCTCGAGCGCCGCCAGGTTCAGCGCGCGCAGCTCCTGCGGCACGAACGGGCGGTACTGGGCCTTGGTGATGTGCGCGTCGGCCGTGAGGCTCGCGACCAGGACGTCCGCCTTCTCCTTGGCATAGAGAAGGTGGCGGATATGGCCGGGATGCACGAGGTCGAACACGCCGTGGCACATCACGACGGTCTGCGGGCGCGGCCGATTGCCGAGAGCCGCGCACAGCTCTTCGACCGTCTTGACCTTGCGCCGATAGTCGCCGGCGACGGGAGGGGTCATCGTTTCGTCCTTAGGCACCGAGAGCCTCGAACCAGGTTTTTGTGGCTTTGGCGATGGAATCGGGATCCCAGAGCGGCGCGTCGCGCCACTTGTCAATCTCGGCCATCATGCGTCCCACGCCCTCCGCGAACGGAATTTTCGGCTTCCAGCCGAGATCGCGCTGGATCTTGGCGATGTCCGCCCAGGTGACGTCGGGCTCGCCGGGACGCTTCGGGATGTAAACCACCTCGCCCCCGATCAGCTCGACCAGGTGGTTGACCGACTGCGGGTTGCCGGCGCCGAGATTCCAGATCTCGCCGGTTTTGAGCGTCTCGGCCGCCAGGAGGAAGGCCGACGCCACGTCGCTGGCGTAGAGAAAATCGCGGCGCTGCGTGCCGTCGCCGACGACAGTGAACGGCTTGCCGGCGAGCTTCTGCTTGAAGAACACGCCGAACACTGCGCCGTAGGCGCCGGTCGTGCGCACCCGCGTGCCGTAGGCGTTGAAGATGCGGATCGAGTTAACCGGCAGCCTGTAGACGTTGTGCCAGTGAAACACCGCCATTTCGCCCATGTACTTCGACAGCGCATAGGGATATTGCGGCGCGATCGGGTGGTCCTCGCGCGTTGGCGTATCGGCCAAGCCGTAGCACGAGGAGGACGCGGCATAGACCAGCTTCGCGACACCGGCGGCACGGGCGCATTCCAGCACGCGTACCGTGCCCTGGATGTTGGTGTCCATATAGTCGATCGGGCGCTCGATCGACGGCACGATGTCGCCGATGCCGGCGAAGTGGAACACGTAGCACGCATCGCGGAACAGCGCCGCACCCGGCTCGAGATGGCAGATATCGGCCTTCTCGAACGAAAGGTCGGTATTGCCGTCGTGATGCTTGAGATTGCCGAGGCGGCCGCCGGTCAGATTGTCGACCACCCGGACGCGGTAGCCGCGCTCGAGCAGATGGTCGACCATATGGCTGCCGATGAAGCCGGCGCCCCCGGTGACGACGGTGATGGGTTTTCGGCTCACGCGGCTTCCAGACGCTTCATGGTACGCACGTTATAGTACCAGTCGTTGTCGAAGCTGTTGGGCAGCTTGCCTTCCTTGAAGGCCCTGCACAGGTCGCGCACCGCATCCTCGATGGTGCGCTTGGCGGCGAAGCCGATGACGCGCCTGATCTTGTCCGAATTGATGTGGTACGAGCGATTGTCGTCGGTAGGCGTGACCTTGATGTCGATCGGCTTGCGGCCGGGATATTCCTCCTCGACCACCTTCTTCACGATGTTGGCGATCTCCATGATCGTCTGGTTCTGGTAGCCGGCATTAAAGATCTCGCCATGGATCTTCGCGTGCGGCGCCACCAGCATCAGGCAGTAGAGATCGACCATGTCCTCTATGTGCAGGTTGGGGCGCTTCTGCCCGCCGCCAAAGACGGTGATCGCGCCCTTGTTGACGGCGTGGTTGGTCAGAATGTTGACGGAGAGGTCGAGGCGCGTGCGCGGGCTGTAGCCGCACACCGTCGCCGGGCGGATGATCGAGCAGGTGAAGTTGTCGGTCTTGTGCTTGAACAGAAGCGGCTCACACATGCCCTTGTACTTGTTGTAGAGCGTCAACGGCACCAGCGGATGGTCCTCGGTGACGTCCGGCGCATCGGACACGCCATAGACCGAGCTCGACGAGCAATAGATGAAGCGCTTAACCCCCGCCTTCTTCGCGGCGATCACCATTGGTTCGAAAGCGTCGAGATTGATCGTCGTCGACAGCTTCTCGTCCAGTTCGAAGCTGGCGTCATTCGAGATGCAGGCGAGGTTCAGCACCGACTCGACACCTTGGAGCGCCTTGGCAAGCTTGGCCGTGTCGCGGATGTCGCCTTGGATGACCGTCAGTTTCGGATGCTGCAGCGGCAGGGTTTCCTTGCCGAAGTACAGCATGTCGTAGACGATGACGTCATAGCCTTCCTTAAGCAGGCGCGGCGTCAGCACATTGCCGACATAACCGGCTCCACCCGTGACCAAAACCTTCGTCATGGCGCTTCACTAAGCTCCGCTGCTTTGGATCAATCCAGTCTGGTCCTCGCCTGCCGGGCCCGTTCGGGCCGCGTGCGAGGAACGCTCAGGCCGTGGCGCGCCGGCGCTCGGGCCGCGCGTCGGTCCCCTTGATCGTGAAGCCGGCGGCGACCGCGTCCTTGCGGAACATCTCTACCGTCTCCAGCGAATAGGTCTCGAGATCCTTGCCAACCAGCGACAGCTTGCCGAGGATGTCGTTGGTCACCGTGATGATGTGGCAGCCGATCTGGTCGGCCTGGAACACGTTCAGCAGCTCGCGCGGGCTTGCCCAGATCAGCTCGGCCTTGGGCCGCGCAGCCATGATCTTTAGCGCCTCGGTCATCAGCGGCACCGGGTCGACGCCGGTGTCGGCGATGCGGCCAGCGAACACCGAGACGATCGCCGGCGTCTCCGGCGCCAGGCAGTCGGTCACGCGGCGCACCTGGTCGAGCGTCAGGATCGCCGTCACATTGACCACGACGCCTTCGGCCGACAGCGTGCGGATGACGTCGCCGGAAAATTCCTTGCGCGTGTTGGTGACGGGGATCTTCACGTTGACGTTCGGACCCCAGGACGCGATCGAGCGCGCCTGGCGGATCATCTCGTCGAACTCGTCGGCGAACACCTCGAGCGACACCGGGCGGCCCGAGACGGCGCCGAGCACCTTGCGCCCGAACGCTTCGTAGTCCGTGACCCCGGCCTTGCGGGCGAGCGTCGGGTTGGTCGTGAATCCCTTGATGCGCGAATTGGCCGCGAGCTTGACGATGCCGTCGAAATCCGCGCCGTCGGCGAAGATCTTCACGCGCAGCTTGTCCAATCGACTCATCTAGCGTTGCTCCCCTCGGGGCCGCCGGAAACGGCGGCGTTCACTTGGCCGGGCTACGGTCAGGATGTGACGGGTGGCCTCTGGCAGCGATCGGACCACGATGTCCGGCTGCAGCTCTCGGCAGGCGTCGTACCCCCGGTCGACGAAGATCGTATAGCAGCCCGCCTTGTGCCCAGCAACAACATCGCTCCAACGGTCACCGACCATGAAGCTTGCTGATAAGTCTATATAATACCGCTTCGCGGCGCGCCGGAGCATGCCGGGCTTGGGCTTGCGGCAGGAACAACCGTCGGTCTGCTTGTGCGGGCACATCTCAATCGCAACAAGCGGCAAGGCGCGCCGCAGCCGGTTGTGCATGGCAGCGACCACGCCGGGGTCGACCAGGCCGTTGCCGATGTCCGGCTGGTTGGTGACCACGACGATCAAGTAGCCGGCGTCGCTGAGCGCACGCACGGCCGCGCGCGCGCCCGGCAGCAGGCGGAAATCCTCAAGGCGCCGCGGCGCATAGGTCTTCCCCTCGCGCAGAAAGCCGCGGTTGATGACCCCGTCGCGGTCGAGGAACACCGCCGGCCGCCGCTCAACCAGACCGTTACCCTCTTTGGCCCTCCGGATTGGCATCGCCGTCTATTCTGCAGCCTCGCTCGGCGCAGGCTCCGCCGGCGCGGCCGCCGCGGCCTCGCGCTGCATGGCGGTGCGCTCGTGGTAGAGGTCGGTCACGTCCTTGACCGGGCCCATCGCGATGACGCGGCCCTTCTCCAGCAGCGCCGCCTTGTTGCACATCGACGCGATCATCGCGTCGGAGTGGCTGGCGAGCACCAGGATGCTGGAGCGGTCGATCATCGCCTGCATCCGGCGCTCGGCCCGCGCCGCGAAGCGGGCGTCGCCGGTGGCGATGCCTTCGTCCAGCAGCAGGATGTCGGGATCGATCGCGGTCGCCAGCGCGAAGCACAGCCGCGTCATCATGCCGGCGGAATAGGTGCGCACGGGCAGGCTCAGGTACTCTCCCAGCTCACAGAATTCCTCCATGTCCGGGATCTTCTGGCGGATCTCCTCGCGCGTCATGCCGAGATACATGCCGCAGCTGCGCCAATTCTCGTAGCCCGTGTCGTCGAGGTCGAGGCCCGGCGCCGCGGTGAACAGCGGCGACAGGCGGCCCTTGGTCACGACCTTGCCCGAGGTCGGCTCGTAGACACCGGCCAGCACGCGCAGCAGGGTGGACTTGCCCGCGCCGTTGTGGCCGAGCAGGCCGAGGCGGTCGCCATGCTCGATGCGGAACGAGAGATTCTCGAGGGCGCGCACCACGATGCGCTGCTGCCGCGCGCCTTCGCGCCGGATCAGGCCGCCGGTCCGACCGAGGAGCGTCGAGCGCCAGCTGCGGTTCGACGAACCGTAGATCGGGAAGTCGACCGTGACGTTCTGCAGCTCGATCCAGGTGTCGCGCATCGCCGCCTCTAGAGCCAATAGGCGATGCGCCGGCGGAAGCGCGCATAGATCATGACCGTGACGGTCCATCCGACCACCGCGCCGCCGATCGCCACGGCATAGCTGAGCGCGGCCGGCGCTTGACCGAGCAGCGGCGAGCGCACGATGTCGACGACGTGGAACAGGAAGTTGAACGTGACGATGTGCTGGCGCCCGGGTCCCAGCTGGTTGGCGAACCAGAACACCGGCGTTACGAACATCATGACCTGGATCAGGTTGCCGACCAGCGGCGGAATGTCGCGGAACCGGGCGCTGAGCATCCCGAGCAGCATCGTGATCCACATGCCGTTGATCGCCACCAGCAGCACGCCCGGCACCACGAGGAGCGTGTTCAGGTTGACCGGCACGGAAAGCAGCATGACGACCGCGACGACGATGATCAGGTTGTGGAAGAACACGATCATGTTGCGCCACACGACCGTGCAGTTGAGCAGCATGTAGGGAAAGTTGAGCTGCTTGATCAGCCCTTCAGCGCCCGTGTAGGTGCCGCAGCCCTCGGCGATGGTCGCGGTGACGTAGACCCAACTCACCATGCCGACGGTGACGAAGGGCAGGTAGGTCTTGACGTCGGCGTTGAACAGCGGTGCCCAGATGAAACCCATGGCGGTGGCGAAGATGCCGAGGCTGAGCGTGACCCAGAACGGCCCGAGCGCGGTTCGGCGATAGCGCCGTTTGATCTCCTGCCAGCCGGCCTGGCCCCACACGCGCCAATTGGTGACCCCGCGCACGATGTCGGAGAAAGCGCCTGCATAATCAGGGGTCACGAACCGGATATCTCCACTTGGTTGGAGCGGCGCCCGTTCGACGACTTGGGAGCATTAGCCGGAATTGCGGCGCCAAAGCGGCGTTTCGGTATCACCAATCAATCGGTATTGCAATGCGGCTTTGGCACCTCGCCCGCGCCGGCGACAAGGCACCAAGGCATTGAATCCAGAAGATTTGCCGTAGCTTGCCCGCGCCCTTAGGGGGTAGTCTCGGCCGCCCGCCGATCAAGGCGGGCGGGAATTCGGTTGCGAGCGCGATGACGAAGCCGCGGGCGCGCCTCGTCCTGCCGGTCTGGGGCGAGCATTACGTCAAGAACATCCTGGCCGGCGTGTCGCTGCGCGCGCTGCTGGCGCCGGGAAATCTTCCCTGCCTCGCCCAGACATTTGGCTGCGAGTTCGTGCTGCTGACCGAGCGGCGTTTTTTCCCGTACCTGGAAGATTGCGACGCGCTCGGCCACCTGCGCCGCCATGCACGCATCGAACTGCGCGCGATCGACGATCTTCTGGGCATGACGGACTACTCGGTGCCGCTGACGCTGGCGCTGTTCCGCGGCCTCGAGGGCCTCGGCGCTGCAGCGACCGATACCTGGGTCTTCTTCCTCAACGCCGATTTCGTGCTGGCGGACGGCTGCTATCGCAGCGTCGTCAAGCGCATCGAGAAGGGCGAACGCCTGATCCTGGCGCCGAGCCTGCGCGCCTCGAGCGAGGACGTGCTGCCGATGCTGCGGGCGAGCGTCGACCCGCTCGCCGGGCCTATCGCGATCCCGCCGCGCCTGCTGGTGCGCATCGCGCTTGACCATCTGCACCCGATGCCGCGGTCGAAGATCGTCAATCGCGCCATCGTGCATCCGCATCGCGTCGATCAGTTCTACTGGATGGCCGGCCCCGACACGCTGATCGGCTACCAGTTTCCCATGACTCTGGTCGCCGTCAGGCCCGAGCAGGCCCCGCCCGCCGAGCCGCCGAACTTCTTCGACTACTGCTCGCTGCCGGTGCTGGCGCCGACGGCACGCCGCTGCGTGCTGGCCGATTCCGACGAGTTCTTCATGCTGGAGCTGCAGAGCCGGCGCACGGGCCTCGGCACGCTCAGGCCCGGGCGCCCGAGCGTCGACCGGATCGCCGCGGACATGCGCGAATGGACGACGCGCGAGCAGCGCGAGTTGGGCCGCACGCTCTTGACCATCCATGCCCGCGCGCTCGACGCCGGCATCGAGCCATGGCGCGCGGAGGCGGAGCGCTTCGTCGCCGACCTGATGCAACGCCTCGGCAGCGACGCCAGGCCGCATGTCGACCACGGTTTCTGGCTGCCCGCCTATGCCCAGTTCAAGCGCGAATATGCGGCGCGTCAGGGGGGCGCCGAGACGGCGGAGAGTGTGGCGGCCGTGCCCGCGTCGTTCCGGGCGCTCGCGCACCTGCGCCGCATCGCCCATGCCCTGCTGGGTGCCGCGCCGGAACTCGGTCCGCTGCACCCGCTCAATGCCTACTATCGCGACGTGGTCCGGCGCATCCGCGCGGGCCTGGCCGCCGGCCCGCCGGCAGCCGTCCTGCCGGCCGGTTCCGTGTTCCTCAAACTGTTCGCCGCGCATCCGGGCAGCCAGGTCCTGCTCTACGACCCGCTGTCGGACGATGAGGAGACGCTCAAGGCAAAGATCGCGCCAGGCAACAGCGCTCGCACCGGGTTCGTGTTCGTCGAGCTGCCCGACCTGGACAGCCCCTTGGTGCCGTTGGTCCGCGGCCTGATGGCGGGGCGCCTGGCGGCGGACGGCACCGGCCTCGTCTACTGCCGCTACGAGCATGCCGGCTCGCTCCTGGCGCGACCCGCCGCGACGGCGCAGCGCATCGACACCATGGCACCGGTCGACGCCGCGGCGACGGTTGCGTTCCTGGGCAGCGCGATAAGTCATTTCGGCGGTTTCCTGGCGAACCGCCTGATCCGCGCCTTCTATGCCAACGCCGTCGGGCGCGCCGCGCTGAGCGCGCTCGCCTTGGCGCTGGCCCTGCCGCTGGTGGCAGCCGACCGGATCTGTGGCGGCGAAAGCCCGCGTCCCCGCCCGACCCGCTACACCACGGCGATGCTGTTGGAAATCAATCCGTTACCGTCGCGGACATAGGGCCGGCCATGCACTTCGCATTCGCAAAACGGCTTTGCCCCGCAAGTGGTTGGCTGATATAGATCAGGTTGGCTGGCCCGTTGGCGTATGCCCATCGCGGCCGCTTTCCCGCAAGTCCTGGAGACATCATGCGCGACTGGTCCAAGGCGGAATGGGTCGATCCCAAGTACAACTGGAC
This sequence comes from uncultured Rhodospirillaceae bacterium, assembly GCA_964557415.1. GTDB lineage: Bacteria > Pseudomonadota > Alphaproteobacteria > JAEULC01 > JAEULC01 > JAEULC01. Next base: position 25,537 of record CAZLBB010000005.1, read on the forward strand.
GCCGCTGCCGGTCTCGGACATGCCCGAGCGTTTGCTGATCGACTATGCCACGCGCTGCAACCTCCGCTGCCATATGTGCCCGGTCTGGGGCCTTGAGGACGAGGGCCAGATCGATCCGGTCAAGGGCATCATGAACCTGGACGCCGCGCGCAAGATGCTGGACGAATTCACCAAAGCCCAGCCGATGGTGGCCCCCAGCATCTACGGCGAGCCGCTCTTGATCCCCAACCTGCGCGAGGTGATCGCTGACCTCAAGCGCCGCGGCATCGCCGTGGCGATGAACACCAACGGCTTGGCGCTGACCGAGAAGATCGCCGAGTTCTTCTGCGAGCAGAAGGTCGACTCGGTCATGTTCAGCCTCGACTCCGCCACGCCCGGGACACTGAAGAAGGTCCGCGGCGTCGACAAGCTGGCGAAGATCGAGGCGGCCGTGTTCCGCCTGCTGCGCATCCGCGGCGACCGCGAGCTGCCGCGAGTCGGCGTGTCCTACACGATCCAGGACTGCAACCGCCACGAGGTCGACGAGTTTGTCAGCCGCTGGGTCGGCGTGGTCGACGTTGTGCGCATGGGCATCGTGTTCGAGAACGGCACCTTTCCCGACATGAGGGAACCGCCCGTGCGCGTCGCCTGCCCGGTCATCTACAAGACCATGCCGGTGCACAACGATGGCAGCGTGCGCCTGTGCTGCTTGGACGGCGTGCGCGCCACCGACATGGGCAACGTGTTCGAAAAAGGCGTCCGCGAGATCTGGCACGGCGAGGAATTCGCCAAGGCGCGCTACTACCACGAGACCGGCCAGTGGGACAAAGTGCCGTTCTGCAAGGGCTGCAACGGCTGGGCGCAGTACGATTACGAGGAGGAGATCAAGGACGGGCTGCTGATCCGCCGCTCGCCCGAATACACGTACTACAATTCGCTCGCGCGGCTGACCAATTGGACGGGCAACCTCCTGGGCGGCCACAAGCCGCCGCCGGCCGAGGCGGTGAAGAAGCGCGAGGCCCAGGGCGAGCTCGTCCAGGCCTGACATGGCCCGGCCGCGCATCCATCGCGGCGTCATGGATCGAAGCAGGTGACCAGCAGCAGCGAACCGGCGCAGGGCATCGGCCGCATCGCGCTCAAGTTGCGCACGCAGGGGCTGCCGTGGATCTGGCGACGCCTGGCCGCTGAGGCGCTGCTGCCGACGACGGCGGCGGGCAGGGCGCTGCACCGCGCGGTGCGGCGCACAATCACGCTGGCGGCATCGGCGCCGCGCGCCCTGCGCCGCGCCAGCGGGGCGGCGGCCGACCGGCAGACGCTCCACGCCTTCTACGACCTGAAGGTGGCGCCCGTCACCTTCGACTACCTGTGGTTCCTCGCCGGCGCTGATATCGCGCGCCGCCGCTCGGGCCTCGACCGCGTGCATGTCGTGATCGTGCCCGGACCACACGACGGCGTCAGGCGCGAGCACCGCGACTACGAGCGCGTGGTCGATGCCGAGGGAAGGCGCGCGCGCATCCACAACGTGCTGCTGCCGGCGGCCTCGCTGCTGCCCGCCTGCGCCGGCGTCACGCTCGCCGAGTCGCGGCGCCACGCGGCCGCGCTGCGCGCGACGGCACACAACGTCTATCCGGCCGACTACGAGACGGCCCTGCCCGTCTACCCCAGCTCGATCGACTGCATTGCGGCGGCGCGCGCGGGCGAGCGCACCATCGGCGTGCTGCGCGCGACAGAGCAGGCACTGGCCGATGTCGAACGCTGGCTGGCGTCGCGTGCCGGATCGCGCCGCGTCGTCACCGTCACCCTGCGCGCCTATCGCTACATGCCGGCGCGCAACAGCAACCTTGCCGCCTGGGCCGCCTTCGCGCGCGGCCTGGACAGAGGGCGCTATTTCCCGGTGATCGTGCCCGACACCGAGCAGGCGATCGAGGGACTGCCGCGCGAACTTGAAGGCCTGACCGCGATGCCCGAGGCGGCCTGGAACCTGCCCATCCGCATGGCGCTGTACGAACGCGCCTGGCTAAACCTGGGGGTCAACAACGGCCCGATGGGCCTTTGTTGGCTCAACGATCGCACGCGCTTCGTCACGCTGAAGATGGCGACTCCGGGCGTGCCGCAGACGACGCTCGACTACATGCGCTCGCTGGGATTCGAGGCCGGGCATTCCCTGCCCTTCGCCACGCCCTACCAGGAATTCGTCTGGCAGGACGATACACCGGTGACGATCGCCGAGGCCTTCCGGCGCATGGAAGCGCGCATCGAGGCCGACGCCTGAGGCCCGCGCTGGACAGGCCGGGGCCGGCTCAATACAAACCCGCAATCGAACGACCGAAAGGACAAAGGTTTCGCCAGATGTCCCACGTGGAAAAGTACTTCGCCCAGGCAGGCGAGATCGCCCGCACGATCGACTTCAACACCATCGAGCGGATGGCGACTGGCCTCGCCGCCCTGCGCGAGCGCGGCGGCCGCCTGTTCTTCCTGGGCGTCGGCGGCAGCGCCGGCAACTGCAGCCACGCAGTGAACGATTTCCGCAAGCTGTGCGGCATCGAATCCTACGCCCCGACCGACAACGTGTCGGAGCTGACCGCGCGCACCAACGACGAGGGCTGGGACACGGTGTTCGCGGCGTGGCTCAAGACCAGCCGCGCGGGCGAAAAGGACGCGCTGTTCATCTTCTCCGTCGGCGGCGGCGACGCCGAGCGCAACGTCAGCACCAACCTGATCCACGGCATCGATGAGGCGAAGAAGCGGGGGTTGCAGATATTCGGCGTGGTTGGCCGCAACGGCGGCTACGCGAAGAAGATGGGCGGCGACAACGTCGTGGTCATCCCGACCGTCGACCCGGCGCACGTGACGCCGCATACCGAGGCATTCCAGGCCGTGGTCTGGCATTGCCTGGTCTCGCATCCCAAGCTGCAGGTGCAGGCCACGAAGTGGTGACGCGGGCGGCGCCAAGCCGGGACGGAAGCCGGAGCGCCACGCTCACGCCGGGACGGAAACGGCTTCCAGCAGCCCGTGCCGGCGCAGCAGTGCCGCTGTTTCCTCGGCGCTGACCACGCAGGCGTGCGAGCTGAGCGCGCCGTCGAGCGCAGGCGCCGCCGGACGCCAGTCCCCCGCCAGCTCTGGCAGCATCGGCGGGATCACCAGATAGCCGCCCTTGCGGTAGCACCGCAGCGCCTCCTCGGTCGAGACCAGGACCTCGTGCATCTTTTCGCCGGGCCGGATGCCCAAGGTCTCGATGCGGACGGACCGCTTGCCTATCAGCGCGACGGCGATGTCGCGGACCGTGGCAGCAGGCGCCTCTGGAACGAAGATTTCCCCGCGCCGCGCGTCACGCAGCGCGGCGAAGATCGCCCCGAGCGCGTCGTCCAGACCGAGTAGGAACCGCGTCATCCCCGGATCCGTCAGCGTCACAGGGCCGCCGCGGCGGATCTGCTCGACGATCAGGGGAATGAACGAACCGCGCGACGCGATGATGTTGCCGTAGCGCACCCCGATGAAGCGCGTCTTCGCGCACATCAAATTGGCGGCGACGAACAGACGCTCCTGGATCGCCTTCGTCATGCCCATGACATTGAACGGCTGGCACGCCTTGTCGGAACTGACGGCGACCACCGTCTCGACGTCCTCGTGCTGCTCGCGGATCGCCCGCACGAGGTTGCTGGCGCCAATGCAATTGGTGAGCACGGCCTGCTCTGGAAAATACTCGCAGCTCGGCACCTGCTTCAGTGCCGCCGCGAAAAAGACGATGTCGACGCCCTTCAACGCCGAGCTGATGGCGCCGGGATCGCGGACGTCGCCGATGCGGAAGTCCAGGACACGCGGCAGGCCCGCGCTCCAGCTGCCGTATTCGCCTGCGGTACGCCCGTAGGAGGCCCGCATTTCGTGCTGCTTCGCTTCGTCGCGCGACAGCACCACGATCTTTCGCGGCATGGCGACGGCCGTCATGAGCCGGTTCACCAGCGCGCGGCCGAGCGTGCCAGTCCCACCGATGACGAGCACCTTCTTGCCAGCGAGCGACGGCATGTTCGATTCCAGCAGGCTCATTGCAGACGCCCGTGGGCCCGGATGTCGGCCGCAAGCTCCAGAAGCATGCCGTCCCACGCAGGCGCGCGATAGCCGGTCCGCTGCTCGAACCGGCTGCCGTCGAGGCTGCGATCGCAAACGACGGATTCGTCCGGGACGAGACGGATGTCGCGCCGGTCGAGATAGCGGGTCAGCCGTTCCAGCACCCAGAACTTGCTGACCGGAGCGGCCGCGACATGCCAGACACCGTCGATATCGAGGTGACGCGATATGATCCTGTCGATGACGCGCGCGAGCTCCTGCGTCGTCAGTGCCGAGAACACCGCCTTGGTATAGCCGGAAACGTCGCCACGCTGGGCCAGGTACCATTCCAGCAGCCCAAGCCGCCTTACCAGCTCGATGCCGATCATCGAGACGCGCAGGGTCAGGTGCGGGACGCCCGTGACTTCGCCCAGCAGCTTCATGCGGCCGTAATCATCCTGCGGGTCGGGACGATCATCCTCCCGGTAGCGCCCGCGATCGCCGGAGAATACGCAATCGGTGCTCATATGTATCAGTTTGGCGCCCGAAGACCGACAGAGTTCGGCGAGGCGATGGGGCAGCATGACATTGGCCTCGAGCGCGTCAAGCGTCGACGACCGGCGCTGCTTCACCATGCCGGCCGCGTTGACCACGACCGCCGGGCGGAAGTCGGCCAGGACGTTGGTCAAGGCCGCACTGTCGCTTCCGTCGATATCGAAATACGTGCCCCGGTCGTCGAACAAGCCGAACCGCCCGCATGCCTCCCGCCCGTCCCTGATCGTCGCCTTGACGGTATGGCTTTCGCGGAGCACCCCGAGCAGACGGTGCCCCAGCATGCCGCTGCCGCCGATGATCAATACCTTCATGTCCGCATACACCATCCTGCTACGACGTTCGACTGCGCCGAGACCGGGCGGTCGCCGTGGCCGGGCAGTGGATACAACGCCGACATTTGCAAGTATACTGCGATCGCGCGCGAGCGGCGCCGCGAGACCTGTGTTCGGTGAAACCACGGCATGACTGAGCGTTCCTGGCCCACGGTCATGACCGTCTTCGGCACGCGGCCGGAGATAATCAAGCTGAGCCGCATCATCGCCGAATTCGACCGGCACTGCCGACACGTGCTCGTACACACCGGGCAGAACTACGATCCAAGACTGAGCGACGTCTTCTTTCGCGACCTCGGAATCCGCGCGCCCGACCACGACCTCTCCGCCGCGCGGGACCGTGCGGCCGACACCATCGCCGAGGTCATCCGCCTGACCGACCGCGCGTTCGAAGAGGTCCGCCCGGATGCCGTCGTGATCTATGGCGACACGAACTCGGGCCTGTGCGTGATACCAGCGAAGCGGCGGCATATCCCGATCTTCCACCTCGAGGCCGGCAACCGCTGCTTCGACTTTCGCGTGCCCGAGGAGGTCAATCGCCGCATCGTCGATCATTTGAGCGACGTGAACCTGACCCACAGCGAGCACGCGCGCCGTTACTTGATCGCCGAAGGCCTGCCCGCCGACCGCATCTTCAAGATCGGCTCTCCCATGACCGAGGTGCTGGCACACCACCGGGCGGCAATCGATGCTTCGGACGTGCTGGCGCGGCTTGGCTTGGCGCGCAAGAGCTACTTCGTCGCCAGCGCGCATCGCGAGGAGAATGTCGACCGGCCCGACCGGATGGGGTCGCTGGTCGACTCGCTGGCCGCCGTGCGTCGGGCATTCGGCAAGGACGTCGTGCTGTCGACGCACCCGCGGACCGCGCAGCGTCTGGCGGGACTGAGCCTGCCGCCGGGCATTCGCGTCGTTGAGCCGTTCGGGTTCCTCGACTACACCCATCTCGAACTGCACGCGTTCTGCGTGCTATCGGACAGCGGCACCTTGACCGAGGAAGCATCGATCCTGAATTTCCCAGCCGTGATGCTGCGCGACGCGCATGAGCGCCCGGAAGGCATGGATGAGGCGACCGTCGTCATGACTGCGCTCGCGGCCGATCGTGTCGTCGCCGCGGTCCGGCTGGCGACGGAGCACGCGGCCGCTAGCCCACGCCCTGCGGCGCCGGTCGCCGACTATGCGGCCGAGCAGGTGTCGCGCAAGGTCGTGCGCCTGGTCCTCGGCCACATCGATTTCGTGCGGCGGGTCGTGTGGCGCGAGCAGCCCTGACGGCCGCCTCCCGGGTCGCCCGGCTGGACGCCGGTGCTGCCGACGGCCTGCTGGGCGGCAGCCTGCCGAAGGCGGCGACCGTCCTGTCCGTGCGCGTGCTGCTGCTCTGCACCGGCCTTGCGACCGGCATCCTGTTGCCGCTGTGCCTGAGCCGCGACGACGTGGCGCTGTTCTTTCTCGCGCAGAGCATCATCGCGATCGCGGCAGCCGTCGCGCAGCTTGGGCTCCCGCAATCCGCCAGCGTCCTTTTGCCGTCCTTTCTCGCCGTGGGCGATACGGGGCGCGCGAGGATCCTGTTGTGGCGGGGCCTTTGCCTCGTCGCGGCCGCAGGCACCGCGGTCGGCGCCACGCTCTGGCTGGCGACGGCCGTTTCGGCAAGGTTCCTGGCAGATGCCGGCTTCGTCGCGGCATTGGCGGCGGCCGGAGCGCTCATTGCCGCCAGCGTGCCGCTGGCAGCGCTTCAGATGCTGGTCACGGAGTACTGCCGGGGATTGGGCGACGTGCTGCGTGCTTCGCTGCTGGCGACCGGCGCCAGCGTTCCGGTAGCCGTTGCCTTGATCGGCGCATGGGTCGCCGGCCTGCGCCTGGATTTCGCCGCGGTGCTCGCCTGCGGCGTCGTCGGATCGCTCCTGCTGACCGGCGCGGCCGGCATCGGCCTGTTGCAGCGTTCGCGCCCATGGCGGGCCGGAGCACCTGGAGCGATCCGGCCCGGCACGCTGTTGGTCCATGCCTGGCCAAACCTGTTCGCGGGCCTCCTGCTGTTGATCCTCGCGCAGGCGGACCTGTGGCTCGTAGCGCAGCGCGGCGATGCCGGGACGCTGGCGAACTATGGTCTTGCCACGCGCATGGCGATGCTGGTGGTGCTGCCGCTCGTCATTGCGAACACGGTGGCGGGACCGATGATCGCGGTGCTGTGGGCGCGGCGCAAGCCGAGGGTGCTGCAGCGGCTGATGTTTCGGATCGCGGTCGCGGCCGGAGCGGGCGCGCTGGTCGGCTATGTCGCGGCCCTGGCGCTCGGGCGCATCGTGATCGACCTGCTGTGGGGGCCGGACTATGCGCAGACGCTACTGCTGTTTGCCATCCTCGGGTTCGGCCAGCTCTGCCATGCGGCCGGTGGATCCGCGGGTGTCGCGCTGCTAGCGCTGGGCCGGCAGCGGGACGTAATGCGCATCACTGCTGCGACCGGCGGCGGGACCGTCGTGCTCGGCGCCGGCGCGGCGGCATGGCTGGGCGCGCCCGGTGTCGCGGCCGCGTTCAGCGCCGGGCTGGCGGTTCAGACATGGCTTTTCGTGCGCACGCTGCGTGACGCGCACGGACTCGACCCGACGGCATGCCATGCTGTCGCGCTGCGGCGGCGGCGCGCCGGCGGAGGTGCCGTGCCGGCGCGATCATGAGCGCGGCGTCGAACGAGCTGGTCTCGCTGGTCGTTCCCGCCTTCAACGCGGCGCGGTTCGTGCGCGAGACGATCGACAGTATCCTTGCCCAGACTTATCACCCGATCGAGCTGATCGTGATCGACGACGGCTCCAGCGATGGCACAGCGGACATCCTCGCCGCGTATGGCGGCGCGGTCCACCAGGAGCGGCAGGAGAACCGCGGACAGAGCGCCACGCTGACCCGCGGCTGGAACTTGGCTTCGGGTGCCCTGCTTGGATATGTCAGCGCGGACGATCGGTTGCGGCCGGACGCCGTCGAGCGCGTCGCGGCGGCGCTCGCGGCGCGCCCGGACGCTGTTCTGGCCTATCCCGATTTCGGGCTGATCGATGCCGAGTCGAGGGCGATCGGGACGGTCCGCGTGCCGGACTACGACGTCACGCTGCTGGTCGGCCGCTGCCAGTGCCTGCCCGGCCCCGGCGCATTGTTCCGCCGCGCGGCGTGGCAGCGGATGGGGCCCTGGGACGAAGGCCTGCGGCAGGTTCCGGACCTGGACTTCTATCTGCGTCTTTGCCTCGCTGGGCCGTTCCTGCGCGTGCCGGAGACCCTGGCCGACTATCGCATCCACGCCGGAGCGATCACCTACAGCCCCGTCGCGCGTGGCCGCGCCGACGAACCGATACGGATGATGGAGCGCTTCTTCGCCCGCAGCGACCTGCCGCCCGACCTTGCGCGACTCGGCGGGAGCGCGCACGCCCATGCGTTGATGCTGTCGGGCCTCATGCATGGCCGCGCGCGGCGCCCGGCGGCGGCGGCGGCGCGCTTCCTTCGCGCCTTCTGCCGGCATCCCTCGGTCCTTGTCTCCCGGACCATGGCCAGCTATCTGATCGACATCGCCAAGCCGTACTGCAACGCGGGCCGGGCTCGGCCATGAGCGCGACGGCGCCGAAAGAGATCGCTGCGCTGCTTCGCTGGGCGCCCGTCAGCGCCATGACGGCCGGTTCGCTGCCGATGCTCTCCGCCTATCCCGGCGATGCCGCCGTCCTCATCGGGTTCTGCCTGTCATCGATCGCCGTCGTCGCGGCTGCAAGCTTCGGACGGCTCGGCTATTTCTCCGGATTCCTCGCCGCCTTCTTGACGCTCGGATTCTGGGCGAAGCTCAATCTCTACTGGACCCTCGGCATACCCTTGCTCGAGCCGATCGGCAGCTTTCCGGACACGGAAGCGGCGTGGGATGCGGCGCTGTCGGCCAGCGCGGCGGGCCTGGCCGGCGTGGCCGGCGGAATGGGCGCGGCCAAGCTCCTCGGTCGGCGCAAGCCGGCGGCGGATATGAGCCTGTTCTCGGCCCCGGCGTTCGGATCCCTGGCCGCTGCGCTGTTCGCGCTGTCTTCCATCGTCGCGGTCACGCTGTTCGTCGTGAACTACCATTTCGCGATCCTGAAGATCGGCACGGTCCCGCGAGTCCCGTTGCATCCCTATCTCTATGCCATCGTCAGCTTCACGGTCAGCTGGGGCACTGCGCTCTGGCTCGCGGCCCTTGCGTTCTGGCTGGTCGGCTCGGGCCGCGCACCGGTCGACTTCCCCATCTATGCGAGCGCCGTCGAAGGCGCGCTGGCCGCCCTTTCCATGGGTAGCCGGGCGCAGATGATCCTGCACATGGCGGCATGCCTCGCGGCGCTGGCCACGTGCATGCGCCTGCACGGTTGGCGGGCCAGGCCGCTCCGGCTGCTCTCGGCGCTCTGCTTCGCCGGTGTCCTTTTCGCCGCGTCGCTCGCCGGCGTGTCGCTCGACCGCATCAGCAGCTTCTACGGCCCGCCGCCGACGGTTGCCGCGAAGCACCCCGGTCTGCGGACCGGCGGTAGAGGAAGCTACGGCGATCGCGACGTGCGGGCCGAGCAAACCGCCGACGCGATATCGGGCGCCGCGGTCGCGCGAATGGGACGCGAGGTCACGCAGCTGTTCGTTGGCCGCTGGATCGGCATCGAAGGCGTGCTCGCGGTATCCAGCGCGCCCGACCGCGGACTCGGGCTGCTGCGTCGCGGGGCGACGGAGGAGCCCGCACTTGGCGTCGACGCCATGTACCAGCGACTTGCCAAGTCGATCTACCAGCGCAGCGAGCGGTTCGTCTTTCTCACCGTTCCTGGGCCGATCGCCGTGCTGCTCTACGGCGGGAACATGACGCTGGCTGCCATCGGCATGGCCGTTTTCTTCGGGATCGGATTTGCAATCGAGCGCTTGTGCGACGCGTGGGTCCGCAATCCCGCGGCATCGGCGACGGTCGGCGCCGCGCTCGCCTATCTGCTCGTGCAGATGATGTTTCCGCGCACCCTGCTGATGTTTGCGATCGAGTTGGTGCTGGCCTTGGCCGTAATCGGCGTCTTCAGGCTTGCTTGCCGCCGCTGGATCGATTCGGCGCAGGCCGCGTCGCGCAGGCCGCAAGATGTTCCGCCAGCCTCGCCGCCATGATCGGCCAGCCGTATTGCGCAAGGACCAGCTTACGCAGCCGACTCCCCATTGCCCGAAGCTCGTCCCGCCGGCTCAGCATCGATTCCAGTCCTGCTGCGATCGAGTCGACCGTCGCCTGGACGACCGCACCGCCGCCGGCGGCCTCGACCTCGTCGAATCCGCAGCGATCGGTCAGCAGGACCGGGAGCCCGGCCGCGCCGGCCTCGAGCGCGACCAGTGACATGGCCTCGGAGCGCGACGGAATGGCGAGGAACAGCGCCTGCCGGTAGGCGGCCGTGCGTTCCCGATCGTCGATGAAGCCCATGAACACCGTGCGCTCGGCGATGCGCCGTTCGGCGCAGCGTCGTTCGAGTTCGGCCCGCATGCGGTCGCTGTCCGGACCCGCCAGCACGAGCAGGATACCGGGAAAACGCGGCGCGATCCGGGCGAATGCATCGATCAGCAGGTCCGGCCCCTTGATCGGCGCGAGGCGCCCGACGAACAGCACGAACGGACGGTCCGGAACGCGGCGCGCATCGCCGGCCCCAATGGGTTCGCCGACGCCGTTCGGCACGACGGCGATGCTCTTCCCGGCCGGGCCGATGCGGGCGATGGTCTCCCGCCGCTCGAGTGCGGTGATCGCGACGAGCGCCGCCGCGCCATCGATCATCCGCCGCCCGATCAGGCGGTGGAACCAGCGCATGATGGCGCGCGGATGGTCGAGAGCGGCAAACTCGCCAGCGGCGCTCAGGACGTAGGGGACATTGCCCATTCGCGCCGCGAGGCAGACGGAAGCGGACAATAGGTTCCAGTAGCCGAGCACATGCACGACATCGGCCCGGCGCAGCCATTTGCGCAAACGGAGCGGATCCAGGCGCGGCACGGGAAAGCGGCGTCCGATCGCGCCGGTCGTCCACACGTCGATTCCGGCGCCGCTGAATTCCTCCGGCCGGGCGTCGCCGTGCATCGCGATGATCGAGCAGCGGTGTTCCATCGCCGCAAGCGTGCGCGCCAGGTGGCGCGTGCGCTCGGCGGTGCCGCCACCGCGCTCCGGATCGAGCGAGACCGTGGTGAGAAGGATGTTCACGCGCTCTTGTCGGTTGTTTGCGCCCGTAAGTGCCCGGCATAGGCCCGCAAGCGTTCGAGCAGATCGGCATGGCGGCGAAACCCGGTGTCGCGCAGAGCCCCGGCATCGAAGCGTCGCTCGGGGTCGCTCGCCGATCGCGCGCGCAACCGCACGACAAGCCGAAGAGCGGTCGGCGGCAGGGTCGGAAGCCACGCCAGGCACGGCCGCTCGAACGCCGCCAGCAGGGAGTCCTGAACCGCGGCGAAATTGTTCTCGGGAAGATCATCCTCGGCCAACACCAGCGCGGACGCCGGTCCCGCGCCCCCTGAGACTGCGAGATGGCGGATGGCGTCGGCAGCCGTCTCGGCCGGAACCAGGTACATCCGGCGTCGGCCATAGAGGAAGCGCCGGAGCAGCAGGCGCCACACCGGCGCCTGCATGGCTTCGCGCGTCAGCGTCTCGAGATTGGGGCCACCGGGTCCGAAGACCGCGCCCAGCCGCAGTATGGCAAGCTGTTGTGGAGGAAGCCGGCTTCGCGCGACCGTCTCGGCTTCTGCATGCTCCCGCTGGTACGGCGTGACCGGCGCCGGAACGGTCGCCGCGTCGACACGCTTCTCGCGGGAGCGGCCATAGATGTCGATGCTGCTGACATGCACATACCTGCGGCACTGGCGAGCCGCGGTCAGGTCGGCCAGTTGCGCGGTCAGCGACGCGAAGCGGCCGTCGCCGTCCGGGCGTGCCAGATTGATGATGACGGCGTCCCGCCCGGTCAGATCGGGCCGGGCGATCAATGCATCGGAGCCGCCGACGAGCGCGGCAACGCCGAGTTCCTGCAGCCATTCCGGCGCCGAATGGCGCAGGATCGCGACGACTTGATGCCGTTCCGCGGCGGGCCAGCGCTCAAGCAACACCCTGCCGATGAATCCCGTGCCGCCGACGACGATATAGCGGGAAGACGCGGACATGTGCCACTGAATTGTAGTCGGGCGAACCGGCTCGGGGTAGCACGATCGCTCTCACCGACCCATCTTGCCGCGGCTGGGGATCGCCGGCAGACTCCTTTCCGCCGCGGCCGCTTGTGCATTCATGCGAATCCTGATCGTCAGCCAGTACTACACGCCCGAGCCGTTCCGCATCGCCGACCTTGCCCGCTGGCTCGCCACGCGCAGCCACCGCATATCGGTGCTGACGGGCCAGCCCAACTATCCCAATGGACGGTTCTATCCGGGCTATGGGCCGATCCGTCCCCTGCGCGAAACGCTCGACGGGATCGACGTTCATCGCGTGCCGCTGGTGCCGCGTGGCGAGGCCGGCATCGTCGGCTTGGCCGCGAACTATCTGTCGTTTGCGCTCACCGGCTCATGTCTTGGCCCGCTGCTGCTGCGCGACCGGTTCGACGCGGTGCTGTGCTACCTGGTGTCGCCGGTTACTGCCGCCCTCCCGGGCATCGTCCTGAGCCGCGTGAGGCACGCGGGGCTGGCGCTTTGGGTGCAGGACCTTTGGCCAGAAAGCGTGGCGTCGGCCGGCAAGATGGATTCGCCGGCCCTGATGCGACGGCTCGACCGGCTGGTCGGCTTCATCTACCGGAGCGCCGACGCCATCTGGATTCCGTCGCGAGCGTTTGCACCGGCCGTGCTTCGCTACGGCATTCCACCCGAGCGCCTCGCCTATGTTCCCAATACGACGGAGGCGTTCTACCAGCCCGGCGATTCGCCTCGTCCGCCCGGGCCTGTCGCGAAGTTCTCGATTCTCTATGCGGGCAACTTCGGAGAGGCCCAGGACTTCGACACGCTGTTGGAAGCGGTCGCGCTCACGCCCGAGTCGGCAGGGATCGAATGGATCTTCGTCGGCGACGGACGGCGCAGGTCGTGGGTTTCCTCGGAAGTCGCGCGGCGCGGCCTGCGTCATGCGCGAATCCTCGACCGCGTGCCGCCCGAGCAAATGCCGGCATTGATCGCTGCAGCCGATGCGATGCTGGTGCCCCTCCGCCGCGCCTTCGTCTTCGCCCTGACGATCCCCTCCAAGCTGCAGTCGGCGCTCGCCTCGGGCCGACCCGTGCTGGCCGTGCTGGAAGGCGAAGGGGCGCGAATGGTCGCGGAGTGCGGCGCCGGCATCGTGGTGCCACCCGGGGACGGGACGGCCCTGGCGCGCGCAGCGCTCCGCCTGGCCACGGCGGCGCCAGAAGAGCGCCAGCGGATGGGCGCGGCTGGACGCCGCTATTACGAGCAGCATTTCGAGCGCGAACGGGTCTATGCCACGGTCGAGCGCGAGCTGCGGGCGATCGCACAGCGATCCGCCCGTGGTCGCTAGGACGCCCCGATTCCTTGAAGCGCCGGACCGCACGTCATCAGGACGATTGCGCCGCGGCGCGACGGAACGGCGACAGGTGCGCCTGCCGTTGATCCACGATCGTCCCGCCCGAGATCAGTCCCGTCGGCGCGAACTCGCCGGCTCTCGGCGCGCGATAGGTGCCGAAGATGATGTCGTACAGGGGGAACATCGCGGCGAAGTTCGTGTCGGCGTGCTCGGGCAGCCGCGAATGATGGATGCGATGCAGCTGCGGGCCGTTGAGAACGGGGGTCAGGGGCCCCAGAGCGAGGCGGATATTGGCGTGCGTGAAGAACGGAAAGGCGACATAGGCCATCAGCACACCGCTCGGCACGTCGAACACGCCGAACAGCAGGAGCGCGGGCGTGTTCACCGACGCGAAATACAGGAACTCGTTCAGCCAGTGATCCCGCCGCGCGGTGGTCGTGTTGATGCTGGTCTCGCTATGATGAAGCTCGTGGATGCGCCACAGCAGCGGCCAGGCATGCATCGCGCGATGGCGCCAGTAGCTGAGAAAGTCGACGACCAGCAGGTAGGCCAGAATCCGGATGGTCAGATCGATCGTGCCGAGATGCTGGCTGACGAAGTTCGATGCGGTCGCGAACTCGTACCGGATCCGCAGCACGAACATGTTGGCGTGAATCATGAAAAAAGCCGACGCCGTGATGATTGCGAAGGCCGCCAAGGCAAATGCGAGATTGAACAGCTTGGCCTGCACCGGCTGCCGCTCCACAGGCCACGTCCGCTCGAGCAGCAGGAAGCCAATGACAATGGCCCCGGCGCGGACAAGTTCGATGAACTGGTAGTAGAGGAACTCCTTTATCATCGCTCGCTTGCCAGCCACGACACGCCTGCGCCGGGACGGCGCATCGTCAGGCAAGCTATCATGAAAGACGTCCGCCCGCCGCCGCAAATCCTGCATCGGCCCATCGAGCGATCGCCACCGATGCCAGCCGACATGCCGATTGCGCCTTCGCCGCTGGTTTGGCAGGCTCGTCCGCGCGACCGGCGGGATCTGGCGCGGGGAGAGAGCGATGCAGAACATGCTGGAGGAATTCCGGACCTTCATCGCCCGGGGCAACGTGATCGACCTCGCGGTCGGCATCATCATGGGCGCGGCCTTCACCACCATCGTCAACTCGCTGGTCAATGACATCATCATGCCGCCGATCGGGGTGATTCTCGGCGGCCTCGACTTCTCGAACTTTTTCATCACCCTGAAGGGCGGCCCCTATGCCACCCTGGCCGAGGCGCAGAAGGCAGGCGCGGCGACGATCAACTACGGCCTGTTCCTCAACGCCGTGTTGCGCTTCCTGATCGTGTCCTGGGCCGTGTTCATCCTGGTGAAGCAGGTGAACCGCTTGTATCGGCGCGAACCGCCCAAGGCCGAGATGCCGCGCCAGGAGGTTCTGCTCACCGAGATTCGCGACCTGCTGAAGACCCGATCCTAGGCACCGCCCGATGAACATGCCCGCCGCGCCCGTGCCGGGGCCGGGCGACCGGCGCTACGACCGTCTTTCGCTCGCGATTTTGGCGGTGGTGGCGCTGGCGATCGCGCTGGTCTTCCGCGGCTACGGCATTTCCTGGGACGAACCGGTTCAGAACGCCTATGGCAAGATGGCGCTGAACTACTACCTGACGCGCGGCGCCGATCGCTCCGCGCTCACTTATCTCAACCTGTTCTGGTACGGCGCGCTTTTCGACACGCTCGCGGCGGCTGCCAACCGCATGCTGCCCTTTGCGGAGTATGACACGCGCCATCTGCTCAATGCCGTCGTCGGGCTGATTGGGCTGTGCGGCACGTGGCGGCTGGCGCGCACGCTGGGCGGCGCGCGCGCCGGCTTCATCGCCGTGTTGCTGCTTGCGCTGACGCCCCTGTGGTTCGGCAACAGCTTCATCAATCCCAAGGACATCCCGTTCGCGGCGGCCATGACCTGGGCTACGGCGTTCCTGGTGGCGATCGCGAAGCACCTGCCACGCCGGCGCTGGAGCGATTTCCTCGGCTTCGGGCTAGCCGCCGGCGCGGCGCTCGGCACCCGCGTCGGCGCACTGATCGCGATCGCGTATATGCTGGCGATGATTGTGGCCTACGTGCCACTGAGGCTGATGGATCGCCACCCGGCCGCCGCCGTCATGCGCGAAGTCGGCGGCTTGATCGTGCCGATCCTGGTCGCGTCGGCGGTTGCCGTCCTGGTCATGTACGCCTGCTGGCCATGGGCGCAGCACAAGCCGATCGACGGTCCGCTGGAGGCGTTCCGCGAGTTCAGCCGCTTTCCGATCTGGCTCGAGTTCCCGTTCTTTGGGACGATCATCGAGTCGACCAACGTGCCGCCGACCTACGTGGCCGGCATGCTTGTCGTCATGCTGCCAGAGCTCACGATCGCAGCATCCGTGCTCGCCCTGATGATGGGACTCGTCCGCCTTTACCCGCGCGGCGGCGGTGGCTGGATGGCGCGGCTGCCCTATCTCGTCCTCGCACTCACGATCTTGTTCCCGCCGGCGTATGCCGCCTGGGCTCGTGCGGTGCTGTTCGACGGTGTCCGACACATGCTGTTCGTCGTGCCGCCGATGACGGCGGCAGCGGCGCTGGCGATCGACCGCGTCTGGATCTGGCACCCCATCGGCCGCGCGGTAACGCTCGCCCTGCTGGGCGCAACGGCGGCCACACAGCTCATCCTCATGGTGCGCAGCCACCCGTACCAGTATCTCGTGTTCAACCTCGCCTCGGGCGGCGTAGCGGGGGCGGAAGGGCGGTTCGAGCTCGACTATTGGGGCGTCACCTTCCGCGAGGCCGTCCAGCTGATGCAGGATCGCTTGAATGAGCAGGGCGCCTCTCCGCCGGCCGGGCGCCCCTGGCGGGTTTCTGTCTGCGGGCCCGAGGCGACGGCCGAGCTGTTCTTTCCAACCCGCTTCGTCCTATGGCCGCGTCAACGGATTGTGGAGTCGGATATCCACATCACCCATACGCGGTATCAGTGCCCCATCGGTCCATACTTGACCTCCGCGCCCGCGCTCGCCGTCGTTCGCCGCTTCGATACGCCTCTCGCGTACGTGTTCGATCTTCGCGAGCATAACCGGCGGCCATACTTGCCGAATCCACCCTCGCCCTGAGCCGGCCGACAGACCTCGTTCACGAATTCGTGGGAATAGATTTGCGCTCCTGGCCGTTTCAGCGTTTGGGGGACACTGGTCGGGCGCCGCAAGAGCGCCCCAGGGAACAGACTCATGACATTCATCAAGGCCGGCTCCGCTTGGCCGGCCACGGCGACGACGACGACCGCACGCCCGGAACTCTCGATCATCGTTCCGATGCGCAACGAGGTCGGCAATCTGGACGCGTTGTTCCATCGGCTGCTACCGGCGTTGGAGCGCCTGGGCCTGTCCTTCGAGGTCGTGTGCATCGACGACGGCAGCACCGACGCGACGTGGCCGGCGCTGCTGGCCTGGCGTGCACGCAAGCCGACGATCCGGCTGTTGTCGCTGTCGCGCAACTTCGGCAAGGAGATCGCGCTTACGGCCGGAATCGACGCTGCGCAAGGCGACGCCGTCGTGCTGATGGATGCCGACCTGCAGCATCCACCCGAGCTGATCCAGGTCTTCGTCGAGAAGTGGCGCACCGGCTACGACATGGTCTACGCGCAACGCCGCGATCGGCAGGGCGACGGCTTCCTCAGGCGCAACGCGGCGCGCGCGTTCTATTGGGCGTTCGGCCGCATCGCGGACATCGACATGCCGTCCGGCGCCGGCGACTTCCGCCTGCTCGACCGCAAGGTGGTCGAGGCGTTGAAGTCGATGCCCGAACGCGCGCGCTTCATGAAGGGGCTCTATGCCTGGGTCGGCTTCCGCCATACCGGCGTCCCGTTCGACCCCGAGCCCCGATACGATGGGCGCAGCGCCTGGGGTCTCGGCGCGCTGACGCGCTTCGCCACGGACGGCCTGGTGTCGTTCAGCACCAAGCCGCTGACGGCCTGTGCCTGGTTGGGCGCGCTGATCGCGCTTCCCTCGGTGGCAATGGGGTTGTACTTGTGCTTCCGCACGCTCATCCTTGGCGTCGACGTTCCCGGCTATGCCTCGATCATCGTCGCGGTTATGGTGCTCGGCGGCGTGCAGCTGCTGACGATGGGCGTCTTCGGAGCGTATCTGGGACGGCTGTACGAGGAAGCGAAGCGGCGGCCGATGTACATCCTGCGGCAGACCGAAGGCATCGATCCGGTCGGCGAGGCCGCGGCGCGGCCCATGCTGCCGCTGCGCGCCGCCTCGTTGCGCACGCGCCGCGTGGAGCCGGACGGCGCGCCCAGCCCGGCGACCACGAATGCCGCTGAATGACGGGCGGCGCCGTCGGCTCGTGGCTCGACTTCTGGCAGCGTAGCAACCGAATCTACGTCAACGACCGGCATCTGGCGTTCCACTGCCACCGGGTCGCCGACGACATCCTGGCGCTCGGCCTCGCGCCGGACGCGGCCATGCTCGACCATGGCTGCGGCGATGCGCTGGAGGCGCCGCGTATCGCCGGGTGGATCGCACGTCTCTATCTCTATGACGCGGCATCCGAGGTGCGCGCACGCCTTCAGCACCGCTTCGCGGACCAGCCGCGCATCGCCGTGCTCGACGACGCGGCGCTCGCGGCGCTGCCCGACGCCTCGCTCGATTGGATCGTGGTCAACTCGGTGCTGCAATACGTCCCGCAGCGAGGGCTCGACGCGTTGCTCGCGCTCTGGCGCCGCAAGCTGAAGCCCGGCGGCTCGCTGGTGCTGGCCGACATCATCCCGCCTGGCGACACGATGACCGCGGATACCTTGGCGCTTCTAGGCTTCGCGTGGCGCGGCGGCTTCCTCTGGGCGGCGCTCGCCGGCCTGGTCGCCACCTTCTTCTCGGACTATCGCAAGCTGCGCCGGAAGCTGGGCCTGAGCGTCTATGACGAGGCGACGATGCTCGGCCTGCTGCGGACGGCCGGATTCGACGCCCAGCGCCGCCGCCCGAATCTCGGCTTCAACCAGACGCGCATGACCTTCATCGCCCGGCCAGCTCCCTGAACCGCCCAAGGCGCAAGCCGGCTTCGGCCATATCGGCCGCAAACGCTGCGCTCATCAGATACTCCATTTCACCGGTGCGCTGGTCGGCCACGTGGTCGAGCGCGCGCAGCGCATCGTCGGGGTAGCCGGGATGGCACATCACGGCAAGACCGCGCGGACCACCGCGGATGAAGCGCCGGAACAGATCGCGGTATGGCGCCGTCTCCGCGAATCCGCGCACGCCGGAGAAGCGGCGATTGCCCGGGATCGCGGCCCGGTCGGCGGCGTTCCGAAGACCGATGCCGACCATGCTGATGATCGCCGCGCGCAGCGGCGACACGCCGCGCGCGAGAACCGCACCGAGCGGCTCGTAGCACACGCGCAGGGCCGTCCCGTGCGGCAAGCGCGTGCGGAACCGCTCGATCAGCGCCGCGCGCACCACCGGCAGCTGCTGCACATGGTGGTGCCCGTCGACATAGTCCGGCGGCCGGCCCATCGCCTGCTCGAACGCAGCGAGCTGGCGGTCGATCTCGCGCCCGATCTCGTCGCGGTCCAGACGGCCCGCATAGGCCAGGATCAGGAGCTTCCCGGGCATAGGAAGAATTCCCGATGGCGCCAGGCGCGGCATCGATCCGAGCGGCGCCAATTGCGTCAACGCCAGATGCAGGCCGATATCGGCGTCGACCTGGAGCGCGCGCAGCGCCGGCGCCTCGGCCTTCCAGTGCGGCGAGGCGACCAGACACGACGTCGCGGACAGCCGCTTCGCCGCCAAGAGCTCGCGGATGCCGGCCGAGACTCCCGGGGCAAAGCCGTAATCGTCGGCGCAGAGGACGAAGGGCTCGCCCCCGCTCATCGCATCGCGCCGGCCGCCGGCCCGAAGGTCCACAGCTTGTTGGCCCAGAACGACCAGATCATGACGATGCCGGTCGTGACAAGCTGCGCCAGCAGGTAGCGCCGCCCTTGCGGCACGAGCGGGATCGGCAGGCCTGCCATCAGCGGATCGAGCACGCTCATGCACAGGCCCGTGAGCAGGAACCCGATTGCCGTCACGACGACAAAGCGCACGAGCGCGGTGTGATGCCGCACGTCGCTGTCAAAGGTCCAGCGCCGATTCAGCACGTAGGCGATCGCACCGCCGACGAGATAGCCCGACAACGCGGCCAGCACCGCCCCGGCACCGGCCAACTCGACCAGCAGGATCAGCGTGCCGTAGTGGCCGACCGCGGCCAGCACGCCGACCGCGCCGAAGCGCATGAACTGCTCGAACAATCGTCGCATCGTGCCGGCATGTATAGGCGACATCGCGGGAATGGCAACCCGCGAATGTGGCGCCCGCACCTCATCTTTCGGCAAGCTCAGGATTAAGGAAGAAGGCTCCTCGCCCTGAGCCTGTCGAAGGGCGCTTCCGCGGCGCTACGCCGCCAGCCGGTTCTTGTAGAACCTGCCGGCCTTCATGATCACCGAAAGGTTCTCGCCCTGGCCGGTCAGGAGCTCCAGCTTCCTGATCGGGTCGCCGTCGACCACGAGGATGTCGGCCAGCGCGCCGGCCTTGACCTGGCCGAGCTTGCCTTCCATGCGCACGATCTCGGCGCCGACCAGCGTGGCCTGGCGGATGATCTCGATCGGCTTCAGCACTTCGCGTCTCAAGATAAACTCGCGGCTCTGGTCGACCTGCAACTGGCCCAGGAGGTCGCTGCCGTAGCCGACCTTGACGCCGGCGCGCTTGCAGATCTCGAGCGAGCGCAGGCCCCCGTCGATCACCAGGTCGTTCTTTGCCAGCATGTCTGATGTCATGCCGAACTCCTTGGCACGCTCCTTCATCGCGTAGTAGGCGACGAGGTTGGCGACCATGTAGGCGCCCTTCAGCTTCATCAGCTTGGCCGACTTCTCGTCGATCAGGTTGCCATGCTCGATCGTGCGCACGCCCTTCGACACGGCGCGCTGAATCGCCTCGGGCGTGTAGGCATGGGCCTGCACATAGCGGCCGAATGCCTCGGCCTCCTCAACCGCGGCGCCGATCTCGTCGAGCGAGAACTGGCGGCTGTCGAGCGGGTCATAGGGGCTGGCGACGCCGCCCGAGACCATGATCTTGACCTGGTCGACGCCCTGGCGCATCTGCTCGCGTGCGGCCGCGCGCACGGCGTCGGCGCCGTCCACCACCTCTAGGCAGAAATTCATCGCATTGCAGCACTTGCAGGTCGCCATGATGTCGGTGCGCCGACGCGCGTCGGAATGCCCGCCGGTCGGCCCGATGGCGCGGCCGGCGATGAACAGGCGCGGCCCAGGCAGGAAGCCTTGAGCGATCGCGTCGCGGATGCCCCAGTCGGCGCCGCCGGTGTCGCGCACCGTGGTGAAGCCGCGGTTGAGCATCGCCCGCGCCAGGTCGGCGCCACGCGCCGTCATCATGGTCAGCGGCAGCGCCTCGAGATAGCGGATGTTCACCTCGGACAGGAATACGTGCACATGGCAGTCGATCAGACCAGGCATCAGCGTGCGGCCGCCGCAATCGACCACGTCGGCCTTGGACGCCTTGATCGGCTTGAACGAGACCTCGCGAATGCTGTCGCCTTCCACCAACACGGAGGCACCGCCCTGCAGCTCGTCCTCGTTGGGATCGAGCAGCTTGGCGTTCTTGAACAGGATCTGGCCCATGGTTCCCCCGCGTTGTCTTGATGCAGCCGCGCTACGCCCGGCTGGTCCACTGGAAGGCGGCGATCATGCGACGGTTGAGCCTGCAGAGGCAACCGTCGGCGTCGTCTATCCGGGCATGAACGGCAGGTCGGTCGCGCCAGGCCTGGCGCCGGCCTGGGTCAGCAGGCAGTGCGCCTGGCCGCGGTGATGCGTCTGGTGATTGAACATGTGCGCCACCAGCAGCCAGCGAGGCTTTGCCATCTCGCGCCCGACCGCGCCGGAATACCAGGCGAGATCGTCTTCGAGCCAGGCAGGATCGAGCGCGCTCGCCCATTCGATGATGGTCGCGTCGAACGCCGAGCGCTGCGCCTTGAGATCGTGCCAGTCCTCGACATGGCGCGGCGAGTCCTTGATGGCGCCCGCGGGCTTCGGTGTGCCGGCGAAACGATGCATCCAGATGCGGTCTCCCCATAGCACATGGTTGAGCGTGCCGTGGATCGAGCCGAAGAACGCGCCGCGCTCGCGCCGGCGCTCCGCGTCGGACAAGAGATCGGCCGCGCCGTAGAGATTGGCATTCTGCCAAGCGTTGTAGCGCGCCAGATGCTGGACATGCGGAAGCGTGATCACGGACGACGACCCATTCGTGACAAGCGCCCGGGCTTGGCGAAGCGACGGAATGCACCGGCCACCTGCGCGTAGATGTCGCGCTTGAAGCCGATCACCGCATGCGGCAGCTCGTCCAAGTGCATCCAGCGCCATTCGGCGAATTCGGGATGATGGCCGTCGAGGGCGATGTCGTGGTCCTCGCCGCGGAAGCGCAGGGCGAACCAGCGCTGGCGCTGACCGCGGTAGCGCGCGCCCCAGACCCGGTCGGCGATCTCGGGCGGCAGCTCGTAGCTGAGCCAATGGTCGATCTCGCCGATCACGTCGGCCTTGTCGGTTCCGACCTCTTCCTTGAGCTCGCGCATCGCCGCCGCGCGAGCATCCTCGCCCTTGTCGATGCCGCCTTGCGGCATCTGCCAATGGCCGTGGGCGTCATCGACACGGCGACCGGCGAACACCAGCCCGTCCCGATTGAACAGCGCCACGCCGACGCAGTCGCGGTAGGGTCGCTCGGCGAACGGGATCGGCTTGGCGCGCTTCACGGGCGACGCCTCACTTCGAAGCGGCCGCCACGGCACTGATGGGCGCCAGCACGAAGCCGCGCGATTCGAGCCCGGCGACCCAGACCGAGAGCCGCTCCTGCGTCACCGGATAGGGCAGCGCCAGGCCGATGGCTGCGCCGTCGCGCTTGGCCGCGCGCTCGAGCTCGACCAACTTGCCATCGATCGACTGGCGGGACAGGTCGGCATCGATCAGGACCTGCGCCGCCGCGAAGGGAACGCCGAGCTCGCGGGCAAGCTCCCCGGCCGTGGTCTGCCGGCTGCCGGCGCGTTCGAGGAACAAGAGGCCGCGCTGGCGCAGCGACTTCATGACAGGCTGCAGGTCCTTGGCCGACGCGGCGAAGCGCGCACCGGTGAGGTTAGCCACACCGACATACCCGCTGGCGCGCGTCAGCACCCAGTCGAGCCGATCCTGGTTCTCCGCCTCGCTGAGGCTGGTCAGAAGCGTCTTCGGTCCCGGGTCGTTGCGGGGATAGCCTTCGGGTTCCATCGGAACGTTGATTAGCACTTCGTGCCCGCTTGCACGCGCCAGGTTCACCCAATCGCCCAGCCGCTCCGCGAAGGGCGCGAAGGCCAGGGTCACGCCGCCGGGGAGGTTGCGGATGGCCTGCTCGGTGGCGCTGGCGCTCAAGCCCATATTGGTCAGCACGACGGCGATGCGCGGGCGCTTTTCGCCCGTGTCGAAGGGTCGCGCATAGACCTGCCAGGGCTGCCGCCCGTCCCGGGCGATGATCGGCAGCACGCCGTCCTTGGCGCGCTCGGTCAACGCCGGATCGATCGCCGCCAGCTTGGGCTCGCCGGTGCGTGCAGGGAAAGACGGCGCGGGCGTCACGGGCGGCGACGGCGGAACGCTTGCCTGCGGCGCGGGCGGCTTGGCGGCCGGCCGGGCCGGCGCGGCTGGCTTGGGCTGCGGCGCGCTGGGCACCGGCGGCGGCGGCGGTGTCGCGACGGTTCCGGCGGGCGCTCCCGGCGCAGGCTGCGGCATGACCGGCGCAAGCGGCGGCTCGACAGGCGGCAAGGCTGCCGGCGGCAGCGCCGGCGGCGCTTCGGGCTCGACCGGAGGCAGCTTCAGCGTTACCGATGCGACGCCGCGCCAAGCCGCCTTGTCGGTAGGCGCGCGCGCGCCGAACCAGAGGACGGCGCCGGCCGCCGCCCCGACGACGAGCACGAATACCACCGCCAGCCCGACGATCCGCCGGCCAGGAATGCGGGCGCGCCGCCTTTCCTCGCCATCGGCCACGGCACGGTCGGCCGCGGCTGCCGGCGGGTCGCCTTCGCGCGTCGTCTCGTCGCTAATTGACCATCCGCCCCTTGAAAAGCGTGACGCCGCGGAGCAAGTCGATCGCGCGGTCGAGCTGGTGATCCTCGGGACGGTCGGACGCCGTCTTCTTCTCGTCCTTCTTGGTCGACGCCGCCTTGTCGTTCGTCTTCTTGGCGTCGGGCTGGCTCGCCTCGGGCTGGCCGTCCTTCTTCGGCTCCTCTTTCTTCGGCTCGTCCTTCTGCTCGCCCTTTTTGGCATCCTCCGGGTTCGCCAGTGAATGGCGCAGATCCTTCTCGCTGCGCGAGCGAGCTTCCTTCTGCGACTCGAGATGCCCCTGCTCGACCACGATATCGGGGTCGATGCCCTTCTGCTGGATCGACCGGCCCGACGGCGTGTAGTAACGCGCCGTGGTCAGGCGCATCGCGCCGTGGCCCGGCAGCGGCACGATCGTCTGCACCGAGCCCTTGCCGAACGAGCGCGTGCCCATGACGATGGCGCGGCGGTGGTCCTGCAGCGCGCCGGCGACGATCTCCGACGCCGAGGCGGAGCCGCTGTTGATCAGCACCACGACCGGAAGGCCGCCGGCCAGGTCACCCGAGCGGGCGTTATAGCGCTGGCCGTCGTCGCTGTTGCGGCCGCGGGTCGACACGATCTCGCCCTTGTCGAGGAACGCGTCCGACACGGCCACCGCCTGGTCGAGCAGGCCGCCCGGATTGTTGCGCAGGTCGAGCACGAGGCCGATCAGCTTGTCGCCGACTTCCTGCTTCAGCTTCTCGATCGCGCGCTCAAGGCCCTTGTCCGTCTGCTCGTTGAAGGTGGTGATGCGCACATAGCCGACATTGCCCTCGGCCCGACTGCGCACGGACTGGATCGTGATCTTGGCGCGGGTCAGCGTGACCTCGAGCGGCTGGTCGCGGCCTTCGCGCCGGATCGTCAGCTTGATATCGGAGTTGATGGGGCCGCGCATCTTCTCGACGGCTTCCTGCAGCGACAGGCCCATGACCTGCTCGCCGTCGAGATGGGTGATGAAGTCGCCCGGCTTCAGGCCCGCGCGCGCCGCCGGCGTGTCGTCGATCGGCGAGACGACCTTGACCAGGCCGTTCTCCAGCGTCACCTCGATGCCCAGGCCGCCGAACTCGCCCTTGGTCTGCACCTGCATGTCGCGGAAGTTCTTCGCGTTCATGTAGGAGGAATGCGGGTCGAGCGAAGCGAGCATGCCCTGGATCGCCGCCTCGATCAGCTCCTGGTCGCCGACCTTCTCGACGTAGTCGGCGCGCACGCGCTCGAACACGTCGCCGAACAGGTTGAGCTGGCGGTAGGTCTCGGAGGAATTGGCCGGCGGCCCGGCCTGGACCGAGGGCACCAGCAGGATCACCGCGGTCAATGCCGCGAAACGCAAGTAACGCATCTGGGGTCTACCTTCGCCTTCTCTGGCTGTGCAAGGGGTCTATCCGTTTCCGCCGGTTCCAGCGGCAAGCCATGGTATGAGGTTCACCGGCTGTCCATCGCGCCGCAGCTCCACATAGAGGCCCGCGCCGCCCTGATCGCCCATCACGGCGACCGGTTCGCCCGCGACCACCCATTGGCCGACCGCGCAGTCGATCCGTCCCAAGCCGGACAACATAGTATGATATCCACCGCCGTGCTCGATGATCAAGATGCGCCCGAAGCCGCGGAACGGGCCGGCATAGACCACTTGGCCGTCGAACGGTGCTACCACCCGGGCTGCCTGCCCGGTCGAGAATACGACACCCTTGCTCGCGGTGCCGGCATCGTCGGTCTGCCCGAAATTGCGCACGATCCGTCCCGCCACCGGGTTCAACATCGCGCCGCGCGGGGGCGGGGTATTGCGGATGTCGGCCGGGCGCCCGGTCCGGCCGGACCGGGGCTCCGGGGCTGCGGACGGCGCTGTGGCCGACGCCGCCTCCGGCGTCACGGCGGTGACCTGGTCGCGTCCCGGCGCGCCCGGGGCGGCCGCCCGGCGCTGCGCCTCTTCGCGCGCTCTGCGCTGTGCCTCTTTTTGCGCCGCCTCGCGCGCCTGGCGTTCGGCCGCTTCGCGCGCCCGGCGCTCGGCTTCCTCGCGGGCTTCGCGCTCGCGCCGTTCCGTGACCAGGGCGGCCATCAACTCTTCGCGATCGCGCGCCTCGGCCCGCAGCCGTTCGGCCAGCTCGATCTCCCTCTGGCGCAGCCCCGCCGCACGACGCTGCTCGTCGGCGCTTTCGCTCATCATGCGCTCGAGGCGGGCCTTCTCGGCGGCCAGTGCCGCGCGTTCTTCCTCCAGCCGGCGCCGCGCGCCGTCCAGCGCCGTGCGCGACCGCGCCAAGTCGTCCAGCGTCATGGCCAGCTCGGCCGACTTGCGCCGCAGGTCCTGTTCCAGGAAGCGGAAAGCCAGCGCGCCCTGCACGCTCTCCAGGGGCTCGCCCGGCAGGGCCACCAGGAACGCGGGCTCGCGGCCGGACAGCCGCACCAGCGCGGCCAGCACCCGATCGCGTTGCTCGCTGCGACGCCTGAGGTCGGCGCGCTTGTCCGCCTCTTCCGCGGCCAGGCGCCGCGCCTCGGCATCCAGTCGCGCCACCTCGCGTTCGTGCTTCTGCTCGCGCAGGCCGGCGTCGCGGCGTTCGCGGCGCAGCCGCTCCGCTTGCTTGCCGGCTTCCTCGATCCGGCGCTGCTGCTCGGCCGCGCGTTCGGCGGCCTCCCGCTCCTTGCGCGCCGAGTCCACCTGCTCCTTCCGTGCCGCCTCGAACTTCCGCATGTAGTCCGCGAGCGCAGCGATCTCGGTGCGGAGGCGACGTGCCTGCTCGTCCGCCAGTTCGCGATCGCGCCGCACCGCCTTCAGCTCTTCCGACCCGGCACTGCGCGGATCGGCGGCAAGCCGCTCCTCGCGCCGTCTCAGCTCGGCCGCCTTTTCGGCCGTGTCGCGCTCGGTCCGCTGCAGCGCCTCCATCCGGCGCTGGTCGTCGGCCGGGCCCGCGGCCCATGCGCAGGCGATGGGCGCGGCGGCGGACAGGAAGCCGACGAGCGCGACGCGCGCCGCGCGCGAGGTCGTTCGCGGGTCAGGCGATCGCACGCTCGACGTCCAGCACCAACAGGGATCGGCCGGTCATCTCGCCGGGCCGCTCGAGGCCCATCAGCTCGATCAGCGTGGGCGCGACGTCGGCTAGGCGCCCGTCGTTCAGCCGACGCACCTCGGCCGGGCCGTTAACCAGGATGACCGGAACCAGGCTCATCGTGTGCGCGGTGTGCGGCTGGCTGGTGCCGGGGTCGTACATCAGCTCGGCGTTGCCGTGATCGGCGGTGACGAGCATGGCGCCGCCGACTTCTTTGAGCGCCGCCTCCAGCCGGCCGAGAGACTGATCGACCACCTCCACCGCCTTGATCGCTGCCTTGAGGTCGCCGGTATGCCCGACCATGTCGGTGTTGGCGTAGTTCACCACGATCAGGTCGAAGCGCCCGGAGCGGATCGCTTCCTCCAGCTTCTCTGTCACTTCGAAGGCCGACATCTCGGGCTTCAGGTCGTAGGTCGCGACCTTGGGCGATGGCACCAGGATGCGCTCCTCGCCCGGGAACACCGCCTCCTCGCCGCCATTGAAGAAGAAAGTGACGTGCGCGTATTTCTCGGTTTCGGCGATGCGCAGCTGCTTCATGCCGGCGCGCGCCACGATCTCGCCCAGCCCGTTGCTCAGGCGCGAGGCCGGGAACAGCACATCAAGCAGCCGGTTGAGCGCGCTGGAGTACTCGACCATGCCCAGTGCCGCTGCGAAGCGCACGGTGCGCCGGCGGACGAAACCGTCGAAGGACGGGTCAAGCAGCGCCGTCAGGATCTCGCGCGCCCGGTCGGCGCGGAAATTGGCCATCAGCAGCCCGTCGTCGTCGCGCATGCCCGCGTAGTCGCCGATCGCGACTGGATTCACGAACTCGTCCGTCACGCCGGCTCGGTGGCTGTCCTCGATCGCCTTGATCGGGTCGGCCGCGCGCGGCGCCTCGGCGTCGACCAGGGCGCGATAGGCGAGCTCGACGCGCTCCCATCGCTTGTCGCGATCCATCGCGTAGTAGCGCCCGGTCACGCTGGCGATGCCGGCACCCGCCGCATCCGCGATCGCCGCCTGGAACTGGCGGACATAGTCTGGCGCGCTGCGCGGCGGCGTGTCGCGGCCGTCGAGAAAGGCATGCACCGCGGCCTTGATGCCCGCGCCCGCGACGATCCGCGCCAGGGCGGCCATGTGGTTCTGATGCGAATGCACGCCGCCGGGCGACAGCAGCCCGAGCAGGTGGCAGGTGCCGCCCGAAGCCTTGAGCCTGTCGATCAGGCTGCGCAGGGCGGGATTCCGGGCGAGGCTGCCGTCCTTGACCGCCTGGTCGACGCGCGGCAGCTCCTGCATCACCACGCGGCCGGCGCCTAGATTCATGTGGCCGACCTCGGAATTGCCCATCTGCCCCTCGGGCAGTCCGACTTCCAGCTCGGACGCGTTCAGCAGCGCGTGCGGGCAAGTCTTGAGCCAGCGGCTGTAGT
Source organism: uncultured Rhodospirillaceae bacterium (assembly GCA_964557415.1). Classification (GTDB taxonomy): domain Bacteria; phylum Pseudomonadota; class Alphaproteobacteria; order JAEULC01; family JAEULC01; genus JAEULC01. The sequence continues at coordinate 53,503 of CAZLBB010000005.1, forward strand.
TCGGCGTGCGCGCCTGGCAGATCGCGTTCTGGTCGCACTCGACGCGATGACCCCAGCCATCGAGGACGCACAAGACCAGCGGGCGCGGACGGCCGTAAGCAGGGTACGGGGCGACGATGTTCATCGCGGGCTACTCATAAGCGATTTCAGGTCCCGATTCTACCGGTATCACATGGATTTCACTGCATTTTTCTGGTGGCTCGGCACGTCATGCCCGGTGGTACGGGTGGCCGGCCAGGATCGACTGCGCCCGGTAGAGCTGCTCGGTCAGCATGACCCGGGCGAAAAGATGCGGCCATGTCATGGCGCCCAGCGACAGCACCAGTGACGCCCGGCGGCGCCAGGACGGGTCGAGCCCGTCGGCGCCTCCGATGACGAAGGCGATGTCGCCGACGCCGTCGTCCTGCCATCGGCCGAGACGCGCGGCGAAGTCTTCACTCGAGAGCGGCACGCCGCGCTGGTCGAGCGCCACGATCGCGGCGCCGTCGGGCACAGCGCCCGCCAGCAGGCGGGACTCGGCTTCGGCGCGCTGAGCCGGCGACAGCTTGCGGCGCTCCTCGACCTCCTTGAGCGTCAGGGGCCAGGTCAGGCGCCCGGCATAGTCGCGATAGAGCGCCCGCAACGGGCCATCGCGCACGCGGCCAACCGCGGCGATCGTCAGTCGCAACCCGGTCTCCGCCGCCTAACGGCCCGGACGGCCGGCGGCTTCAAGCCCTTGCGGCCAAGCCCGGTCGGTGGCGGCGGACACGTGCCGCGTACAGGTCGTCCGCCCGCATCGCTTCGTCGTGCGCGACGGCCGGCAGCGCGCGGCCCCACATTTTCTCGAGATTGTAGAAGCTGCGCACTTCCGGCCGGAACAGGTGCACGACGATGTCGCCGGCGTCGACCAGGACCCAGTCGCCTTGCGGCAGGCCTTCGACCTGCGGGGTGCCCAGCCCGGACGCCTTGATCCGCTCGCGCAGGTGCTCCGCCATGGTGGCGACCTGCCGGGTCGAGCGGCCCGAGGCGATGACGAGGAAATCGGCGATGTCGGATTTGCCGGCCAAGTCGATGACGACGATGTCTTCGGCCTTGTCGTCATCCAGGGACTTTTCGATCAGCGCGCGCAGCGGCGCGGAAGGATGGGCACCTGCCCGATTGCGTGTCGTGATGATGTCACCTCCTGGTCCTACGTTGCTCCGATCCGTGCCCGCACGCTTCCCGTGCGGCGGCGGGCGCGAATAGCGCTGGCCGAGATCGGGTTTAGCCTCGTGAACAGGAACACCCAAGCGGGCGGTGCGCTCCGCGCCAGCAATCCTGCCGCTCTGGCGGCCAGGCGCCGACGGGCGAAACGACGTGCCGCCCTTCCGGCCAACGCACCAAAACAATAGGTAGGCCGGGCGAAAACTGCAATAGATACAGTGTGAAAGATTTCTTTCCAGTCGGCCCATTGCGAGATCTGCGCGAGGTTGTCTGCTCCCATCAACCACACGAAGCGCGTACGCGGAAACGCGCGCCTGAGGCGCCTGAGCGTGTCGGCCGTGTAGCGTGTGCCGAGTGTCGCTTCGATGTCGGTCGCGCTGATGCGCGCATGGTGCGCCACGCGCGCCGCCTCGCGCAGCCGCGTCGCAAACGGCGCCATGCCGGCAGCCGGTTTCAAGGGATTCTGCGGCGAAACCAGCCACCACACCTGGTCGAGACCGAGGCGCGCCAGCGCGGCAAGCGAGACGTCGCAATGGCCCTGGTGCGCGGGATTGAACGAGCCGCCTAAGAGACCGACACGGCGGGGCGCGAAGCCGCTGCGCGGATTGATGCGGCAGCCGCCGAGCGGTCGCGTCATTGCCACTGCAGCGGCTGCAGGCGCCAGATCCGGACAGGCCCCAGGTAGACGCGATTGCCGTCGCGCACCGAGATGGCGACGCGCAGCGCCGGCGGCCCGCCGTCGTCGCCCGGCTTTGCCAGCACTGCGAGCGCACCCTTGGCCAGGATTCCCTCGGTGAGCTTGAGCTGGCCGCGCATCACCAGCGCGTCGATCAGCGCGTCCCAGCCGCGCATCTGCGTGTCCAGGCGCACGTCGGGCTGCAGGTTCTGGTCGAGCCGAGCCGTGCCCGTGCCGCGGACTTCCACCCGACCCCAGTTGAGCTGGAACTCCTTGATTGCGACGTGACCGCCAGCGTCGCGCCACGCCGCCATCGCCGCCGCCGAGTTCGATGCCGGCGCCGCGCCGATCACGTCGGCGAGCAGCCGGACGAGATCGACGTTGGGGCCGAGCGGCCCGGCGCGCTCGGGCGGCAGCACCAGCCGGTCGATGCGCGCATCGCCGGCCAGCGAGACGGCGGTCGGCGTCTGGGCGCCCGTCCGCTGCAGGACGATGCGGGCAGCACCGACGCGAAACGGCTCGCCCGTGTCGCTGAACCTTGCGTCGAGCGCCGCGAGATTGGTGGCCAGAGCGCGCCAATGGCCGCGCCCGTCCAGCAAGAGGTCGAGCCGGCCTATCTCGAGGCTGGCGCGGATTGGGCGCGGCTTGCCGTCGATCGGCAGGGTGAGCGCATGCCGACCGGGAAAGTCGACCGTGATGTCCTGGAGGTTCCAGGGCCGCGCCGACGCTGACAGCAGGTCGGCGCGCCAGGCGAAGGCTTCACTGCCGCGCGCCAGCTGCGGATCGGGCATGCGCAGCTCGAGCGAGAAGGGAAACCCGGCGCGCTCGATCGCCTGGTACTGGACGGTATAGCCCTCGGCCCGCCGTTCCGCGGCCCAGCGCTCGATGCCCGTGCGGATGCGGTCGGACATCGTGTACCAGTAAGCGGAATAGGCGGCCGGCGCGCCGACGAGGACGAGCACGGCAAGCACAAGCAGGATGATTCGCGGGGCGCGCATCGGCGTGCGCAGTATAGTCCATTTGGCGAACGGAACCAGGTTGCCGTCGAATCGCGCAGGACGAAGCTCGCGCCCCGGCGCCGGCGCTTCAGGCGCATCTGGAAGTCGATGCCGGCGGCGTCGAACTCCGCGAACAGCGCCTTGATGTTCTCGACCACGATGCGCACCGGCAGCAGCTCCTGCTTGACCTGCAACCGGGCGGCGCCCGCATGACAGCCATGCCCTGCCCGGTTTTGCCCAGTCGCGCGGCGCCGATTAGATTGCGCGGCCCCTGGAGACCCGAGCTCGCCGATGGACGCCGCCTCCCTCACGCAACGGGTGCTGATGCCCGGCCTGTTCGTCGTGCTGTGGAGCACGGGCTTCATCGTGTCGAAGGCCGGGCTTCCCTACGCCGAGCCGCTCACCTTCCTGGCCTTGCGGTTCCTCCTGGTGCTGGCCATCACGGTTCCGGTCGCGCTCGCCACGAGTGCGCGCTGGCCGCGCGGCATCGCGGTGCTGCACGTCGCCTGGGTCGGCGTGCTGGTGCAGACCGGCTATCTCGCCGGCATCTACGTCGCCCTCAGCCGCGGCGTGCCGGCGGGGATCTCGGCGCTGATCGTCGGCGCACAGCCGCTGTTGACCGCGGCCATCTCGGCGCCGATGACGGGGGCGCCTATCGGGGCGCGCCGGTGGCTGGGCCTGGCCGTCGGCTTCGCCGGCGTCGCGCTGGTGATGGTCGACCGACTTGCCTTCGGTGGCACCGATGCGATCGGGCTAATGCTCTGCGTCATGGCGGTCGTCACCATCACGCTGGGCAGCGTGCACCAGAAGCGCCACTGCGCCGGCGTCGATCTGCGCAGCGGCGCGGTGATCCAGTACGCCGCAGCGGCCGTGCCGGTCGCGGTCCTGGCGCCTCTGACCGAAACCATGGCGATCCAGTGGACGGCGACGTTCATCGTCTCGATGACCTGGCTGGTGCTGGTGCTGTCGATCGGCGCGATCAGCCTCTACTACGTGCTGATCCGGCGCGGCGCGGCGGCGCGCGTCGCCAGCATGTTCTACCTGGTGCCGCCGACCACCGCGCTCATGGGCTATTTCCTGTTCGGCGAGACCTTGTCCTTGAACACGGTTTTCGGCATGGTTCTCGCCGCCTTGGGCGTGGCCCTCGTCAACAAGGCGAACGAGCCCAAGAAGGCGAGCGGGGCCGACAGGTCGGGTTGACTCGATTGACAGGAAGAAAAGCCGCCGCCCGCGACTACGAGATCCAGGACGGCAGCGACCTCTGGGTCTTCGGCTACGGCTCGCTGATGTGGAACCCGGGCTTCGACTACGCCGAGCGGCGCGTCGGGCTGCTGCGCGGCTACCATCGCAGCTTCTGCCTCTACTCGCATCGCTATCGCGGCACGCCGGAACGTCCGGGCCTGGTGCTGGGCCTAGACCGCGGCGGCTGCTGCCGCGGCATCGTCTACCGCATCGCCGCCCCCCGCGCCAAGGAGGTGCGCGACTATCTGTGGGAGCGCGAGATGAACCAGGACTCGTACCACGCGCGCGCGGTCGAGGTGGAAACCGACAAGGGATCGGTCGGGGCGCTGGCGTTCGTCGTGCGCCGCGAGCATCCGCAATACGCCGGCAAGCTGCCGACCGAGAAGCTGGTCGAATGCGTGATCCAGGGCACGGGCGGGCGCGGCACCTGCCGCGAGTATCTTGCCAACACGGTGCAGCACCTTGACGAGCTGGGCCTGACCGACGGGCCGCTGCACGACCTGCTGCGCCTGGTCGACCAGCGCTGCGCGGCCGCGAACGCGCTCTTGAAGCCGTAGGAGAGGGGGAACACATCATGGCCGAATACACGCTCTACTGCTTCGCCCAGTCGGGCAACGCGTACAAGGCCGCGCTGATGCTGAACCTGTGCGGCGCCGACTGGAAGCCGCGCTTCGTCGACTACTTCAACGGCGAGACGCGCACCGAGGCCTATCGGCAGATCAACGTGATGGGCGAGGTGCCGGTGCTGGAGTTCGGCGACCGGCGCCTCAGTCAGTCGGGCGTGATCCTGGACTATCTCGCCGGCGCCTTCGGCAAGTTCGGCTGGAAAGACGACAACGAGCGGCGCGACATCCTGCGCTGGCTGTTGTGGGACAATCACAAGCTGACGAGCTACACGGCGACACTGCGCTTCATGCTGCAGTTTGTGAAGGACCCCGAGCCGAAAGCGGTCGAGCTGTTCCGCCAGCGCGCCACCGCGGCCTTTGCGATCCTCGACCGGCACCTCAGCTACAACCGCTTCGCCGTCGGCAAGCAGCCGACCATCGCCGACATCTCGATGGTGGGGTACCTGTTCTTCAACGACGAGTTCGGGGTGGACTGGGGGAAGGAACATCCGAATATCGCCACCTGGCTCGACCGCATGCGGGCCTTGCCGCGCTGGGAGCATCCGTACAAGCTCATGCCGGGACATCCGCTGCCGAAGAAGGCGTGAGCGCCATGCTGGACAGGAACCTCGCCACGCGCCTGATGCAGGCGGTCGACCTGGGCTTCGACGAGCAGGTGGGTGCCACCGCCGAGTTGGTCAAGTTCCCGTCCTTACGCGGCGCCGAGCATACGGCGCAGGATTTCGTCGCGGCCGAGATGCGGCGGCGCGGCCTCGCGGTCGACCGCTGGCTGATCGACGTCGACGACATCAGGCACATGCCCGGCTTCTCGCCAGTGCACGTGAACTACGACAACGCTTTCAACGTTGTCGGCGCTTGGCGCGTCGAAGGCCGGCCCAAAGGCAGGTCGCTGATCCTCAACGGCCATATCGACGTGGTGCCGGTAGGGCCACTCGACATGTGGACCACGCCGCCCTTCGAGCCGCGCATCGACGGCGGCTGGCTCTACGGCCGCGGCGGCGGCGACATGAAGGCCGGGCTGATCGCGAACCTCGCCGTGTTCGACGCCTTCCGCCGCCTGGGACTGAAGCCGGCGAGCGACATCTACGTGCAGTCAGTGGTCGAGGAGGAATGCACGGGCAACGGCGCGCTTGCTTGCCTGCAGCGCGGCTATCGCGCCGATGCGGCGCTGATCCCCGAGCCGCTCTACGAGGAGCTGATCCGCGCGCAGGTCGGGGTGATCTGGTTCCAGGTCACCTGCCGCGGGGTGCCGGTGCATGTGCGCGAGGCCGGCAGCGGCACCAACGCGATCGAGGCAGCCTATGGCCTCATGCAGGCGCTGCACGAGCTCGAGGAACGGTGGAACGTGCGGCGCGCGCAGTATCCGTCCTTCGCCCATGTCGAGCATCCGATCAACCTGAACATCGGCAAGATCGCCGGAGGCGACTGGCCGTCGAGCGTGCCGGCCTGGTGCACCTTCGACGTGCGTGTGGCGATCTATCCCGGGCAGGACATCGCCGAGGCCAAGCGCGAGATCGAGGATACGCTGCGCGCGGCGGCGGCGAAGAACCGTTTCCTCGCCAACAACCCGCCCGCGATCGTCTATCACGGGTTCGAGGCCGAGGGCTACGTGCTGACCGGCGGCGAGGATGCCGTGGCGCTTCTGGGCGAAGCGCACCGGCACGTGACCGGGAAGAAAATGAGGGAAGTGTCGACCACCGGCACGACCGACGCGCGCTTCTTCGGCCTCTACGCCGACATCCCGGCGCTGGTTTACGGTCCCACGGCCGATTCGATCCACGGCTTCGACGAGAGGGTCGATCTCGAGTCGGTGCGCCGCGTCACGCAGACCATGGCGCTGTTCGTCGCCGAATGGTGCGGGCTGGAACGCATCTAGCCGGTAAGCTCGGTCCGTCGGCAGCGGCGAGTGCGGCTTGCGCGCTGTCGGCCGTCTGGCGCATCACTCCGCCGCTCGCCGTCGCCAAGGACGAGATCGACCGCGGCCTTGGCATCATGGACGAGGCGATCACCTCGGGGCTGGCGGAGGGACAGGCTTCGCGGGCCGGGCGGACCGAGAGAGCCGTCCTCCGACAGGCTGAGAACGAAGAAGAAGACCCTGATTTTGAGCCCTCGTCCGGAGGTTGTCGAAGGACGGGTCCGTTCGGCGTTCTAGCTGCACTTCGAGTAGCCGCAGTCGTGACAGATGTCGCAGTTTTCCTGGCGGATCAGCGCGGCGCTGCCGCATTTCGGGCACTGCCGCACGCTGGTCGCGGGCTCGGCCGCGAGGCGAGACGAGGCGCCGGCGTCGCCCGGAACGGTCGGCGGCACGTCGCCGCCAACCGCGCGCAGCTCCGGCAGCTGGCCCTCGCGGCGCTCGCGCGGTGGCGGCAGGAAGCCGATGGCGATCATGTGGCGCTCGATCACCTCGCCGATCGCGGCGAGCAGCGAGGGCACGTAGCGGCCTTCCATCCACTGGCCGCCGCGCGGATCGAACACGGCCTTCAGCTCCTCGACCACGAAGCTGACGTCGCCGCCGCGGCGGAACACGGCGGAGATCATGCGCGTCAGCGCCACGGTCCAGGCGTAATGCTCCATGTTCTTGGAGTTGATGAACACCTCGAACGGCCGCCGCCGCCCATCCTGAATGATGTCGTTGATCGTGATGTAGAGGGCGTGGTCGCTGTCGGCCCAGCGGATCTTGTAGGTCTGGCCGGGCAGCGCCTCGGGCCGGTCGAGCGGGCGGGTCATGTAGACCACGCCGCCGGCCTCGAATATGTCGGCTGGTTTCGCCTGGGGCGCGGGCGTCGCCAGCGGCAGCTCGGGCTGCGTCGCCTCGGCCTTCTTCTTCGGCGTCACCTGCAGCACCGCGCCGGTCACCACGTTCGGGCGGTAGGTCGTGCAGCCCTTGCAGCCGAGTTCGTAGGCCTGGCGATAGACGTCCTTGAACGCCTCGAACGACAGCGCGGCCGGGCAGTTGATGGTTTTCGAGATCGAGCTGTCGATGTAGCGCTGCGCCACGGCCTGCATCGTCAGGTGGTCGCCGGGCGAGAGCGACTGCGCGTCGACGAAGGCGTCGGGCAGCGGCGCGTCGTCGCCGTGCAGGCGGCGGAACAGGCGATAGGCGTGGTCGCTGACCTCCTCCTCGCGCCTGGTGCCGTCGGGCATCAGGATGCTGCGCGTATAGGTGAAGCTGAACACGGGCTCGATGCCGGAGGAGACGTTGCCGGCGAAGAGCGAGATCGTGCCGGTCGGCGCAATCGAGGTCACGAGCGCGTTGCGGATGCCGTGGCGCGCGATGCCATCGCGCAGGTCCGGCTCCAGTTCCTTGATCGTCTCGCCGGCCAAGTACTTGTCGCGGTCGAACAGGGGGAACGCGCCCTTCTCCGCCGCCAGGTCGATCGACGCCCGGTAGGCGTGCCGCCGCAGTGCCGAGAGCCACGTCTCGGTCAGCTTGACCGCCTGCTCGCTGCCGTAGCGCGCGCCGCACATGATCAGCGCATCGGCCAGCCCCGTGACGCCGAGGCCGATCCGCCGCTTGGTCATGGCCTCGTGCCTTTGCTCGGGCAGCGGGAAGCGCGACACGTCGATCGTGTTGTCCATCATCCTGACGGCGACCGGCACCAGAAGCTGGAAGCGCTCTTGGTCGAGCCGGGCGGTGCGCGTGAAGGGATCGAGGACGAGTTGCGCGAGATTCACCGATCCGAGCAGGCAGGCGCCGTAGGGAGGCAGCGGCTGCTCTCCGCACGGATTGGTTGCATTTATCTGCTCGACATACCAGAGATTGTTGCGCCGGTTGATGCGGTCGATGAAGATCACGCCCGGCTCGGCGTAGGCGTAGGTCGCGCGCATGATGCGGTCCCACAGCTCGCGCGCGCGCACCACCTTGTACGTCGTTCCGGCGAAGGTGAGCTCCCACGGCGCGTCGCTGCGCACCGCGTCCATGAAAGCGTCGCTGACGAGGACCGACAGGTTGAACATGCGCAGCCGCCCGGGCTCGCGCTTGGCGTCGATGAACGCCTCGATGTCGGGATGGTCGCAGCGCAGCGTCGCCATCATGGCGCCGCGGCGGTAGCCGGCGCTCATGATGGTGCGGCACATCGCGTCCCATACGTCCATGAAGCTCAAGGGACCCGAGGCGTCGGCGCCGACGCTCTTGACCGGCGCGCCCTTGGGCCGGAGGGTCGAGAAGTCGTAGCCGATGCCGCCGCCCTGCTGCATGGTGAGCGCCGCTTCGCGCAGGTGCTGGAATATCCCGCCCATGTCGTCTGGGATCGTGCCCATGACGAAACAGTTGAAGAGCGTGACCTCGCGCCCGCTGCCGGCGCCGGCCAGGATGCGGCCGGCCGGCAGGAAGGCGAAGCCGTCGAGGGCCTCGGCGAAGCGCTTCTCCCAGGAGGCGGGATCGCGCTCGGGCACGGCCAAGGCCCGGGCAACGCGGCGCCATGTGTCCTCGACGGTCTTATCCACAGGCTGGCCGCCCGGCCCTTTGAGCCGGTACTTCATTTCCCAGATCTGCTGCGAGATCGCGTCGAGCGTCGCCATGGCCCGCTGCTTTCACCTTCCGCGCAAGCCTGCATCACCTAATGCGACGCGCAGGAAAGGAAGTTTCAGGGCAAGGCAGAGCCTTGCCGCCGGAGTTTAGAAGCGAGCGCCGGCCGGGTCAAGGAATCGTTCCTGTTCTGTTTCGCTGGCGGCGAAAAACTGGCTTCGCCGTCAACAGGGTTATCCACAGCGATTCCTATGCCGACTGTGGCATTCGCGACGCGACGAACCCTGCCTCTGCCGCCAGCCGGTCGCTCGCGGCCTCGATGCGGCCTTCCAGCTCGCTGAGGAATAGCCGGCGCGGCAGGCCGGGCGGGATTGGCGGCAGGAATTCCACCACGATCGTACCCGGCCTCTTCGTGAAGGCACGGCGGCCCCAGAACAGACCGGAATTCAGCGCGACGGGAACAACGGGCAGGCCGAGCTTGTCGTAGAGCGCGGCCACGCCCGGAAAGTAGGCGCGCCTCGTGCCGGGCGCGGTGCGCGTGCCCTGGGGAAATATCACGATCTGCCGGCCCGCGGCGGCGCGATCCTCGGCCGCGGCCACCATCTGGCGCAACGCCGCGGAGCCGGCGGCGCGGTCGACGGCGATCATGCCGCACCGCCGGGCGAGCCAGCCCCAAACCGGCAGCTGCAGCAGCTCGCGCTTCAGTACCACGGCGGGATGATCGAGCAGCACATTGATCGCGATCGTGTCCCAGGCGGACTGGTGCTTGGCCGCGACGATCGCGGCGCCGTCCGGCAAGTACTCGCGGCCGCGCACCTCGAACCGGAGGCCAACCAGGACCTTCAGCGCCCACAGCACGCTGTGCGCCCACCACGCCACCGCCGACGACAGCACGCGCCAGGGCAGCGGCAGCAGCAGCAGGTAGAGGCAGGCGAGCAACGCGGTCCAGGCCAGGAAGAAGACGTTGAACAGCAGCGCGCGCAACGCGGTCATGGCTCGATCCCCTCGCCCGCGCCGCCGCGGCCGAGAATGCCGTGGCCCGGCAGGCCCAGGGCGATGCGCGCCCGCGCCGCCAGGTATTTCGTGTACTCCGCCACCACCAGCCAGACGGAGGGCGAACGCGTCCACCAGTCGCCGGGCTGGAACGTATCGGGGAAGACGGGATGCGGCACGATCGCGACGCCGGGCATGGCGTGCTGGAACTCCAGGAGGCTGCGGCGCATATGGTAGCTCGCGGTTACGAGGCGCAGCGAGCCGTATCCTTGCTCCAGCATCCATCGCGCCGTCTCGGCGGCGTTGCCGGCGGTATTGTCGGCGCTGTAGCCGAGCACGATGCAGCACTCGACCTCGGCCGGAGACTGGCGCGCCACGCGCAGCAGCTCGGTCACGTCGACGCCGCGATGCACGCCCGAGACGAACAGCTTGCGCGCCTGGCCTTGCATCAGCAGCGTCAGGCCGACGCCGAGCCGCCGGCTGCCGCCGGTCAGCACGATGACGGCGTCGGTGCGGCTCGAGGGATCCTCGACCCGGTCGGGCACCGTGGCCGCGAACCACACCAGCCCCGCCGCCCAGACCGACGCGACCGCGGTCAGCGATGCGAGCCCGAGGCACCCGATCTTCAGCACGCGGCGCAGGGAGCCGATCACGGCTTCCTGCCATCGCCGAGCAGCGCGTCCACCGCTGCAGTCAAGTCGGGATGGACTGCAACCGGCGCCAGCTCCGGTGGCAGGCTCGCCGCCGTGGCGGTGCCCTTGCCAGTCAGCACCAGCACGCGCGCGCAGCCGGCCTGCTTCGCCGCCTGCAGATCGCGCAAGTCATCGCCGATCATCGGCGTCGCCGCCGCGTCCGCGGCGAAGCGCGCCAGCGCCTCGAGCAGCATTCCTGGCGCGGGCTTGCGCCGCCCGCTCGAAGACCCCGGCGCGTCGGTGCAGACGAACTCGGCGTCGAGATGCGCGCCCTCGCGCGCAAGCACGGCGCGGAGCTTCGCCTGGATGCAATCGAGCATGGCCTGGTCGATGACGCCGCGGCCGACCACGGACTGGTTCGTGACCAGCGCGACGCGCCAGCCCGCGCGGTTGAGCCGCGCCACCGCCCGCGCCGCGCCGCCGATCAGCTCCAGTTCGTCGGGATGGCGCACGGATTGCGGCCGGTCGACGTTGAGCACGCCGTCGCGGTCGAGCATCGCGAGCCTGGTCATGTCGGGCGCGGCGCCCCTCACACCATGCGCGCCAGCGCGCGCCGGACCGTGCGCTTGGCCGTGGCGCCGGCGATGCCCATCATCCCGGCGAAAACCAGTACGCCCGGCGCCGCGCCCAGCAGCGCCCATTGCCAGGGCTGCAGGTCGAGGCGCGGCATCAGCGTCGGGTCGAGGCTGAGCGCCGCGTGATAGAGGAAGGCCTCGGTCAGGCCGAGCAGCACCAGCGAGACCAGCCCGCCGGCGAAGGCGAGGCGCGCCGTGTGGTTCTGGAACTGGCGCGCGATGTAGTCGTCATGCGCGCCGATCAGATGCAGCACCTCGATCGTGTCGCGGTGGATGGCGAGGCCCGAACGGACGGCGAAGACGACGACCGCGGCGCACGCCAGCGCGATCAGTGCTACCGCGAAGCCGGAGAGCGCCATGATGCGCAGGGCCAGCCGCGCGATCTCGGCGCGCCAGGTGCCGTGGTCGTCGACCACGGCGCCGGGCGCGATGCGGTCCATGCGCTGGCGCAGCTCGGCCGTGTCCGGCCGCCGGGGGCCGCTGACGCGCACCACGAGCAGCCGCGGCAATGGCAACTCGCCGACGCCGGTGCCGGCACCGAGCCAGGGCTCGAGTCGGCGCGCGACCTGCGCGGGATCGAGCGCCTGCACGGCGCCGACCCCGGGCAGGTCGGCCAGCGCCCGGCGCGCCGGGGCGATGCGCGGATCCTCGCTGTCGGCCGCGGCGCCGGCGGCGATCCCGTCGCCGAGGGGTGGCAGCAGCACGGTGATCGCGCTCGACACGTCCGCGCTCCAGCGCCAGGCCAGCACGCCCAGCGACAGCCCGGCGGCAAGCGCCACGGCGGCGAGATAGGCCATGAGTGCCACGATCCAGGGCACCAGCCGCGCGGCGCCGTCGCGGTCGAGCGGCAGGTCGTAACGGCGGCGCAACAGCATGCGCGGCCGGTCAGGCGCTGCCGACGGCCGGAAGGATCGAGAGCTTCCCGGCCTCGAGATGCAGCTGGGGGAAATTGTAGCGCTCGACCAGGGCGGCATTGTGCGTGGCGACCACCACCGTGGCGCCGTAGTGATGCGCGTTCTGGAACAACCGCATCATGCGCTGGGCATTGTGGTCGTCGACGTTGCCGGTCGGCTCGTCCGCGACCAGCAAATCGGGCCGCGCGACGACGGCGCGCGCGATCGCCAGCCGCTGCTGCTCGCCGCCCGACAGAGTCGCCGGGCGCGCGTCGAGCGCGTCGGCGAGGCCGACCCAGGCCAGGAGCTCGCCGACATGCTGGCGGATCTGCGCTTCGCCGACCGAGGCGACGCGCAACGGAAGGGCCACGTTATCGAAGGCGGAGAGATGCGGCAGCAGGCGGAAATCCTGGAACACGACGCCGATGCGCCGGCGCACCACGGGAGCTTCCAAGCGAGACAGCGAAGCCGTGTCGCGGCCAAAAAGCCGGATCGCCCCGCGCGTCGGCCGCTGCGCCAGATAGAGCAGTTTCAGCAGCGAGGTCTTGCCGGCGCCGCTGGGCCCGGTGAGGAAATGGAACGTGCCGGGCTCGAGATCGAAGGAGACATCGTGCAGCACCTCCGGCCCGTCGCCGTAGCTGAAACCGACCTGCTCGAACCGCACGAATGCGCCGCCGCCCGACATTCCGCCCTTTCCGTGAAGGCCGGCACCATTGCACAACAGGGCGGCGCGCGTCCAGAACGCGGAGGCCCGCAGCGCTGCCGGTTTCCCTCGCGGCACCAGTATGTTGCTTGCTCCCGTGCGTTGCTTGCCTTGCCGGCGACCGCCACCTATAACGCTGCAAGCGCCAATCAGGCTCGCGCGGCATGATCGTTTCCTGTCCGAACTGCGCCACCCGATTCGAAGTGCCCGAGTCGGCGTTGGGATCGGCTGGCCGCAAGGTTCGGTGCGGCCAATGCGCGCATCTTTGGCTGCAGCGTCCGGACGGCAGCACTGAAGAGCCGCCGGAAGTGCCGGCACCCTATGCCGAGCCGCCGGAGCCGCCGGTCCGGGACTGGGAACCGCCGCCGCAGGCCGAGGCGGGCGAGGACGTCCATGCCGAGCCCCATGAGGCGCCGCCGCGGCGCCGGCGCTTCGGTCGTGGCGAAGAGGAGCCCGATGCGGCCGCGCCGCGGCGACCGCGCCGGCGCGCGCTGGTCGCCGTGCTGGCGCTGTTGCTCCTTGCCGGCATCGGCGCCGGCACCGTGCTGCTGCGCCGGGGCGACGACGTCGGCGGCTCGCTGGTCGATCGCGTCGCCGCCATGCTCGGCGCGGCGCGCGAGATGCCGGGACAGGGCCTGAACTTCGAGAATGTAGCGACGGCGCGCCGCAATGATGCCGGGGTTGCGGTGCTCGTCGTTACCGGCGAAGTGGTCAACACGACCGGCGAGCCGCGCATCGTGCCGCCCTTGCGCGGCTCGTTGCTGGGTGCCGACAACAAGGAGCTGCAGAACTGGACCTTTAACGCTTCCGTCGAGCGGCTGGAACCCGGACAGCGCACAAAGTTCGAGACTACGTTGCGCCAACCCACCTCTGAAGCCACTGATATAAAAGTCACTTTTTCAGTGCCCGGCAGCTGATTTCGATTTTCTCGTCGGTAATTCGCGCAATGGTTATCGGCCTGCATTAACCATTCTGAAAGGAATTTTGCGCTATTCTGCACATGCTGGAGGCTGGCACAGGTAGAACACCAGGCTCGGCAGCGGATCGATCATCGGCGGGCGCCTGGGGGAGCCGCGGGCGGTCCGGTTGTACGAAGCCCGTCTGAGGATAACATGGCGAAGATCCTGCTGGCCGAGGACGACCCGGCGGTGCGCGAATTCGTGCGCCGCGCCCTCGTGCATAGCGGTCACGACGTCACCGCGGTCGACGACGGTCTTGCCGCGATCGAGGTCCTGAGCACCGACCAGTTCGACATGCTGATCACCGACATCGTGATGCCGGGCATGGACGGCATCGCGCTGGCGCTGAAGGCATCGAAGGACCGGCCGTCAATGCCGATCCTGATGATGACCGGCTATGCCGCCGAGCGGCAGCGCGCGCACAACCTCGAGGCGCTGATCCACAAGGTGATCGCCAAGCCCTTCTCGCTGCGCGACATCTGCAACGCGGTGGCTGATATCCTCAAGCGCTCGACGCGCGCGATCGGGCTGGCCTGAGCTCGTCGGACGCCGAACCGCCCGCCTGGTCGGGCGCCGGCCGATGCGCCACGATCAATCCCACCACGACGAATCCGAGGCCGGCGAGCACCGCCAGCGTCAACGGCTCACCGAGCAGAAGCGTGCCAAGCAGCGCGGCCGTGATCGGGCTCAGGCCCAGGAATACGCTGACGCGCGTCGGCGTGGCACGTCGGAGCGCCCAAAGCCAGAGGTAGTAGCCGACGCCGCTGCTGACCCCGATGAACAGCACGGCGAGCCAGCCGCGCGCCGTGATGGCGGGCAGCGTCGCGACCAGCCCTTCGGGCAACGCCAGTAGCGCCAGGAACCCGACCGACGCCAGCATGGCGAAGGCGCCGACCGGCAATGTCGGGTAGCGCATCAGGTAGGGGCGGTAGAGGACGGTACAGATCGCGCCAATCAACGCGCCGGCGAAGACCGCGAGCTCGCCGATCCAGCCATCCGCCGCGCCGGAAGCGGACGCCTTCTCGCCAAGCGCGATCCCAACGCCGGCCAGCGTCAGGAGCACGCCCGCGGTTTTCGCCACGGTCAGGCGTTCGCGGCCGATCGCGGCCGCGACGATCATCGTGAGCAACGGGAACAGGGCCAGGATCAGGGCGGCGCGCGCCGAGGGAACCGTGCGCAGCCCGTAATTGAGCAACGCGATCAGCACCCCGAATTGCGCGATGCCAAGCATGCCGATCGGCAGTACGTCGCGGGCCGCGATGCGCACGCGGGGCCGCAGCGCGAGCAGCGCCGGCAGGAGACAGAGAAAGCCGACGAGATAGCGCAGCAGCGCGAGCGAGGCTGGCCCGGTCTGGTCGACGACGAAGCGCGTCGCCACGATCGCTGCGCCGACTTGGATGCCGGTCGCCGCCGAGGCCAGGATGGGCAGCGGGCTCATGAAACGTTCAGCTCCCATATCTGGCCCACCAGGTCGCAGCCGAAGCTGTGATGCTTCTCCTCCTCCACCAGCCTGAATCCCGCACCTTCGTAGACATGGCGCGCGGCGTGCAGGATCGAGTTGGTCCACAGGACCAGTCTGCAATAGCCCGTCCGGCGCGCGAATTCGATGCATTCCTCGACCAGGCGCCGGCCGACACCGAGCCCCCGCGCCTCCGGCTCGACCAACAGCAGGCGGAGCTGAGCAACTGTGCGGGATTTCTCGACCAGCAGCACCGAGCCAACGAGCGCGCCGCCATATTCGGCCATCCAGCACCGCTCGCGCCCGTGCTTGAACTCGCGGAGAAACTTTGCGGCGATCTCGGCGACCAGCGCCTCGAACGAGCTGTCGAACCCGTATTCTTCGGCATAGAGGGCGGCATGCCGGTGCACGATCCAGCCAAGATCGCCGGGCTGGTGCGGGCGCAGGGTGACGGCGCCGCCTGTCGCGCCTTTCTCCGGCCGCGCACCGAGCAGCAATTCGATGCGATGCATCGCCTCGATCAGAACGGTCTGCTGGCCGTTGGCGAGGGGCAGAAGCATCCGGGCCACGTCGCGCCGCGTCTGCGAGTCGAGCGCCGAGAAGGCGGCGCAGCCCTTGGCGGTCAACGACAGCAGCGACTGCCGCCCGTCCGTGTCGGACGGGAGCTTGCGCAGCAGTCCCTTGCGCAGGAAACCGCGCAGGATGCGGCTGAGATATCCGGCGTCGAGGCCGAGATCGCGCCCGAGCGCCGTGGCCGTGGGCCGGTCGCGATGCGCGAGCTCGTAGAGCACGCGCGACTCGGTCAGCGAGAAGGAGCTCTGCGCCAGCCCTTCCTCCAGCACGCCGATCCTCTGTGTGTAGAAACGGTTGAAGCGGCGGACTTCCGCCACGCGCCGGTCGACCGCCGCGCCCGCCATGGCCGATCCCTCCCAGAATGAGTCCAGGGGGAGGGTCGACGTGATAGTTGACTTTGTCAAGTATCGACCGGCGAGACGAACGGACCACACGCGCAAGGGCGGGATCATCAAGGCGGAGAAGCGTTTCGATCAGCCGCGCGCAGCACGCGGTCGCCGACGAAGGGGTTCGACTGGCGCTCCTGGCCGAAGGTCGAGGGCGCGCCGTGGCCGGGGACGAAGGTCACGTCGTTGCCGAGCGGCCAGAGCTTCTGCGAGATCGAATCGATCAGCGCCTGATGGTTGCCGCGCGGGAAATCGGTGCGGCCGATCGAGCCCTGGAACAGCACGTCGCCGACGAAGGCGAGCCGCGAGGGGCGATGGAAGAACACTACATGGCCGGGCGTGTGGCCGGGGCAATGGATCACCTCGAGCACCTGCTCGCCCACCGTCACCGTGTCGCCATCCGCGAGCCAGCGGTCGGGCGTGAAGGGCTTGCACCAGTCCATGCCGTACTTGGCGCCCTGCTGGTCGATGATGTCGATCCAGAAGCTGTCATCGCGCTGCGGTCCCTCGACCTTGACGCCGAGGCGCTGGGCGAGGTCGGCGACCGCGCCGGCATGATCGAGATGGCCGTGCGTGACAAGTATCTTCTCGATGGTCACGCCGCGCTCCTCGGCGGCGGCGAGGATTGCCTCGATCTCGCCGCCGGGATCGACCACGGCGCCGCGCATCGTCCTGGCGCACCAGACGACCGAGCAGTTCTGCTGGAACGGCGTCACCGGCACGATGACGGCCTGAAGCGGCGGTTTCTGGGTCATGGCCTTCCGATCTTCGGGGCACGGATCATGGCGCAAAGCCACGCTGGAGGGAAAGCCCGTTCACGGGCCTGCGACTTTCCCTCGCGACGTGCGCCTTCAGCCCTTATATGTGAACGGCCGAAGGAGCCCGCCACCGATGCATGCCGACAAGGACTCTGCGCCCCGCGCCATCCGCCTGGCCGACTACACGCCGCCGGACTTCCTGGTCGAGTCGGTCGACATCGAGTTCGACCTGGACGAGCGCGCGACCATCGTGCGCTCTCGGCTCGACCTCCGGCGCAACGCCGCGCGTCCGGCCGGGCGGCCGCTGGTGCTCGACGGGCAGGGGCTGACGCTGCTGTCGCTGGCACTGAACGGGCGCGAACTGACAGCCGGCGACTACGTGCTGGGGCGCGAGAGCGTGACCATTGCGGACGTGCCCGAGCGCTTCGTGCTCGACGTCGGCACGCGCATCGACCCCTCGGCCAACACGGCGCTCGAGGGCCTCTACGTCTCCAGCGGCAACTTCTGCACGCAGTGCGAGGCCGAGGGCTTCCGCCGCATCACCTTCTATCCCGATCGGCCCGACGTCATGGCGCGCTTCACCACGACGATCCGCGCCGATCATGGCCGCTGCCCCGTGCTGCTGTCGAACGGCAATCTCGTCGGCGAGGGCCGGCTTTCCGACGGGCGGCACTTCGCGCGCTGGGAGGACCCGTTCCCGAAGCCCGCCTATCTGTTCGCGCTGGTCGCCGGCAGGCTCGTCTCGGTCGACGACGCATTCATCACGCGCTCGGGCCGGCGCGTCACGCTGCAGATCTTCGTCGAGCCAGGCAACGAGGACAGATGCGCGCACGCCATGGCCAGCCTGAAGAAGGCCATGAAGTGGGACGAGGAGCGCTACGGTCTGGAATACGACCTCGACCGCTTCATGATCGTCGCCGTCGGCGACTTCAACATGGGCGCGATGGAGAACAAGGGCCTCAACATCTTCAACACCA
The DNA here is from genome assembly GCA_964557415.1 of uncultured Rhodospirillaceae bacterium. Taxonomy (GTDB): domain Bacteria; phylum Pseudomonadota; class Alphaproteobacteria; order JAEULC01; family JAEULC01; genus JAEULC01. The sequence goes on from CAZLBB010000005.1 coordinate 71,663, forward strand.
AGTACATCCTGGCGCGGCCCGACACGGCGACCGACGCCGACTATGCCGGGATCGAGAGCGTCGTCGCGCACGAGTATTTCCACAACTGGACCGGCAACCGCGTGACCTGCCGCGACTGGTTCCAGCTCTCGCTGAAGGAAGGTCTCACCGTCTTCCGCGACCAGGAGTTCTCGGCCGACATGAACGACGCCTCGGTGCAGCGCATCGAGGACGTGCGCGCGCTGCGCGCCTTGCAGTTCCCCGAGGACGCGAGCCCGATGGCGCATCCGGTGCGACCGGACTCCTACATCGAGATCAACAACTTCTACACCAAGACGGTGTACGAGAAGGGCGCCGAGGTCGTGCGCATGATGCAGACCCTGCTCGGCCGCGACGGCTTTCGCAAGGGCATGGACCTCTACTTCCGGCGCCATGACGGTGAGGCCGTGACCTGCGACGACTTCGTCCGCGCGATGGAGGACGCCAACGGCGCCGACCTCAAGCAGTTCCGCCGCTGGTATGCGCAGGCGGGCACGCCGGTCGTGAAGGCGCGCGGCAAGTACGACGCCCGGGACCGCCGCTACGCGCTGACGCTGGAGCAGAGCTGCCCGCCGACCCCGGGCCAGCCGACGAAGCTGCCCTTCCACATCCCCGTCGCGGTCGGATTGCTCGACCGCACGGGCGGGGATCTGAAGCTGCGACTCGCGGGCGAGTCGCAAGCGGGCGGCACGACGCGCGTGCTCGATCTGAAGGAGGCGACCCAGACCTTCATGTTCGAGGACGTGCCGGCGGAGCCGCTGCCTTCGCTGCTGCGCGGCTTCTCGGCACCGGTCCGGCTCGACGCCGGCTATGGCGACGACGCGCTGGTGCGCCTGATGGCCGAGGACAGCGACGGCTTCGCCCGCTGCGAGGCCGGGCAGATCCTCGCCACCGGCCTGATCCTGCGCACCGTGCGCGACATCCGGGCGGGCCGCGAGCCCGCGGTCGACCCGGGCTTCGTCGACGCGTTCGGCCGCGTGCTGGTGGACGGGACCACCGACAAGTCGCTGCTGGCGCTGATGCTGACCCTGCCGTCGGAGTCCTATCTCGGCGAGCAGATGGAGGAGATCGACGTCGGCACGATCCACGCCGCGCGCGAAGCCTTCCGCCGTGCGCTGGCGGGCGCGCATCGCGCGCGGCTGTTCGACGTCTATCGCGCGACCGCCGCGAACGACCCCGCGTCGCTCGATCCCGCCGCGGTCGGCCGCCGGGCGTTGCGCAACCTCTGCCTCGCCTATCTGGTCACGCTCGGCGACGACGAGGTCCTGGGCTTGTGCGCGCGCCAAGCGCGCGAGGCGCGCAGCATGACCGAGGTGCAGGGCGCGCTGCAGTCACTGTGCGAGACGGCGTCGCCCGAGCGCGGGCCGGTGCTCGACGCGTTCTACGCCAAGTGGAAGGACGAGCCGCTGGTGGTCGACAAGTGGTTCCAGGTCCAGGCGATGGCGCCGCGCGCGGACGCGCTGGACGAGGTGCGCCGCCTGACCGGCCATCCCGCCTTCTCGATCCGCAACCCGAACAAGGTGCGTGCGCTGATCGGCGCCTATGCCGGCGCCAACCCGGTCGGATTCCACCGTACCGACGGAAAGGGCTACGACTTCCTCGCCGACCGCGTGCTCGAGCTCAACAAGCTCAACCCGCAGGTCGCCGCCCGCATGCTCGGCACGATGACGCGCTGGCGCCGCTACGACGGCGGGCGCCGCGATCAGATGCGCCAAGCGCTCGAGCGCATCGCCGCCGAACCGGGCCTGAGCAAGGACGTCTACGAGATCGCGAGCAAGAGCCTGGCGGGGTGAGGACCGGCCGGCCTGCGCGGAAGCCCATCCTTCGACAGGATCATCCCTCGACAAGCTCAGGACGAGGAGCCTTGTTTCTTCCTCGTCCTGAGCTTGTCGAGGGACGTCTTCGTCACGCGCCGAGTATCCGCCCCGGAAAGAAGATCACGATTGCGCAGCCGGCATTTGTTCCGGCCGCGGCTTAGGCGCTATGAATCCCCCGACCGAGAAAAAGGGGGGGAACGCCGCACCATGGACGTGAAGACCGTCGTACCGTCGACGACCGCCAGCGATGCATGGAACGACTTCGAGAACCTGCACGAGTTCGTGCACAAGGCGCGGCAGAACCTGGACCAGAACAACTGGGACTACATCGTTGGCGGCACCGAGACCGAGACCACGCTGAAGCGCAACCGCCTGGCGCTCGACACGATCGCCTTCCGGCCGCGCGTGCTGCGCGACGTCAGCCGCATCGACAGCACGGTCGAGCGTTTCGGCCGCAGGCTGCGCCTGCCGGTGTTCATGGCGCCGGTCGGCAATCTCGAGGTGTTCCACCAGGGCGCCGCCGCCTCGGTCGTGCGCGCTGTCGGGCGGTTCGGCGCCGGACATATGCTGAGCTCGGTCTGCCAGCCGGGGCTCGAGGGCGTCGCCGACGCGGCGCCGGATGCGTTGCGCATCTTCCAGCTCTACGTCCGCGGCGACGACGCCTTCGTTCTGGACCACGTCGCCCGCGCCGAGCAGCGCAACTACGCCGCCTTCTGCCTGACGGTCGACACGGCGGTCTACAGCCGGCGCGAGCGCGACCTCGCCAAGCGGCACCGCACGCAGGGCAGCTCGCGCGTCGAGGGTCGGCAGCAGCTCGCGGCGCTGGACTGGCGCACCGTGGCGCTGATCCGCAAGAAGACAAAGCTGCCGCTGGTGCTGAAGGGCATCGCCACGGCCGAGGACGCGAAGATGGCCCTCGAGCACGGCGTCGAGTGGATCTACGTGTCGAACCACGGCGGGCGCCAGCTCGATCACGGCCGCGGCGCCATGGACGTGCTGCCGGAGGTTCTCGCCGCCGTTTCGGGCCGGGCCCAGATCATGATCGACGGTTCGTTCTGCCGCGGCTCGGACGTGGTCAAGGCGATCGCCGCCGGTGCCGGCATGGTAGGGCTCGGCCGCATGCAGTGCTGGGCGCTGGCGGCCGGCGGCGAGAACGGCGTGTTCCGCATGCTCGAGCTGCTGGAGGACGAGGTGCGCCGCTGCCTGGGGCTGCTCGGCGTCACGAGCTTCGCCCAGCTCGACCGCTCCTACCTGCACGCGGCGCCGCCGGTGAATCTGCCCGGCGTCTACAGTGCCTTTCCGCTGCTGGCGATGGACGAATACCGCTACTGAGCCCTCGGTCCGCTACGCGGCCGCCGAACAGCGCGCCGTGCCAGGGACCAGTTCCGTCTCCTCGGCTCCGAGCGCCTGCGGCGGCGAGGACGGGTCGACGTCGAGCGCGCCGAGCGGCCGCAGCCGGAACTCGATCATGCTGACCAGGATTGTCGCCTCGCCCCGGTCGTCGAGCAGCGGCAGCAAGAGGCGCGTTGTCGCCTTGTACGCGCGCCCGGGCACGGGCAGCGGGCAGCGATAGGCGACCGGACGCCCCGTTTCCAGCGCGCGCAGGAACAACGCAGCGCGACCGGGCAGCGCAGTTTCGGGCAGCAGCTCGTCCAGGTAGAGCCCGGTGCACTCGCGGCCGGTCTCGTTGCGGATCGCGGTGCCGCTGAGGCAGCAGCGCAGGCGCCCGCCCTGGATGCGGCGCCAGACCTCGACCCGGGGCAGCAGCTTGCGCACGGCCATCGGATCGAGCGCGCGGCGCGGCGGCACCCGGCCGCCGGCCTGGCGGCGCAGTACGCACCAGTAGTCGAGCAAGGCGGTAAGTCCCGGATCGTCGAGAAAAAAACGGAATTGGTCCGGCGCGTCGGCGCCGCTGGCTTCCTGCTGCATCACATGCCCCCGATCAGCGATGGGCGCGATGCTACGGCGGCGATGCTGAGCCTGGGATGAACCGATCGTTAACGGCGCATGCAGCGCGGTCATGGACAGGTTGCGGACGGAGCGATAAGAGACATCGGCAAGAGACAGGACAAACCGGGGGCATCGATGACCAGACCACGCTTCCGCCGTTCACTCGGCGCGGCCGCGATCGGCGCCACGCTCCTGTGGGCGCCCGGGTCCGGGCCGGCGCTCGGCCAGTCCGGCCTCCCTTCGCTGCCCGGTCAGGCGCCGGCGGCGCAGCCGCAAGCGCAGCCCCAGGCCCAGCCCCAGATTGCCCCACCCCAGGCGGCGCCGCGCCTGCCGGGCGTGCAGCCGCAGGCCCAACCGCAACCTCAGCCGCAAGCCCAGCCGGCCGCGCAGCCACCGGCGGCCGTAGGCGCCATCGAGCAGCCCCTCGAGCGCCCGGTCGCGGACGTGTATCCGCCGGAACAGCGCGAGAGCTCGCAGCACGTGCTCGTCGACCCCGTGCGCCCGTCGCCATCGCCCACGGCGCTCGGCTCCTGGAACCAGACTTCGATCCAGTCGCGCTTCGGCAACCTCGAGGCACCGAACGAATCCTTCGCGCGCATCCGCATCCGCGAGATCGAGGCCATCACCAAGCTGAAGGCGATCGACACCGGCGAGACGATCGGCGGCGGCGTCGCGAACGCCGCCATGGCGCCGGTGCGGGCAGTGGGCGCCCTGTTCACCAAGCCGGTCGAGACGCTCGGCAACATCCCCAAGGGCGTCGGCGATTTCATCGCCCGCACGGGCGAGGGATTCTCGAGCGACAAGTCGAAGTTCGAAGACGGCATGTTCAAGGAGGTGGCCGGCGTCAGCCGCAAGAAGCGCGAGCTGGCGGCGCAGATGGGCGTCGACGTCTATTCCTCCAATCCGCTGCTGCAGGAAGAGCTCGACCGCGTCGGCATCGCCAGCGCCGGCGGCAACATCACGGTCGACGTGGCGATGATCGCGGTCACCGGCACGGCCGGCGCCGTGATCAGCAATCTCGGTCGCGTCGACGCGCTGCAGGAGATCGTCAACACCCAGCCCGCCTCCGAGCTGCGCCGGCGCGCGCGCCACACGCTCGAGGTGATCGCGATGCCGAAGAGCTTCATCGACCAGTTCCTCGACCACCCCTACTACTCGCCTCGGCGCAAGACGATCATCGTCGGCCTGATGTCGCCGATGAGGGAGGTTGTGGGGCTCGAGCAATTCATGGAGGCGGCGCTGACGGCGCAGAGCGAGGCGGACGCGCTCTACTACCAGCAGATGATGGAGCTGTTCTCGACCTTCCACTTCAACGTGGCGCCGCTGAAGCAGATTCTGCTGGTCGAGAAGTACCCGGTCGGCATTTCCGAGAAGGCCGGAGCCTTCTTCTCCGTGCCCGTCGACCGCATCTACTGGACGCCCGAGGCGCAGGGCTTCATCGACCAGCTCCTCGCCAAGCTGCCCGACCGCCAGAAGCTGCCGGCGGTGACGATATGGGCGCTCGGCGACTTCACCCCGCTCGCCGCCGCAGAAGTCGCCAGGCGCGGCATCCGCGCGGGGCAGAAGGCGGGGGTAAACTACAACTGAGGCGTAGCGGCAGCCCCGTCGCGCCCTCGCCGTCCCGACCGACGCCGGACTTACCTCCTCCAGGTCCAGCCCGCGCTGGATGCGCTGGAGGACCTCGTCGCCGATCTGACCTTGGCGGCGCAGCTTGATCAGGCGGCGCTGAGCGCGGCGAGGTGCGCGGCATGATAGGCGCCCGCGGCGGCGCCCGACCGGCGTTGCAGGAAGTCGCCGAGCAGCGCCTCCACATCGGCGAACAGGTGGGCGTCGCCGTCGCAGATGGTGGGCGCGACCGCGACGGGGCCCCTGCCCGACCTCGCCATCTCGTCGATCACGGCCGCCGCAACGGGGAATCGGAGATGACGTGTCGGGAACCGCGGGGCGCCTTGACAGCTTGGCAAGGGGCAAGCCCGTAAACCCCGCATCCCGGTATCGAGGAATGCCCTGCCAACCCGTTGACAGCGCGCGCTTGCTGGCTATAGTGCCCGCCTTCCGGCGGCGAGGCGGCCTCGCGGCCGCGTCGGCGCGCAGACTAGAAATCCTATGGATTTCAGGTGCTTCGCAGCGCCCGAGCTAACAGGACAAGCCATGTTCGCGGTCATCAAAACGGGCGGCAAGCAGTACAAGGTCGCCAAGGACGACGTCATCGAGGTCGAGAAGCTGCCGGGCGAGGCCGGGGCGGCGGTCGACCTGACCGAAGTGCTGATGCTGTCGGACGGCGGCAAGGTCGAGACGGGCAAGCCGCTCGTCGCCGGCGCCAAGGTCTCGGCCGAAGTGGTCGAGCAGACCCGCGGCGACAAGATCATCGTCTTCAAGAAGCGGCGCCGGAAGAACTACCGCCGCAAGAAGGGCCATCGCCAGGATCTGACGGTCCTGAAGATCACGGGTATCTCGCGCGGCTAGCGCCGCGTGGCCCCGCACCGAAGAGAAGCTGGGAGCATGCGTCATGGCGCATAAGAAAGCAGGCGGCAGCTCACGCAACGGCCGCGATTCCGCCGGTCAACGCCTGGGCGTGAAGCGCTTCGGCGACCAGCTGGTGCCGGCCGGCAACATCCTGGTGCGCCAGCGCGGCACCAAGTTCCATGCCGGGCAGAACGTCGGCATGGGCCGCGACCACACGCTGTTCGCCAAGGTGGACGGGCGCGTGAAGTTCCGACCGTCGAAGTTCGGCCGGACCTTCATCGACGTGCTTCCGGCGAAGGAAGCCGCCGAATAGGGTCCTGACGCCCCGCCCGGCGACCGCCGGGCAGAAGGTCCCTCGACGGGTCCGGCGGGGCGCAAGCCCCGAACGGCGACCCGGCAGAGGCGACCGATGAAATTCCTCGACGAAGCCAGGATCCATGTCCGCTCCGGCAACGGCGGGGCGGGCTGCCTGTCGTTCCGGCGGGAGAAGTTCATCGAGTTCGGCGGGCCGGACGGCGGCGACGGCGGCAAGGGCGGCGACGTGATCGTCGAGGCCGTGGACGGCCTCAACACGCTGATCGACTACCGCTACCAGCAGCATTTCAAGGCCGGCACCGGCCATCACGGGCAGGGCCGCCACAAGACCGGCGGCGCGGGCCGCGACGCGGTGCTGCGCGTGCCGCCCGGCACGCAGATCCTCGACGAGGACAAGGAGACGGTGCTCCACGACCTGACCAAGGTCGGCGACCGCGTCGTGCTGGCCAAGGGCGGCGACGGCGGCTTCGGCAACATGCACTACAAGTCCTCGACCAACCGTGCGCCGCGGCGCGCCGACCCGGGCTGGCCGGGCGAGGAAAAGACCGTGTGGCTGCGGCTCAAGCTGATCGCCGACGCCGGCATCGTCGGCCTGCCCAACGCCGGCAAGTCGACGTTCCTCGCTGCCACGTCGCGCGCGCGGCCGAAGATCGCCGACTATCCGTTCACCACGCTCAGCCCGCAGCTCGGCGTCGTGCTGGTCGACGGCACCGAGTTCGTGCTGGCCGACATCCCCGGGCTGATCGAGGGCGCGCACGCGGGCGCCGGCCTCGGCACGCGCTTCCTCGGCCATGTCGAGCGCTGCGGCGCGCTGTTGCACCTGGTCGACGGCACCGAGGAGGATGTCGCCGCCGCCTATCGCACCGTCCGGTGCGAGCTCAAGCAATACGGCCACGGGCTTTCCGAGAAGCCCGAGGTCGTCGTGCTCAACAAGATCGACGCACTCAGCGCGGACGAGCTCAAGGCGCGCAAGGAGAAGCTGCGCCGCGCCGCGCGCAAGCCCGTGCTCGCCATGTCGGCCGCCTCCGGGCAGGGCGTCACCGAGGCGCTGCGCGCGCTGGTCAAGCCGATCCTCGAACGTCGCGCCAAGGCCGCCGAAAAACCCGCGCCGCGCGCCGCCTGGACGCCGACGTGATCGCCCCCGCGCAGGCCGCCGCCGCATCGCCGCTGCTCGCGGCGCGGCGGGTCGTCTTGAAGATCGGCTCGGCGCTGCTGGTGGACGAGGCGACGGGCAAGGTCCGGCGCCCATGGCTGGCGGCGCTAGCGGACGACATCGCGGAGGCGCGAAAGCGCGGGCAGGAGGTTCTGATCGTGTCGTCCGGCGCGATAGCGGTCGGACGGCATCACCTGAACCTGCACGGGCGCGCACTGAAGCTGGAGGAGAAGCAGGCGGCGGCCGCCACGGGGCAGAGCCGGCTGACGCATGCCTACGAGGAGGCGCTGGCGCGGCACGGCATCACCGTGGCGCAGGTGCTCCTGACCTACGAGGACACCGAGGAGCGCCGCCGGCATCTGAACGCGCGCGGCACGCTGACGGAGCTGCTGCGGCTCGGCGCCATTCCGGTGATCAACGAGAACGACACGGTGACGACCGAGGAGATCCGCTTCGGCGACAACGACCGGCTGGCGGCGCGCGTGGCGCAGATGGTCAGCGCCGACGCGCTGGTGCTGTTCTCCGATATCGACGGGCTCTACACCGCCGACCCGCGCCGGGACGGCGCCGCGCGGCACCTGCCGGAAGTGCGCGAGCTGACGGCGGAGATCGAGGCCATGGCCGGCAAGGCGCCGCCGGGTTACAGTTCGGGCGGGATGGTCACCAAGCTCGCCGCCGCGCGCATCGCCCTGGCGGCGGGCTGCCGCATGGCCATCGCCAACGGCCGCGCCGAGCATCCGCTGGCGACGCTGATCGAGGGCGCGCGCTGCACCTGGTTCGTGCCGCAGGCATCGCCGCCCGCGGCGCGCAAGGGCTGGATCGCCGCCACGCTCAAGCCGGCCGGCGCGCTGGTGGTCGACGACGGCGCGGTCGCGGCGCTGAAGACGGGCAAGAGCCTGCTGCCTGCCGGCGTGGTTTCTGTCGAAGGCCAGTTCGAGCGCGGCGACACCGTGCAGGTGGAGGACCGCGGCGGCCGCAAGCTCGGCTGCGGGCTCGTCGCCTATTCCAGCCAGGACTGCGCGCGCATCATCGGCCACCGCTCGGGTGAAATCGAGGCGATCCTGGGTTACCGTGGGCGCGACGAGATGATCCACCGCGACGACCTGGTGCTGGAGTCATGACTGCCGCCATCGCCAAGGCAGAGAACGTCGCCGAGCTGACGGCCGAGATGCGCCGCATCGGCGAGGCCGCGCGCGAGGCGGCGCGCGCGCTCGCGGTCGTGCCGTCGGAAGCCAAGACCCGTGCCATCAATGTTGCCGCCGCTTCCGTGCGCGCCCATGCCGTCGCCATCATCGAGGCCAACAGCGAGGACGTGGAGGAGGCGACGCGCAACGGGCTGGCCGCGCCGCTGATCGACCGCCTGAAGCTGGACGACAAGCGCGTCGACGCGATCGCGCGGAGCCTGGACGAGATCGCAGCATTGCCCGACCCGGTCGGCACCGAGCTTGCGCGCTGGAAGCGGCCGAACGGTCTCGACATCGCGCGCGTGCGCGTGCCGCTCGGCGTGATCGGCATCGTCTACGAGTCGCGGCCGAACGTGACGGCCGATGCGGGCGGACTCTGCCTCAAGGCCGGCAACGCCACGATCCTGCGCGGCGGCTCCGAGAGCTTCCATTCCTCACACGCAATCGCGCGCTGCCTGGCCGAGGGGCTCAAGCAGGCGAACCTGCCCGAGGCCGCGATCCAGCTCGTGCCGACGCGCGACCGCGCGGCGGTCGGTCTGATGCTGACCATGCCCGAGTTCATCGACGTGATCGTGCCGCGCGGCGGAAAGTCGCTGGTCGAGCGGGTGATGAACGAGAGCCGCATCCCCGTGCTTGCGCATCTCGAGGGCAACTGCCACGTCTATGTCGACGGCGCCGCGGACCTCGCCATGGCGCGCAAGATCGCGCTCAACGCCAAGATGCGCCGCACCTCGGTCTGCGGCGCGGCCGAGACGCTGCTGGTCGACCGCAAGGTCGCGTCGTCGCACCTGCCTGCGCTGGTGAGAGATTTGCTCGGTGCCGGCTGCGCCGTCCGCGGCGACGAGGCGACGCAGAAGGCCGACCCGCGCGTGACGCCGGCGAGCGAAGCGGACTGGTCGACCGAGTTCCTCGACGCCATCATCGCGGTCAGGCTGGTCGACGGCGTCGACGGCGCGATCCGGCACATCAACACGTACGGCTCGCATCACACCGACAGCATCATCACGGCGGACGCCAAGGCGGCCGAGAAGTTCCTCGCCGAGGTCGACAGCGGCATCGTGCTGCACAACGCGTCCACGCAGTTCGCCGACGGCGGCGAGTTCGGCATGGGCGCCGAGATCGGCATCTCCACCAGCCGCCTGCACGCCCGCGGTCCCGTCGGCGCCGAGCAGCTGACGAGCTTCAAGTACGTGGTGCGGGGGAGCGGGCAGACGCGGCCCTGACGCGTTCTGCGTGGACGACGTCCTTCGACAAGCTCAGGACGAAGGCTCAGAACAACGAATCCTCAACCTGATCCTGCCGAAGGGCGAGTCCGCACGCGCTACCCGTACAGGCTCTCCAGCGCCTTGCCGTAGGCCTCCTTCACCACGTGGCGGCGGACCTTCATCGTCGGCGTCATCATGCCGTTGGCGACGGAGAAGGGCTCGCCGGCGATGGTGATGTGGCGCACGCGCTCGAGCACCGAGAGGTTGGCGTTGACGCGCTCGACCGCGTGGGTCAGCGCCCTGTGCAGCTCGGGGTCGTCGGCGACGCGCGGCAGGACGGGCTCGCGCTTGTGCGTCGCGGCCCATTGCTCGAGGAACTCCTGGCGCGGCACGACGACGGCGACGAGATACGGCTTGCGGTCGCCGTAGACCATGGCCTGGCCGATCTCGGGTGTCATGGTGAGGAAGCCCTCGACGCGCTGGGGCGCCACGTTGTCGCCGCCGGAGTTGACGATGATGTCCTTCTTGCGGTCGGTGATGCGCAGGTACCCGTCGGGATCGATCACGCCGATGTCGCCGGTATAGAGCCAGCCGTCGCGCACGGTCTGCTCCGACAGCTCCTTGAGGCCCCAGTAACCCTGCATCACGTTCTCGCCGCGGATCAAGATCTCGCCGTCCTCGACGATCCTGACTTCGACGCCGTGGATCGGCGGGCCGACCGTGTGCATGCGCTCGGCGAAGGGGGGGTTGCAGTTCGACACCGGGCCGCTTTCGGTCAGCCCATAGCCCTGCAGGATGCGCACGCCTAATGCGTGGAAGAACAAGCCGATCTCGGGGTTGAGCGGCGCGCCGCCCGAGACCATGGCCTTGAGCCTGCCGCCGAAGCGCTGGCGCACCTTGTCGCGCACGAGCTTGTCGAGGATCGCGTCCTCGAGCCGCTCGACTACGGACAGGCTGCCGGGCACATCGTAGTTCTTGCGGCCGAGCGCGAGCGCGCGGTGGAACAGCTTCGCCTTCAGGCCCCCGGCGCGCTCGACCCCGGAGGCGATGCGCTGGTGCATAGTCTCGTACAGGCGCGGCACCGCGGTCATGATCGTCGGCCGTGCCTCGGGCAGGTTGGCTGCCAGCTTGTCGGCGCCCTCGGCGTAGTAGATCTGCGCGCCAACCGAGATCGGGAAGAACAGGCCGGCCGTGTGCTCGTAGGAATGCGACAGCGGCAGGAAGGACAGGAACACCTCATCCTCGAGCCCGAGCCGCTCCAAGAGGATGGTCGCGCCCTTGCAGTTCGACAGGATGGCGCCGTGGCTCAGCATCACGCCCTTGGGTGTGCCGCCGGTGCCCGAGGTGTAGATCAGGCAGGCCGTGTCGGCGCGCCGGCGCCCGGCCAGCCGCGTGGGATCGCCGTCCCGGCCGAGCGCCAGGGCCTCGCCCCACCCGAGCAGCCTGAACTTGTTGCCGGGGGGAGCCGCGACGCCCGGGTCCATGGCGATCACGGTCTCGATCGACTTCACCTCGAGCGCCGCCTTGAGCACCGTCTCGCCGAGGCGCGGGGTCGAGACGATCACCGCGCGCGCGCCGCTGTCGGAGAAGATGTGGCGATGGTCGGCGGCCGTATTGGTGACGTAGGCCGGCACGCTGATGGCGCCTGCGGCCATGATCGCGATGTCCGCGATCGCCCATTCCGGCCGGTTCTCGGCCACCAGACCGACACGGTCGCCCGGCTCGATGCCGATAGCGCGCAGCCCCAGCGCCAGGGAGCGGGCCTGCCGGGCCGCCTCGGCCCAGCCGGTCGCCTGCCAGGCGCCGCCGCGCTTCGCCCACAGGAACGGCCGGTCGCCCAAGGGCTGGGCCACGGCAAAGAACATCTCGGCCAGATTCTGGAACGTCGCCGTATCGACGGCGTTGGGCATGACCTGTCCTCCCCCTTCTCGTTCGGCCGGTGCGGCCCGGTTTGGCTTGTTCGCGCGCCCGGGCCGACTTATATCGCTTCCAGCGCCCACGGAGGAAGATGATGCCCTTTGCGCCCGACACCCAGGCCGGCAAGCCCCTTCCGGCGGCCACGGCGACCGTGACCCTGCCGGAATGGAACCTGACCGACCTGTACCCGGCGATGGACTCGCCCCGGCTCAAGGCCGACCAGGCGCAGATGGACATGGCCTCCGAGGCGTTCGAGAAGCGCTGCAAGGGCAAGCTCGCCGCCTTGAGCGGCGCGGACCTGGGCAAGGCGATCGGCGAGTACGAGAAGATCAGCGAGACGCTGTCGCGCATGTCGGCCTATGCCCAGCTGCTGCACGCGGCCAACATGACCGACGCCGAAATCGGCCGCTTCTACCAGACGCTGCAGGAGAAGGTGACCGACATCTCGTCGCGTACGCTGTTCTTCGCGCTAGAGATCAACCGCATCGACGACGCCGTGCTGGCGAAGCAGCTGGAGGACCCGACCGCGAAGCGCTATGCGCCGTGGCTGCGCGACGTGCGTGCCTTCCGCCCGCACCAGCTCTCCGACGAGCTGGAGAAGCTGCTGCACGAGAAGGCGGTGGCGGGGCGCAACGCCTGGGTGCGCCTGTTCGACGAGACCATGGCGAGCCTGAGGTTCGAGGTCGACCAGCGCAAGCTGACCGCGACCGAGGTGCTGCACCTGCTGTCGCACCGCAACCGCGACACGCGGCGCGAGGCCGCGAAGGCGTTCGGCCACGGATTGGGCGAGAACGCGCGCACCTTCGCGCTGGTCATGAACACGCTGGTCAAGGACAAGGAGATCGAGGACCGCTGGCGCGGCTATCGCCGGCCAGTGTCGTCGCGCAACCTCGGCAACTTCGTCGAGGACGAGGTGGTCGACGCGCTGGCCGAGGCGGTGAAGTCGTCCTATGCCGACCTGTCGCACCGCTACTACGCGATCAAGGCGCGCTGGCTGGGCCTGGACAAGCTCGAGTACTGGGACCGCAACGCGCCGCTGCCGGAGGATGACGACCGCGAGATCGCGTGGGAGGAGGCGCGCGACACCGTGCTCGGCGCCTACGGCGCGTTCTCGAAGGACCTCGCCGCGATCGGCAAGCGCTTCTTCGACAACGCCTGGATCGACGCACCGGCGCGCGCGGGCAAGGCCGGCGGCGCCTTCGCCCACCCGACGGTGCCGAGCGCGCATCCCTATCTGCTGCTGAACTACCAGGGCAAGGCGCGCGACGTGATGACGCTGGCGCATGAGCTGGGCCATGGCTGCCATCAGATCCTCGCGGGCGGCCAGGGCCATCTCTTGGCCGACACGCCGCTGACTCTGGCCGAGACCGCCTCGGTGTTCGGCGAGATGCTGACCTTCCGCGCCGTGCTCAAGGCCGAGAAGGACCCGAAGCGACGGCGCGTCCTGCTGGCGACCAAGGTCGAGGACATGCTGAACACGGTCGTGCGGCAGATCGCCTTCTACGACTTCGAGACCCAGGTGCACGACGAGCGCCGCAAGGGCGAACTCACGGCCGAACGCATCGGCGAGACCTGGCTCGCCGTGCAACGCGACAGCCTGGGACCGGCGCTGCGCTTCGATCCGGAATATCAGTACTACTGGGCCTATATCCCGCACTTCATCCATTCGCCGTTCTACGTCTATGCCTATGCCTTCGGCGATTGCCTGGTGAACTCGCTTTATGCCGTGTACCAGGACGCGCATCCGAACTTCGTCGCCAAGTACCTGGACATGCTGCGCGCCGGCGGCACGCTCCGGCACAAGGAGCTGTTGACACCGTTCGGCCTCGACGCGAGCGACCCCAAGTTCTGGCAGCGCGGGCTCGACGTGATCCGCGGCTTCATCGACGAGATCGAGGCCTCGGCCTGAACGCGCGCCGGCCCAGGAAGCCCGAGACCCCGCCCGCGCCGGCAACGCGCGACGACGTCGATTCTTTGGCCGGCCGGCTGCGCCGCTACGCGCGCGTGGGCACCTCGGTCGGCGGCCTGGCGGCGCGGCTCGCAGGCGAGCGCTACCTGGGCTTGGGACTCGACCGGGCGCGGCACGCGGCCGACCTGCGCACCGCGCTTGGCGGTCTCAAGGGCCCACTAATGAAGGTGGCCCAGTTGATGGCCACGATTCCCGACGCGCTGCCCAACGAATACGTGGCGGAGCTGACGCAGCTACAGGCTGACGCGCCGTCGATGGGCTGGCCGTTCGTGCGGCGGCGCATGGCGAACGAGCTGGGGCAGGACTGGCAGACGCGCTTCAAGAGCTTCGAGCACGCCGCCGCGCATGCCGCGTCGCTCGGCCAGGTGCATCGCGCGGTGCTGCATGACGGCAGGCCGGTGGGCTGCAAGCTGCAATACCCCGACATGGCCTCGGCGGTCGAAGCGGACCTCAGGCAGCTCAAGCTCATCTTCGCCATCTACGAGCGCTACGACCGCGCCATCGCGACCGAGCAGATCCACGCCGAGATCGCCGCACGGCTGCGCGAGGAGCTGGACTACGCGCGCGAGGCGAAGCACATCCGCCTGTACGGCGAGATGCTGAAGCACGAGAAGGGCGTGCACGTGCCCGAGGTCGTCGACGAACTGTCGACCGGACGCCTGCTGACCATGACGTGGCTGGACGGCGCCAAGCTGATGGCGGTCGCCGACCTGCCGCTGAGCGAGCGCAACCGCGTCGCCTACAACATGTTCCGCGCCTGGTACGTGCCGTTCTACGGATACGCGGTGATCCACGGCGACCCGCATCTCGGCAACTACACGGTGCGGCCCGACCAGAGCGTCAACCTGCTGGACTACGGCTGCATCCGGGTGTTCCGGCCGGGTTTCGTCGCCGGCGTAATCGACCTCTACCGCGCGCTGCAGCACGGCGACGAGGCGCTCGCGGTCAAGGCCTACGAGGACTGGGGCTTCCAGAAGTTGAACCGCGAGACGATCGACGTGCTCAACCTGTGGGCGCGGTTCGTCTATGCCCCGTTGCTCGAGGACAAGACGCGCCGCATCCAGACCAGGGAGAGCGGGCAGTACGGCCGCGAGGTGGCCGAGAAGGTCCATGCGGAGCTGCGCCGGCTGGGCGGCGTGCGCCCGCCGCGCGAGTTCGTGTTCATGGACCGCGCCGCGATCGGCCTCGGCTCGGTGTTCATGCGCTTGAAGGCCGAGATCAACTGGCACCGCCTGTTCCACGAACTGATCGCCGATTTCGATCTGCGCGCGCTCACGAAACGGCAGGCAAAGGCGCTGACCGCCGCCGAGCTGCCCCTGCCGGTGTAAGTCGGCGAGAATACCGCTCACATCACGCGCGATTCCCGTCGCGTGCCGCGCTTCTTGGTGACCCCTTTCACTGCACTCGATTCGCGATCACCCTAGTGTCTGACGCGATCGAGGAGCCTTGGCACATTCGGGGAGAACGAGCCATGGCAAGCATGGATATGGCCCAGCCCGAGCCGATCGGGCGGATCGAAGACGGCATGGTCGTGAAGCTGTTCTGCTGCGCCTTCGGCGCGGTGATGGCGATCTTCGGCGACCTGATGAACAACGAGCGCGCCTCGTTGTTGATCAAGCTTCGCGAGGTCTTGAAGACCTATGCGCATCCGCAGTTCGAGGACACCTACGTCGTGATCCTGTTCGTCGTGGCGATCGCGCTTTGCCTGTTCGTGGTCCGCCCGCCGCGCGGCCGCGGCGAGGCCTTCGCCCAGGGGCTCGCCGTTTTCGCGGTCTTCACCACGCTCGCGCCGTTCAAGGCCATTCCGTACTCGAGCGAGATCAATCTCTCGGCCGCCCATCCACCAGCGGTCTCGTCCCTGCTCTTCGGCACGGCCATAGCGGCGCCGTCGGCCGAGACGTTCCGCCGCTCGGTCGTAGTCGTGTTCGAAGGTGGCCGGGCGCCATCGCCGGGTGCGCGCGTGATCGTTCGCGACGCGGCGACGGGCGCGCCGGTCGGGCAGCGCAGCCTCGCCGAGGCGCGCAGCGACGTGACCATCGCCGCCCCGCGCGGCTTCTACCTGCTGGACGTGGAAGCCGACGGGTTCGAGCGCACCCGCGCCCGCGTCCAGATCGCCGGCCCCGCCGACCTGCCGGCCACGATCCAGGTACGTCGTTCGTCGGTGCCGCTTCCGATCCAGCAGCTCTGGCGCCCCAACGCGGTCAAGCCGCGCTGACGCCCGGCAGGCAGCCGGCTGCGCAAGGGCAGGCGCAGCCGGCGCGCTTGGCCTGTGGACATCGTCCACCCGACCGGGCATTGCTTGAGCCAGGGTGGACGCATGACGGTGGAACGCACCAAGGCGCAGTTGAGGATGCCGGACGGGCGCGACGTGGCGTTCATCATCGAGCTGGATACGACGCAGACGACGCAAGGCACGATACACCGACTGCTGCGCGCGGGGCAGATGTACGAAGGGCCCAGCTCGACGCTGCTGGTGAACCTGCTGCGGCCCGGCGACGCGTTCATCGATGTTGGCGCGCATGTTGGCTATTACGCGATTCTGGCGCGTGCGCTGGTCGGCGACGCCGGCCGGGTCTTCGCCTTTGAGCCGAATCCCGAGACCTATCGCCGACTGGCGACCAACCTGGTGATCAACGGGTATGCCAACGTGCACGCGTTCAACTGCGCGATCGGCGCGCGCAACGACGTCATGCCGCTGCACGTCAATGCGGACAACGAAGGGGAAAGCGCGCTGTGGGACGTCGGCACCGCCCCGCGGTTCCCGAAATCCGCGGTCGAGCACCACCAAGTCGACGTGGCCGTGATGACGCTCGACGAGATCGGGCGCGGCGGGCTGTTCAGCCGGGTACGCATGGTGAAGATCGACGCCGAAGGCTGGGAGCCGCAGGTGCTGTCTGGCGCCCGGCGGTTCCTGCAGCACGACCGGCCGACCTATGTGATCTGCGAGATCAACCGCGGCGCGCTGAAAGCGACCGGCGGCAACGAGGGAGGCATCCGCCGGTTCTTCGCCGAGCGCGGCTATACCAGCTACCTGGTCAACCTGACCGGGTTCGACATCTGCGGCGGTAAGAAAGTGTGCCGTCCCTTGCGCGACGACGAGGCCGTCGACACGCCCTATGTGTTCAACCTGCTGTTTGCGCTGAAGGACGCGCCCGCGCCCGGCTGACGGGCCGACCGCGGCCGCTAGAACCGGTCGGGCCGGAACGGCTCAAGGTCCACGCTGGGCGCCCGCCCCGCGACCAGATCGCCGATCAGCTTGCCGGTGATGCCGCCCAGCGCCAGGCCGATATGGTCGTGGCCGAAGGCGAAGAAGACGTTGGCGAAGCGCGGCGAACGGCCGATCACCGGCTTCGAGTCGGGATGCGAGGGTCGCGGTCCCATCCATTGGCTCGACGGGTCCGACCTGAGCGCGGGGATCAGCGCCTGGGCATGACGCTGCACGAGGCGGGCATTGGCCATGTCGGGCGGAGCGTCGGGCGCGGCGAACTCGGCGATGCCGCTCGCGCGCACGCCATTCGCCATGTGCGTGACGGCGATGTAGCGGTCACCCGACATGACTGCTACGCGCAGATGCACGGGCGGATCGGCGAACATGACGTGATAGCCGCGCTCGGCCTCGAGCGGCACCGCAGTGCCGAGTTCGGCTGCGAGCGCGCGCGACCAGACGCCAGCGGCGATCACGATCGTGCCGGCATCGAGCGTACCGCTCTCGGTCAGGATCCGCCTTGGCCCGTCCGGGCCGATTTCGAAGCCCCGGACGGAAGCGCGCAGGACCTCGCCGCCCCGCCGCTCGAAGTTGCCCGCCAGGACCTGCGTCAGCTTGAGCGGGTCCAGGACATGGGCGAGACGCGGAATGAACACGGCGCGCGCCACGCTGCGCGCGAGTGCCGGCTCGATTTGACGCGCCTCGTGCCCGTCGAGGATGTCGAACGCCACGCCACGGCGGCGGCGCAGGTCGAGTGCATAGGCCGCGCCCTGGAAGGCCTCCTCGCTCTCCCAGGTCATCATCAGCCCGCTGGGGTTGATCAGGGCTTCGGCGCCGGCGTCCTCGATCAGCGGCTGGTAACCCTCGTGCAGGCGCTTCAGCAGGCTGTTGCGCGCATCGGCGATCGCCTCGACGCGCGCCGGTCGCGCGTTCCAGACGAAGCTGAGGAACCAGAGCAGCGACTGCGGCATGTGCGACCAGCGCAGCTTGAGCGGCGCCTCGGCGTCGAACAGCATGCGCGGCACTTTCTTGAGCACGCCGGGCATCGCCGCCGGCACGCAGGACGCGAAGCCGAGATTGCCGGCGTTGCCCAAGGATGCGCCCTCACCCGGCGCGCCACGATCGACCAGCCGCACGCGCAAGCCTTCGCGCTGCAGGTACAGCGCGCAGCACACGCCGACGATCCCGGCACCGATCACGGTGACGTGACGTTGCTCGGACATCAGCGTATCTCCGCCACCGCGCGGACGAAGCGGTCGATCTCGTCCTCGCTGTTGTAGTAGTGGACCGAGGCGCGCACGACCATATCGAGCCGGCGCCCGGTCATGTCGATGAGCGTCGAGAAGCGGCTGGAGGTCGTCACGTTGATGCGCCGGGCTGCCAGCGCCCGTCGTATCGCAGCGGGCTCGACGTCGCGCTTCGTGAACGTCACGATGCCGCACCTGGTCGCGCCGAGGTCGCGCAGCTCGACGCCGGGAAGCTCGCCGAGCTGCGCGCGCAACCGTGCGGTGAGCGATCCGATGCGCGCCCAGATGGCGTCCATGCCCCACGAGAGCGCATAGTCCACGGCGACGCCGAGGCCGATCTTGGCGGCGACATTGCCCTCCCAGTTCTCGAACCGGCGCGCGTCGGGGCGGATCTCATAGCGGTCCATGGCCACCCACTTGGCCGCGTGCAGGTCGAGGAAGGGCGGCTCCAGCCGGTCGAGGAAGTTCCGGTGCACGTAAAGAAAGCCGGTGCCACGCGGACCGCGCAGGTACTTGCGGCCGGTAGCCGACAGCATGTCGCAGCCGATCCGCCCGACATCGACCGGCAAGTGGCCGACGGACTGGCAGGCGTCGAGCAGATAGGGGATGCCGTGCGCGCGCGCGACGCGGCCGATCGCCTCGGCCGGGTTGACGAGGCCCCCATTGGTCGGCACGTGCGTGACGGCGATCAGGCGGACACGGCCGTCGATCATGCGCTCGAGCTGGGTGACGTCGAGCTGGCCGCTGGCGTCGTTCGGCACCACCTCGACGACGGCGCCGCTATGCCGCGCCACCTGCAGGAAGGCGATGTAATTGCTGGCGTATTCGGACACGGCCGTCAGGATGCGGTCGCCGGCCTGGAAGCCGATGCCGTAGAAGGCCATGTCCCAGGCGCGCGTGGCGTTCTCGACGATCGCGATCTCGTCGCGCCCGCCGCCAATCAGCGCCGCGACGGCGTCGTAGACGCGCTCGACCGCCGGGTCGGCGCGGTCGGCCGCCTCGTAGCCGCCGATGCGGCCTTCGAGGTCGAGATGCTCCTTCACGGCATCGAGCACCGGCGCGGGCGTCAGCGCCATCCCGGCGTTGTTGAAATGCAGCACGTGGGCGGTGCCCGGCGTCTCGGCGCGGGCGCGGGCGACGTCAATGGACATGCGGCAGGTGCTCTCCAGACGGGACGGACGTCTCATTGTCGCTATAATCGCCCGCTTGGCTAGAGCGGCCGCCGATCCGGCCGCCAATCCAATTGTTTGCGCGCGCGGATCAACGCGCGCGCCGGGGAGGCACGGTGAGCGACCAGGACCTGTTGGCGGCGATCAACCGCGGCGACGTCGAGGCGGCCCGGCGGGCACTCGACGGCGGAGCCGACGCGAAGGCGCGGTCGGCGACGGGCGACCCGGCGATCGTGCTGGCGGCGGCAAGCGGCGAGACGGCGTTGGTCGAGCTTCTGCTTGATTGCGGCGCCCCTGTCGACGACGCGGGCGAGGCCGGCAATACCGCATTGATGCAGGCGGCGGCGCAGGGTCAGTCGGTGATGGTGAAGCTCTTGCTGTCGCGCGGCGCCGATGGCGGCCACGCCAATCGCTGGGGATTGGGCGCGGCGGACTGGGCGCGCTGGGCCAAGGATGCGCCCGACCTGCTGGCGGCGATCCAGGCGAAGCGGTCCTGACCGATGCGCGGGCGCAGTACGGTGACGCCCGGCGCCTGCTTGCGCGCCATGCGCTCGCGATACTCGGCCATCACCGTCGCCTGGTGCTTGCGGTCGTGGTCGATCCGCGCCTGGGTCCACGCGTCGAACACCTTCTTGCGATAGGCTTGGCCCAGCTCCGGCGTGGCGGAATGGTAATTGGCGACAGCCAGTGACCACGACCGCTTGGCGTCGCGCAGCTCCTTCAGGAAGCGCGCGCCATAGGCGACGTTGGTTTCGGGATCGAAGGCTTCCTCGAGGCTGGCGAAGGCGTCGGGATGGTGCAGCAGGCTGATCTGCATGCATCCGACGTCGATGTTGCGCTCGCCGCGCGCCCGCAGCCGGCGCACGGCCGCCATGGCCTCCGCCTTGGTTTCGTAGAACCGGCCGTCGCCGGCATTATTGACGGTCCAGGGCCAGGCAATTCTTTCCCCGAGCTCGGCGTGGCGCCGGCCCGATTCGGTGAGGGCAACCGCGGTCAGGAGCTGGGCCGGGATGTTGCCGGCGCGCTCGGCGCGGTCGATGGCCCGCCCGCACGGGTCGTCCGACGTGCGGATAAGCGGCCCGAATATCTCGGCTTTTCCAGCTTGGGGACCAGCCAAGACCAGCGCCAGCGCCAGTGCGGCCAGTACAAATACGGATCGGGGACAGAACCCGGCAATTCCAGCCATGCGACTCTCCTTACCGGGACCGGGTCGCAACCACCATGCCAATTGCGTCAGAGCGGCCCGGGTCACTGGCCAGAAATTGGACATGTCATGCCGCGGACTTGTGCATTGCAGCAAAATGCGGGCACGGCGAGCAAACAGATTTTGGCTGCTTTATGGTAACATTATGAAATTGGGAAATTTTTCCGATTCTATTTGCATTACGTCTGCACCGGTGCCATATTGTGCGACGCCGAATGAAGGCTGCGCGACAGGTTCCTGTCGTGCTCTTCTTGGGCGTTTCCTCCCTAAACTCGGGCCGTGTCCTTCGACGCGGCCCGTTTTTTTTCATATGTAGGCAAACAGTTTAGGGCGAATCGCTCCCGGCACCGATGTCGGCTGCCGCCGGTCAGCGGTCGGGCGGGTTGTCGGCGCCAGCGCCGAGGGGACGCTGCATCATCAGCACGTCGAGCCAGCGGCCGAACTTCCAGCCGACGGCGCGCAGCAGGGCGCATTCCTTGAACCCGAGCGCGGCGTGCAGCCGGGCCGAGCCGGCGTTGTCGTAGCCGCCGCCGATCACGGCGATCATCTGCCGCCGTCCGGCGGCGGTGCAGCGGTCGACCAGCATCCCCAGTAGCGCGCGGCCGACGCCCCGGCCTTCCAGGCCCGGGGCGACATAGACGGAGTTCTCGACCGTGTTGCGGTAGGCCGGGCGCGGCCGAAAGGCGCCGGCATAGGCGAAGCCGACGACCTTGCCGTCGAGTTCCGCCACCAGGTAGGGCAGTCCGAGATCGACCACAGCGCGATAGCGCTTCTCCAACTCCCCGAGCACCGGCGGCGTTTCCTCGAACGAGCCGAGCCCGGTCAGCACGTGATGGCCGTAGATCGCCTGTATGGCGGGCAGGTCTGCGGGCACGGCATCACGCACCACGGGGGTGGCCTGCCGTGCCGTGGGCACGGGTTCATCCGGGCGAGCCGCCTCGCGCATCGCAGAGGTCAAGCAACCGCCAGCAGGCGGCGGTCGATCGCGCCGAGCGCCGCCATCACCTTGGCCATGTCGCGCGTGAGGCTGACGATCGCGTCCTTGCGGGTGATCGTCTCCTCGTCCATGTAGAGCGCGCGATTGATCTCGATCTGCAGCGCATGCACGCCGCGGCGCGGGCGCCCGTAGTTCTGCGTGGTGAACCCGCCCGAATACGGGTTGTTGCGCGTGACCGCATAGCCGAGTTGGCGCAGCGAGCGCTCGGCCGTGTCGGTGACGATCGCGGCGCAGGACGCACCGTGCACGTCGCCCAGGATCACGTCGACCCGGGCGCGACCGGCGTCGGTGTCCATCGGGCCGCCGACCGAGGGCATGGAGTGGCCGTCTATCAAAAGGCAGCAGCCGAAAGCCTGGCGTGTATCGGCGATCAGCCGCCGGAGCGCGCCGTGATAGGGCTGGTACAGGGCCTGGATGCGCTCCAGCGCCTCCACCAGACGCAGCTTGTCGCGATAGATGTCGCGGCCGGTCGCGACCACGCGCGCGATGGTGCCGAGGCCCGCGGCCACGCGCGGCGAGCGCGTGTTGGCGTAGCCCGGCAAGGTGTCTTCGAACATCGCCGGGTCGAGTTCGTAGGGCTCGCGGTTCGGATCGATATAGGCGCGGGGAAACAGCGCGCGCAGCAGCGGGGCGCCGAGGCTGGGTGCGGCGCTGAAGACCTCGTCGATGAAGCTGTCCTCCGAGCGGCGAAGCGCGATCGGGTCGAGTCGCGAAGCGGCGACGAACTCGGGCGGATAATGCGCACCGCTATGCGGCGAGGCGACGACCAGGGGCACGGCTTGGCGCTCCGGCGCCAACACCTCGAACGGCGGCGGCTTGACGCCGACCCATGCGGCCGCTGTGTCCATGCGTCTGATTTAGGGCAATCGCGTTTGCCTGTCACGCCTGCCGGTCATGAACGGCAAGCGCCGGGCCGGAGGCGAATGCGGGCGCCAGGAATCGTGCGACCGCGGCGGCCTCGGCTTGCGCGCGGCGTGCGTTTGATGCTATGTCGCGCGCCGTCCCGAACCCGGCGTGGGCGCCGCCGCTCCCGCGGCGCGGCATCCCGCGCGGGTAGTCCGGACGGGCCGATCCAAGTGGGCGCGTAGCTCAGCGGGAGAGCACTACGTTGACATCGTAGGGGTCACAGGTTCAATCCCTGTCGCGCCCACCACTCCTTCCTCGCCGGCCCGGCCCCGGCTTCTTCCGCGAACGATGCGGTTCGCGCGGTCGCGAGCAGGCAGGCGCCCGGCCGGAACGCAGCCGATTAAGTCTCATTCGCGTTAAGTGTTTATCAGGTAACGCTTTCTCAACCGCTCCTCGTGTAGCGGTTACATGGGGTACGCGCAGGCGGCCCGGAATAACCGCCCGGGAACGTCCCCCGTCGGCGAGGAACGCATAGGTAACAGCGAAGCCATGGGCCAGACCCTGGCCATATCGTCGCAAGTGCGCCCCAGCCAAGGCAGCCTCGGCCGGGCTGCCTCCAAGTTCCGCGACTGGTGGGACGGACGCGACCCCTACGACCCGGACCAGCACCGGGCAGCGCCGGTGACGTCGCAGCCGCGCGACCCCGCTGTGCCGGACCTGCCCTTGCTCACCGGCGCAGGGCCGCGACCGCGCATGACGGCCGAGAGGCTCGCGATAGCCACCAAGCTGTGGGGTGAAGGCTTCCACGAACCGCTCGGCAGGAACTACGTGCCCGACCTGGTGAAGCCCTTCGCGCTCGACGAGAAGATGACGGTGCTCGACCTCGGCGCGGGGCTTGGCGGCGGTACGCGGGCGGTGGCCGAGCGCTACAAGATCTGGATCACCGGCATGGAGCCCGATCCCGATTTCGCCAGCGCGGCGATGCATCTGTCGGTCAAGGCCGGCATGAAGACGCGTGCACCGATCGCCGCCTACGACATCGAGAAGCTCTCGCTGCCGCCGCGCAAGTACAACGCCATTTTCGCCAAGGAAACCTTCTACCGCGCGCAGAACAAGCGGGGCCTGCTGACCGCGATCGCGCGTGGCATGGCCAATGGCGGCCAAGTGCTGTTCACCGACTTCGTGCTGCGCAAACCGGGGCTCATGACGGACGACATCGCCGCCTGGCTCGAGGCCGACACTTTCGCCGCCCACCCGTGGAGCGGCGAGGAAACCACCGCCACGCTGAACGATCTCAAGCTCGACACGCGCATCGACGAGGACATGACGCCGCGCTATTGGCGCGCGGTGCTGGCGGGCTGGCATGCCTGCCTGGAGGGGCTGGGCGAGAAACGCCCGCCGCGGCCCGTGCTGCTGCAGATGCTCAACGACGCCGAGCTATGCGTGCATCGCTTGCGCGCGCTCGAGAGCGGCCACCTGCAGGTACGTCGCTATCACGCCATCCTGAGACGCGCGAAATAGCCGCGCCGGCCGAACCCGGACGGGCTGCTCAGTCCTTGTCGCAGACGCCCTTGTTGGGGCCTTGCGGAAAGCAGTTCTGACCAGGCTTCCAGTTGTTGGAATCGTCCTGAACGTTCTTGCAGAACACAAGATAGGTGCCCGCCTTGCGGTTGATGACCGTGGTGAACTCGGTCACCTGCTTGCCGTTGGTGCAACCCTTGCCGAGATGGCAGACCGGCTGCTCCTCGATCTGCTTCACGGTGATCTGCGACTCGTTGATCACGATGGTCGCCGGCACGCGCTTGCCGTCGTCGAAATAGAAGTTGCGCGTGTCGGTGTCGAACACCCACAGCGCCGGCCGCGTCGCCAGCTCGTGCTTGCACTTGAGCTGGATCTCGCGCGCCGCGGCGGGCGGCGCAACGCTCAAAGCGGCCATGGCGGCGAGAACCGCCCCTGCCATGCCCAGGACATGCAAGCCGCGCGTCAGCACTTGGCCATTCCGCATGACGTACCTCTGCCGATGCCGTGACGATTCCCCCGAGGGGACGGCCCGCTTATCACGGCTGCGGGGACAAGCTCAACAAATCATCGCAGGCGCTGCGTGTATTTTCTGTCACGATTTCGCCATGCAACGAATTCCTAAAATCCTTCAGGTATTTATGCGGGGCGCTGGGGCGGGAGATCGGCCCGAGCAGGCCGCAGCCACGCACTTGCAATAGCAAGGCTTTTCTATATGATCCGCCGCTCGCCGCGCCCGGCCGCTTCTTGAGCGGCGCCGGGCGCTGGCGTGCGGGAGTAGCTCAGGGGTAGAGCATCACGTTGCCAACGTGAGGGTCGCGGGTTCAAATCCCGTCTCCCGCTCCAGTTCCTTCGGCCGTTAGCCGGAGTCCCATTGCACATGTTGGCCTGTTGCGCCGGCAATCGCGGCGCGCGAGCGGCGCGTTGAGCGTGCTACAGCCGATCCGTGCAGATATTTCACAATACTCGCGCAATAGGAATTGAGGGTATGGTAAACAACATGCTAAGATTCGCATAATAATAACGGGGATTCTTGGGAAAGCGGGCAAGCAATGGTGAAAGCGAGTCTTGGATTTGTCTTGGCCGCCCTCGTATTGGGCGGCTGCGTTTATGAGCAATCTGCCTCGCGCGACGAAGGCACATACCGAGACGATCGCTATCGCCAGAACCCCGCCGCGCGGCCGGCCCGCGAGGTGCGCGAAACCGAAATCGCGCCGCGCCCGGTGGGCGCACCGACACCGATCACGTCGCCCCCGCCGCGCAGCCCCGCCCAGCAGGCAACGGCGCCCGAGCCGGATCGCGCGCGCGCCGAAGACCTCGGCCGCCTCGCGCCGGGCACCGGCGTCGCCGGGCCGGAGGCCGAGCCCGAGCGCTTCGCCCGCCGCACCCCCAGTCCGCCAGCGCGGCTGTTCGTTCAGGCGGCGTCGTTCGTCACGCGGGAGGAGGCCGAGCGGACCCGCCGCTCGCTGACCGGGCTCGGCCGCACCGGCGTCTACACCGCGTATGTCGACGAACAGCTCCGCTACCGGGTGCGCGTCGGCCCGCTGGCGACGCCCGAGCGCGGCGAGAGCGTGCGCCAGGCCCTCGTCCGGCGCGGCTT